>CAMOCK010000090.1 GCA_946610645.1 uncultured Bacteroidales bacterium
AAAATGCGATTGCCGTTTATCAAGAGGCTTTGCCTGGGTATGAGATAGTGGCTGTTGAAGGTAGCGAAAACACTCCTTGGGTTGCTGGCGATGCCTTGCACTGCCGCACCCGTGGTGTGATGGACTTCGACATGCTCTTTGTCGACCACCGCGACGTGATTTTCGGCGAGCTGGCTTGGCAAGACTCCATCGCCGTCACCTCGAAGTTCATCGCCTATAGCGGTGCCAACCTCAAGCTAGACTCGCTCCTTGTCTATTACAGCATCGATGGCGGCGCTTACCAGACGGCCCACATGACCGCCACAGGCAACCCTGACGAGTATGTCGGCTATATCAAAGGGTATCAACTTGGTTCACAGATTGATTATTATGTTTTTGGAGCCGACGAATCGGGGCATCGCTACACGCAGCCCGTCTTCGCCGCCCTCGACCCGCACCATTTTTGGATTGAGTCCAATGTTGGCTTTGCTGAATTTTCGACCAAACTCCATGTCTATCCCAACCCGACCACGGGCCAATTCACCGTGGAAGGCGCGAATGTGGCCAAAGTGGAGGTCTACAACCTCGTCGGACAAAAGGTGCACGAAGCCGAGGGCAAGTCCGTCAGCATCGATGCCGCCGAATGGAACAAGGGCATCTATCTCGTCAACATCATTGAGGAGAACGGTGCCGTGGTAATTAAGAAATTGGTGGTGAAATAAAATAGTTTTCAGGGGCGGCTTAGCCGCCCCTGAAAACTATACGTCAAACTTGAATTCGGCATCAAACCAGCCAGTGTCCTCTTTCAAAAGGTCATACTCTTCGCCTGTGAGGTGGTCGACGACATGCACCGTGCCTTTGATGTCGTCGTAAGTGAATGTAAACTGGGAGTTTACGTCGTCTTTGGGTAAGTCCATTTCAGATGTTGCTATTGATTTGAGGCTGCAAAGATACTATTTTTTCAGTTTGCAGTTACCAGTTTGCAGTTTGCAGTCGATAATGCTTCCTTGTGTTTCCCCAACTGACAACTGACAACTGGCAACTGACAACTGACAACTACCTCCTCCCCCGTCGTCCTTCCACGATCTTTGCGAACTTGTTTCTCGACTTTCTCATGGTGCTGAACTGCGTCACCGTGCCAGCTTTCGGTCCCCTCAGGCTCAAAATGTGTGAGCGGGCTGCTACGAAACCATTTTCGTCGCTGTCCTTGATTTGTCCAAACTTGTTTTTCTTTGAGGCGAAGATGATGACGTTGTCGATGAACCAGCTGTTCACATAAGCGCCTTCTCCACTATAATATAGGCAGAACTGAGGTGCCTTGGTAGGCCATTCCTCCATGTCGAAGGTAAGCAGATATTGGCTTTGGGCAATACTACCAGTCACGGTGTCTTCCCAAATGCTTTCCCACGACTCGCCGTCTTGCGATATGCCGATACCGATTTGGGCGTTCAGGTCGCCGTTGGTGGCCTCGAAACAGTGGTTGAACTGGAAATTGATGAAGTCGTATTTACCCAGCTCCACAATGGGTGTCACAAGCCGTGTGGTTCCAATGAAATTGATGTCAGGATACATTTGAAGCTCGTGCGACTTCCCGCCGGCATTGGTGCTATTGGAGATATACCACACCACCCAATTGTCGCCTTTCACGTCCCAGCCTTCCTCCAGCCATGGGTTGAAGAAGCCTTCGCACAGCACCACATCGCCCTGTTGGGCCGATACTGACGCGGCCATGAAAACCGCTGCGAGAAAGGACATAAGGCGTTTCATGTCGCAAAAAGGGATTATTGCATATCGTTAATGGCTCTCCTTTTTCTTTCCAAGATCGAAGAGATACAAGATCATCATGATGAGGAACACTGAAACCGGCACACTCAGCACAATGCGCAAAAACACCTGCCCCAAAAGTCGGAAGCTGAACGATTCCAGGAAAAACAGGGCAAAGTGGTGCACCAGCACAAGGCAAGCGACATAGCGCAAGAACCACGGTCCGCCCAACTGCCCGATGTTAGGTTCATGCACGTTCTCCAACTTTTGGTGCCCCGAAACCAATCGCAGCACCGACGGACGGCAAAAGGCCATCAAAGTGGTGGCTCCGGCATGAAGTCCTGGCGTGCCTGTGAACATATCAACGCAAAAACCCAGCACAAACCCCAAAGTCAACACCTGCCATTTGGGCATGGTGACAGAAAGCAACATGATGAAAATCACATAGATATAAGGATGAACATAGCCACCCAAGCGGATATGGTTCACGAGCAGCACCTGCGCTAGCACAAGCACGACAAAGCGGATGATATTGAGGAGGGTTTTGTTCATTTGTCCAAAAAGTTGGCCTTGAGCGAGTCAAGTTCAGGTTTGTGAAGGTTGTGGATGACGTAAACATGGCGAAGCGTGGCGAAATTGGTGGCGAACCTGATTTCGGCCTTGTTTAGCGCATCGGTCGAGGAAACCGATGGGTCTTCAACGGTGCCAACCATCATGTCTTCAGGGAAGATGAAGGAATACGAACTAGTGAGCACGGTGTCGCCCTTGTGAAGCTCGACATGGGTAGGAATGTCTTCCACCATGCCGAAACGATAGTTGCCCGTGTTCCAACGCAGGCTCGCAAGTTGTTGGCTGTTCTTGAAGCGGACCCCCACAAACGACTTGCTGTGGAGCAGGCTCATCACCGAAGCGTAATGCAGGCTGACATCGGTCACCACGCCGACAATGCCTTCTGACGAAATCACGCCCATGTCGCGCTTGATGCCATCCACCTTCCCTTTGTTGATGACGATGTAGTTGTTGGCCATCCCGGTGCTGTTATTGACCACTCTCGCGGGGATGTACTCATAAATCGTGTCGTGGTCGAGAAGAGTGTAAGTATTTGTAGCCGTGTCTGTCACTACCGATATCTGCTTGCGAAGCAGGGCATTTTCCTCGGCCAATTGCTTGTTGGCCTGACGCAGGTGGAAATAGCCTCCAACGTCGCTACCCATCTCGTGGATGTTGCCCACCACTACATTCGTCCCGCTCACCAAGCGGTTGCGGTGGAAATTCTGGCTACGGGCAAGCAGCAAGATTGAAATCACCTCGAGCAGGATAAAGAGGATGACAAAGTGATGTTTCAGTATGAAACGCCGCAAGTTATACATGGCCGTTTTAATTCGGAATTCGGAATGTGGAATGCGGAATAGGGCAAAGCCCTATGCCACAATTGCGATATTGACTTCGTCGATTCTGCGATTTCCGCATTCCACATTCACAATTCCGCATTTTTATTTGATAAGGAATGTGAAGCGGTCGAAGTTCTTCAGGGCGATGCCTGTGCCACGGGCGACGGCGCGCAAAGGGTCTTCTGCCACATGGATGGGCAACTTGGTCTTGGCGTTGAGACGCTTGTCGAGGCCACGCAGCAGGGCGCCACCGCCGGTGAGGTAGATGCCTGTGCGGTAGATGTCGGCCGAAAGCTCGGGCGGTGTCTGCTCCAAGGCATTCAGCACGGCGGTCTCGATTTTCATCACGCTCTTGTCGAGGCAATGGGCGATTTCGGCGTAGTTCACCTTGATTTCCTTAGGGATACCTGTCAGCATGTCGCGACCTTGCACGGCATAGTCGTCGGGCGGGTTGTCGAGTTGGGGGATGGCGGCGCCCACCTCAATCTTGATGCGCTCGGCGGTGCGCTCGCCAACGATGATGTTGTGTTGTTTGCGCATGTATTCTTCGATGTCGGCGGTGAAATCGTCACCGGCAATACGGATGGACTTGTTGTTCACGATGCCACCCAAAGCGATGACGGCGATTTCGGAGGTGCCGCCCCCGATGTCGATAATCATGTTACCGGCAGGCTCCAACACGTCGATGCCGATACCGATGGCGGCGGCCATAGGCTCATGGATGAGGCGCACCTCTTTGGCACCTGCATTTTCGGCCGAGTCTTTCACAGCGCGTTCTTCCACCTCGGTGATGCCCGAAGGGATGCAGATGACCATCTTCAGGCTGGGCGGGAACAAGGTGTTTCTGAACTGAATCATCTTGATCATCTCGCGCATCATGTATTCGGCGGCTTGGAAGTCGGCTATCACACCATCGCGCAAGGGGCGGATGGTCTTGATGTTCTCGTGGGTCTTGCCGTGCATCATCATGGCTCGCTTGCCCACGGCGATGATTTTCTTTGTGTCGCGCTGCAAGGCGACGATGGAGGGCTCGTCAACGACCACCTTGTCGTTGTATATGATGATCGTGTTGGCCGTGCCAAGGTCAATGGCGATTTCTTTGTTGAGGAATGAAAATGCTCCCATATTTGTGTTGTTTATTCGTTTGTTGTTTAATCGTTTAATTGTTGGTCGGGCCTTCAACAGGCTCAGGCTCTTTGTCGGCCGTTGGGTTTGTCGAAACGCCGCTTTTTCAATGCCTAAAGTGCCTAAACCCGGTGAATACCATGCTGATGCCGTTCTCGTTGCAACAGTCGATGCTTTCTTGGTCGCGCACCGATCCGCCGGGCTGCACGATGGCCGTGATGCCGGCCCCGTGGGCCAATTCGACGCAGTCCTTGAAAGGGAAGAAGGCGTCGGAAGCCAGCACCGCGCCTTTCAGATCAAAATTGAACGAGCGGGCCTTCTCGATGGCTTGGCGCAAGGCGTCCACACGCGATGTCTGCCCCATACCCGAAGCGCAAAGCTGTCCGTTCTTGGCCAATACGATGGCGTTGGAGCGGCTGTGCTTCACGATCTTGTTGGCGAAAACCATGTCGGCTGTCTCGGTTGCCGTCGGTGCCTTCTCGGTGACAACATGGAAGTCGGCAACGGTTTCGGTGTGAAGGTCGCGGTCTTGAACCAAATAGCCGTTAAGCGCAGTCTTCACCGTCTGAGGCTTGTAGAGGTCGTCCTTTAGGCGCAGCACCACGCGGTTTTTCTTCGAGAAGAGCAGGTCGAGCACGCCGTTTTCGTAGTCGGGTGCCACGATGACCTCGATGAAGAGCTTGTTGATTTCCTCGGCGGCCTCAATGTCGATGGGGCGATTGCATACCAGCACGCCGCCGAAGGCCGAAACCGGGTCGCCAGCCAAGGCTGCCAAATAGGCCTCCTTGACGGTTGGGCGGCAAGCCAAGCCACAGGGATTGTTGTGCTTCAGGATGGCGAAAGTGGGCTCGTCGAACTCGCGGATGAGGTTGAGGCCTGCGTCGAGATCGAGCAGGTTGTTGTATGACAGATCTTTGCCATGCAGTTTCTCGAACATCGCGTCTAGGTCGCCATAGAAAGCGCCTTTCTGGTGCGGGTTTTCGCCGTAGCGCAAAGGCGTTCCTTCCTCTTCGGCGATGCGTAGCGGCTTGTTCTCATTGCCCTTCACGAACCAGTTCAAGATGGCGCTGTCGTAGTGCGAGCTCACGCCGAAAGCGTAGGCCGCAAAGCGGCGCCGGTCGTCAAGCGAAGTCTCTCCTTTCTGTTTTTCAAGCAGTTGTATAAGTTCGCCGTAATGTCTTTGCGAAGGCACGATGAGCACATCGTTGAAGTTTTTCGCGCCAGCACGGATGAGCGAGATGCCCCCGATGTCGATTTTCTCGATGATTTGCGTGGCTTCTTCCGTTTTGGCCACGGTTTCTTCAAAGGGATAGAGATCGACAATGACCAAATCGAAGGCGGGAATGTCGTATTCCTGCATCTCGCGTTGGTCCGATTCAAGGCTGCCGCGCCCCAAAATGCCTCCAAACACCTTGGGATGCAATGTTTTGACGCGCCCGCCGAGGATGGAGGGATAGCCCGTGAGCGATTCGACGGTCTTCACCGACGGGTCGAGCGGCTTGATGAAATCGTAAGTCCCGCCAGTGGAGTAAATCTGCACTCCATTTTGCTTCAACAAACCGACGATGGTATCGATACCTGTCTTATAAAATACTGATATTAAAGCAGTTCTAATCTTTTTCAAGGCCGTAGTATTATGCTGGTTATTAAGTTGCAAGATTACCATTTTTTTGGAAACCACGCAATAGTTTTGAAACATTTTTTTGAACAAAGATTTCAACAACCTGAGAGCGTTTTTTACGCCGAATACAAATCGCCTATCAAGACTATGCCGAAAAGTTCTCCTTTGCTAAAAACAGTGAGCAGAACAAGTGGAAAACTGCCACATCCATTGTTGGCGAATCGGTTACTGGTACGGAAGCAGCCTTGTGGGCCTGAACCGCAACTCCGTCGTAAGGAATTGCTCTTTCGGCGGCGGCAGGTAAACGAACAACATTTTTTTGATTTATAATCCACTATAAATAAAGAAGATACGACAAAAATCAAATTTAATTTTTATTTTCCATCCAAACGCATTGGTTTTTTCCTTATCTTTACCGATTCAAAATTATCTGGATGGAAACGCGATGGATTATTAACAAACAAGCTGACAATCAACATGTAAAAGATTTGTCCAAGGCTCTCGGAATCGATGAGAACCTTGCCACCTTGCTTGTACAACGCGGAATTTCCACCTATGAGGAGGCCAAAACCTTCTTCCGTCCCTCGCTCGACCAACTCCACGACCCCTTCCTGATGACCGACATGGACAAGGCCGTCGAAAGGGTGTTGCGCGCCATCAACGAGGGCGAGAAAGTGCTGGTTTATGGCGACTACGACGTGGACGGCACCACTGCCGTGGCCTTGGTCTATACCTACCTCAAGCCGTTCTTCAAGAAAAAGAAGATAGAGTTCTACATCCCTGACCGTTACCAGGAAGGCTATGGCATTTCGCACAAGGGCATCGACTATGCGGCCAAAAACGGCTTCAAGGTCGTGATAGCCTTGGACTGCGGCATCAAGGCGGTGGAACGCATAGAATACGCCAATTCGAAAGGCGTCGATTTCATCATCTGCGACCACCATCGCGCTGGCGAAGTGATTCCCAATGCCGTGGCCGTGCTCGACCCCAAACGACCCGACTGCCACTATCCATACGACGAGCTTTCGGGCTGCGGCGTGGGTTTCAAGCTTATTACCGCCTTGTCCATGAAGGGCTTGGGGACGACGGAACAAGTCTATGACCTGCTCGACCTCTTGGCCGTCAGCATCGCCGCCGACATCGTGCCCATCACAGGCGAAAACCGTGTGTTGGCCTATTACGGCTTGAAACGGCTCAACAAAGACCCGCGACCAGGCATCGAGGCCATCCTGCAACACGCCAACATCTACCGTCGCGAAGAAGAACAAGCCGAAGAAGCCGACAACGCCTTAACAAGAGAATTGACTATCAGCGACTTGGTTTTCCTCATCGGGCCACGCATCAATGCCGCCGGGCGAATCGACAAGGCCGCCGACTCGGTGCGCCTGCTCATAGCCGAAAAGAAGGAACACGCCGAAAAGCTGGCCGATTCCATCAACGACTTAAACGACATGCGCCGCGAGTTCGACAACCGCATCACCGAGGAAGCCCTCGGCATGATTTCCGACAACCCGCTGCTGCGCGATGCCAAAAGCACCGTCGTGTTCAACGAAAACTGGCACAAGGGCGTCATCGGCATTGTGGCCTCGCGCCTCACCGATTATTATTATCGCCCCACCATCGTGCTCACCATGGCCAACGGCCTCATCACCGGATCGGCACGATCCATCAAGAATTTCGACATCTACGACGCCATCGACAACTGCTCCGACCTTTTGGAGCATTTTGGCGGGCACAAATACGCAGCCGGCCTTTCAATGAGACCAGAGAACCTGGCGGAATTCAGTCGCCGTTTCGAGGCCTATGTCGCAGAACACCTCATAGAAGAAGACTTCGTGCCCGAGTTGGAAGTTGATTTGAAGATTAACTTCCGCGACATCACGCCCAAGTTCATGCGGATCTTGGAACAGTTCTCGCCCTTCGGTCCGGGCAACATGGCTCCCGTTTTTTGGACCGACAACGTCATCGACGCGGGCGGTTCACGGCCTGTGGGCGGCCTACGTCACCTCAAACTCACCTTGTCGCAAGTTGGCGACAAGGAACAAGGTGTCGCACCTCTGTCGGGCATCGCGTTCCAGCAAGGCGACCTCTTCAGCCGCATCCACGACGGCAAACCTTTCAGCATTTGCTACCATCTTGAATACAACACATGGCAAGGCAAGACGACCCTTCAGCTCAACGTGAAGGACATCAAGTTTGGCAAAAACGACATTCATTAACCAAATATCACAATTATGGATTTGACCAATATTTTGGGCGCTTTGACGGGCAACGATGCCATCGGCGCTATTTCGGAAAACCTAAAACTCGACCAGAAGCAAGTGTCTTCGGTCATCACCGCTGCATTGCCCAGCCTTCTCGGTGCGATGCAGAAGAACGCCTCCACTGAAAGCGGTGCCGCTTCGTTGGCCAAGGCCCTCGGCGACCATGCCAGCAGCGCAGGCAACATCATCAGCAACCTGAAGTCCACCGACCTCACCGACGGCAACAAGATTTTGGGCCACATTTTCGGCGGCAACCTGTCGAACGTGATCAGCGGCATCTCGAAGTCGAGCGGCGTGGCCTCCAACGGCGTGAGCAACATCCTCGCCTCCATCGCCCCGAGCCTCCTTGCCCTTCTTGGCAAGCAAAACGGCAACTCGGGCGCAGCTGGCTTGGGCAGCTTGTTGGGTGCCCTCCTGGGTGGCAGCACACAAAGCCAAAGCAGTGCTGGCGGCCTCGGCAGCATCCTTGGCGGCCTCGGCAGCCTGTTCGGAAAGAAGTGATTCTTTGCCAGAACGACAAACAAAAAAAAGAGGAAGGCCCAAAAACCTTCCTCTTTTCGTTTTTTTGGTTAATGGTAATGGGGGTTATTCCACAATCGTCATTTCGTCGATCAAGTGACTGGCTCCGGCAAACTTGTCGATGATGAAGAGCACGTAACGGATATCGACGCTGATGTTGCGGCAGATGTCGGGGTCGTAAATCAAGTCGCTCATCGTGCCTTCCCAGCAGCGGTCGAAGTTGAGGCCAAGGAGATGCCCGTCGGCGTTCAGGATGGGGCTGCCCGAGTTGCCGCCAGTGGTGTGCACACTGGCCGTGAAGGCCACATGCATCTTGCCGTCCTTGTCGGCATAGCGTCCGTAGTCCTTGTTGTTGTAGAGTTGCTTCAAGCGCGGCTCCACCACATAGTCATAGATGTCGGGGTTTTCTTTCTCCATGATGCCTTCGAGCGTCGTGAAGTGGCGGTAGGTCTTGCCGTCTTGCGGCTTGAAGCCTTCCACCTTGCCGTAGGTGACGCGCAACGTGAAGTTGGCGTCGGGGAAGAGGCGCTTGTCGACTTGCATGTCCATCTGGCCTTTCATGTAGAGGCGACGCATACCGTCGATGGAGGCGTTGATTTCGGTCATCTTGCCGTTCACCTCGTCGCGGTAGAACCCGATGAGGCTCTGGTAGGCTTTCATAGCGGGGTCGTTGGCCAATTTCTTGGCTTTGTTGGCCTTGAAATTGTCCAAAAAGTCGTTCACCACGGCCTTGTCGGCAAACATCGACTTGGTGAAAAGCTTTTCCACATAATCGTCCACATCCTTGATTTCGTTGAGGAAACCAGGGCGGAAGCCGGCGGGCTGTGCCTTCAGGTATTCCTTGAGCAGCATGGCGGCCACTTCGCGGTCGATGGGTTCGTGATAGTCCTTGAAGAACGTTTCTGCCGACTTCTTCAGCGAAGCCACCATCTTGTCGATGTCGCCTTGGGGTGTGTCCTTGGTCACCTCGGAGAGTCGGGCGAAGCGTCCGGCGAAGCTGACGAGTTCGATGCGCAGCCCGGCCTCTGCCAGATAGGTGTAGGCCAATTGGTAAGGCTCAAGTTCCTTGTAGCTTTGCTCGAAGTTTTTCAGCAGGTCGAGATACATGTAGCGGTTGCGGGCCCGCAACGCCCACTCTTGGAAGTCCTTCTCGAAGGCGCGTTTCTTTTCCACGCCATGGAAGTGGTTGATGCCCTCAGTGACGCCCATCCATTTCTTCCAGCCGTTGCCGATGCTGGCGTGCTTCGAGGCGTATTGTATGCGCACTTTCGGGTCTTGCTCTTGGTATTTGTTGTAGATGTCGAGCACTTTGCCTCGCAAATCGACGGTGATGGGGTCGATGAGGTTGGCCTCTTGATCGACGGCCACGGCGGGCAGGGATTCGTTGGTGCGGGCGGGATAGCCGAACACGAAGGCGAAGTCGCCCTCGTTGGCACCTTTCAGCGTGATTTCGAGGTGTTTGGCGGGCTTGTAGGGCTTATTATCCTTGCTGTAGGCTGCCGGATGGCCGTCCTTGTCGGCATACACGCGAAACACGCTGAAGTCGCCCGTGTGGCGAGGCCACACCCAATTGTCGGTGTCGCCGCCAAACTTGCCGATGTTGCTTGGCGGGCAACCCACGAGGCGCACGTCGGTGTAGGTTTCGTTGAACAACGCGTAGTATTCGTTGCCCAAGAAGAAAGGTTTGATGCTGACCTTGTAAGGAGTTTGCTTTTCAAAGTCGGCTGTGAGTTTCTTGATGTTTTCTTCTATTTTAGCTTTGCGCTCGTCTTCGGGCATATCGACATTGACGTTGAACAGGATTTTCTCGGTCACGTCGCGCATCTCGCGCAGGAAGGTGACACTGAGACCCGGACATGGCAACTCCTCGCCTTGGTTCATGGCCCAAAAGCCTCGGGTGAGGTAGTCGTGCTCTACGGAACTGTGCTTTTGGATGTAGTCGAAGCCGCAATGGTGGTTGGTGAGCAACAGGCCTTTGTCGCTGACGATTTCGCCAGTGCAGCCGCCGCCGAAGAGCACGATGGCGTCTTTCAGGCTGCTTCGGTTGATGCTGTAGATGTCTTCAGCGGTGATTCTCATGCCCATTTCCTGCATCTCTTTCTCGTTGTATTGCAGGAGCATAGGGATCCACATGCCTTCGCCGGCCTTGGCGATTCCCGCGACTAAGGCAAACAATAAGGTAAAAAAGGAACGTGATTTTTTCATCGTAAAGCTATTGATTTAAAACTATTGACTTCTCAACCCCTAACTAATCCAACTCTTTCCAGTCTTCGGTGGCGTCGAAGTCCACTTCCTTGCATTGGGTGAGGATGGCGGGACAGTTGGAGACGCGATAGTAGTCGTCGCCCTTTTGCTGCACCACGTCGACGCTGCGCCACGGGGTGTCGTAGCCGTCGCTATACACTTGCAGGTACTTCACATAGCCTTTCAGCATCTGCGAGCGCTCGTCGTTGGGGCGGGTGGGGTCGCGGCGCACCTGGATGGTGTATGGCTTTTCGGGGTTGTAGCCGTTGGAGGGCTTGGCACCTTTGAAGCAGCTGGAAACCAGATACGGACGGGCGTAGCTGTCGTTTTCGCGGTAAAGCTCGTTCAGCCTACTCGTCACCGACGACAGGTTGGTTTCGGTGTTGTTGAGGCGCAGGCATTCGAGACCCACGTTCTTGTCGCGGCGATACATTTCCATGGCCACCAACTGGAGCATGATGCAGCCCTCGGGCTTGGTGCCCAGTTCGGCTTGCAGGGTCTTGAATTCGTCGAGCGAGGCAGGGATTTTTTCGATGCTCACCTTCTCGCTGAAGGCTTTGGATGCGGTGTTGCTTGCGGCTGATTTGATGGCCTTGCCAAGTCCGCCAAGTTGCGCGTTGGTACTCAATGACATGGCCAAGAAGCAGGCCAACGTCAGGATGAAGTGCTGTTTTTTCATGGTCTTTGTATTTAAAATCTTTAATGTCATGGTTCTATTATTGGCTATTCTTTTCTAAAGGAATAGAATTTGTTCGTCAGATAGCTGAACGTCACACAGATGATGGAGATAAGAATGCGTGCAATGGTTGGCCACCAATGGAACACCTCGACAAAGAGTTTTAAGCCAGCATAGTTCAAAAGGAGGTTGCCTAGGGTCACAAGAAAATACCTTACAATTTGTGTCCTGCCACGCAGGGTGGAGCCTGAGAAGCTGATATGACGTGCCATCCAGAAACCCGTCAGGAAGGTGATGGGAAACTCAACGATGAATGCCGCAATGTGAGGCTTGAATGCGATGAAACCGAGGTCGAAAACCTGGCCTTTGAAAACGAAATGATACAACACATAATACAATACCCAATCAAAAGCCAAGTTTATGCCACCGCAAACCGCATAGTGGAACAGCTCGAGGCTCATCACCTTGCTGAATGGCGGATAGAAAAAGTCGATGACCGTGGTCAATGTTCGTTCAATCCGGAGTTCTATGTTCTTCAGTGCTGACATTGGACTGCAAAAATAGGAAAATTACAGCCACACGACCTCGAAATCGCGAAGCAAATTTGAAGTCGCGTCTACTTCATCGGTAAAGCCCAACACATAGCCGCCACCGCCTGAGCCTGAAATCTTCACGCCAAAATTGAAGTCGTAATCGCTTGTGAACAAATCCAAAGTGTTGTCCGTAATCATCGGGCGAAGGAACTGCAATTGGCCTTTGGCAAGTTGCTTCAACGATTTGAAAAACAAATCTTTATCGCAAGAAATCATTGTCTCGATGCAGGTTTTTATATTCGGCGAATAGGCCGCTTGAAAACGGCTCAAAAACTCGGGGGTTTCGCGTTGCGCCTTAAAGTGCTCAACCAAAGGTTTGGTGTTGCTTTTTATCTTTGTGTCAATCAAGCAGATGCGGATGTCTTTTTTCAAAAATTCGTCGGAAAGGATTTGTACTCCTTTGGGCGTGATCCTGAACGGCTGGCCAAGATAGCACTGCAACGGGTCGATGCCGGAACTGCTGCCGTGGAAGTAACTCTCCATTTGGCCGAAACAGGTCTTCAACTGTAAGTAATCTTCGGTTTTTTGTATGGCATAACGGTCATAGACGGCGGCTACCAATGCTCCCGAACTGCCCAATCCGTAGCCCGAAGGTACATTGGATGCAAGAAAGAGACCTCCGTTCAAGTCTTTGTCAAAAGATTGAAAATCAAATAGATTCGATAATTCTTGATTTTCAGAAAGATATTTGCAAAACTGCTTCAGGCTTTGGTTGGAGGGAAGCGATGAAGCGAGGTTTCGGCTTTGCGGAAACTGCCATTGCGCCGAAAAACGTTTCAGAGGAATCACCAGCGCAGTGGCATCGAAAATCATCGAATACTCGCCGAAAAGGATGACTTTGCTATAGTAACGGTCTCTCATCACTGCATTTTTTTCGGACCGTCACCAACATGGTCAGCAATCCAACGGCTTTGATTACAACAAGTTGCCAAATCTCTTTTGATAAAGCTTTCCACTTTCTCCACATCGCTGTCAGGATAGAGCAAATGCACATTGGGGCCGGCATCCAAAGTGAAGCAAAGGGGTATTTTCGTCTCTTCGCGGAAATGTCGGATTTTGCTGATGAGACGCAAAGTATTGGGTTTCATCAAGATAAAGGATGGATTGGAGCACATCATCAAAGCGTGGAGTTGCAGGGCTTCGCTTTCAGTAATATTAATAAAGGTGTCCAAGTCGCCCGAGTCCAAAGCCGCAAGCAGGTTTTTGATGCTTTCGTTGGCTTGTGCATAACGAGCTGTAGCATAAGGGTTTCCTTCCATCAAGGCGTGACCTGCGCGACTGGAGACGGATTTGGTCTCGCCACTGACAATCAAAATGCTATCGTGATAAGTCTTAAAAACAGGATGGATGTCATTGGCCAACGAAGCGGCATATTCGTCGGAACTGGCTTTATAATAAGGCGTTGCGCCCCAAAGTGCCATTTTCGGAAACACTGAGCGTGCCGCACTGCCCGAGGCCAAGCGGGAGAAATAGGAGGCTTTTTGTGGATCGACAGAGAAATTTCCAGCAAACTGATGTTCAATTCCAGCAAACTGATGTTCGATGTCAAGCAAACACATCACAAACGCGCTCATCGACGAAGCCGAGGAAGCAATGCCAGAAGAATGTGGGAAAGTATTGCGGCTCTCAACTTTCAGATTCAGTTGATTAATGAAAGGGAAAAACGCCTGATTCTCAAGTAGAAACTTCTCGATTTTCGCGCCAAAGGCAAGGTTTTCCTTGCCCTCGAAAAAGAATTGGAAACCAAATTTTTCGGCTTTTTCAAAATCAATGAATGTCTCGGAGCGACATTCCGACAATGTGAAACTAATCGACTGATTCTGTGGGAGTT
>CAMOCK010000091.1 GCA_946610645.1 uncultured Bacteroidales bacterium
AGGGGGGGCAGGGGGGATTCAACCAACCCCGGCAGGCCCTCACTCCCCGGCAGGCCCCCCCCCTTTCCCAAGGGGGGGCAGGGGGGATTCAACCACCCCCGGCAGGCCCTCACTCCCCGGCAGGCAAAAAAATTTCTCCAAAACCATCGCCATGTTCAGAAAAAGTTGTACTTTTGCAGCTTCAAATGAAAAAAGACCATTTTAACACCTAATTATTATATAAACCAAAAGCACCACATAAAACCATGACGACATCGATATTTCAGCCACCTTGCCGCCAAATCATTTTGCAGCCTTTTGTTTTATCTCATCTGTTCCAAGTGATTTACAGAAAAACCAGTAGTTTAAGCATATAACCTTGAACCAAACCCACCCTTTGCAGGGGCCGCGTAGGGCAGCCACAGGGAAGGAGCCGTTCACACAAACCTAATTACCAACGCAAACAAAACAACATCTCAATATGAAGAAACAAAACAACACCTCAATGGCACACAGCGCCAAACCCCACAAAAAACGCCCCTTCCGCCTCCTCGCGCTGCTGGCGATGCTATGCTACGGCACACTGGCTTGGGCACAAGCACGAGGAGAATGGAACGGCGAAACCAATGGGACCTTTACCATTTCCAATGACATGACCATTGAATCACAAGTTACAATTGGAAACACCGATGTATTAACTCTACAAATCAAAAAGGATGTTACGATTAGTAGAGATAATACACAGGGCATATTAATGTTTTGGGTAAAACCAGGTGGAACACTGAATATTATTGGAGAAGCCAAGCCTGATGGAGGTTTCTACAAAGCAACTTTTGTTGGCGGAAGCACCGTAACCTTAGATCATCCTACGGACTATCAAGCGTTTGAAGGAGACTATGTTACTACTGTGGCTAACAAAAGGGGAATAATGTGGAACAATTTGGGAAACGTGACCATTAAGCATGCGAGAATTACTGGTTTCCAAGTCCGTGATGGAAATGGAACAGGTAGTCGTGGTGTCATTAATTTGGTCTGGGATGATTCGGAGAATACAAGTCATGTTTCTAAAGGCTTTATGTTGATGGAAGATGTTGAAATCGACCATTGTTGGGGTGGTCCAGCAATAGAAGATGGCAGTGGAGTAGGCTCAGGTAGAATCATCAATCTTCAAGCAGGCAATTGGGATGCCACCCTTAAGAATGTTGAATTACACCATTGCTTTTCCTGTGAGCATCCCCACAACAGTGCAGGAATTCACCATTTTGGCGGAATCATCCGTACGGAAGGCGGCCTCACTGGTACACTCACTATAGATGGTTGTCGCTTTTACAACAACAAGTACAAGTATTGGAAAAAAAATGGCTGTCGGCTTATCGGTCAAGGTGGAGTCATCAATTGGCGAGCCGCTGGAGCGGAAGCCAGTGATACTGAGCTGATTATCAAAGATTCGAAATTTTATAACAACCAAGCTGCAGAAGGCGGAGCCATCGCCACCAATGCTAAAATTAAAATGTCGAATGATGTAAAGATATACAACAATAAGGCTATTGACGGTGGTGGTGTTTATTTTTGGACCTACAACGGAGCCAAGGATGAATATGATGGTCGTGCTTTTGACGCCATTTTTGAAAATGGTGTGAATATCTATAGTAATACGGCAACCCAATATGGAGGCGGCATCTATATCGGCATCGATGCTTCGGATGATGTGGGATTCAAAGCTATCACTTCGGGAACATGGAATCCAGAAACTGATACGGCAAAGGTATTGTTCAATGTAGAAATACAAACCGGAGCCACAATCGAGGGCAACAAGGCACCGAAAGGCGCAGGCATTGCCATCAGAGACGCGGCACCCTATAGGCACAAGAACACATCGCAATTTCTTGTTGGTGGTAATAATGTTCCCAATCCAGCTTACAATCAATGGTCTGGTGTATATCGCCGTGAGGTCAATATTGCGGGTGGTACCGTTTGTAACAACACAACCACGGGCGACGAAATGGCTGGCGCAGGCATCTACATTGAGAAATATGAATACCCCGCAGGCCATACATTCCTTCAGGATTACAATTATGCGGACGCACCGGGAACTTATGGTGCAGGTACTCTCACAGTCAATGCCGAAAGTGGTTTGATTTACGGCAACAAAGCAATAAACGACAACAAACCCGGCTTTGGCGGCGGAATGTATATTGCCAGCAAATTCACCAACAACACCATTGTCAGTACTCTCAATGTGAACATCGGCAAAACGGGCAAAACCCTTGAGATGTACCAAAACCAAGCCTACACCGACGGCGGGGGCGTGTATGTGTTGTATGACCGCACCGATTCCCGCAAAAACCAAGGCACGGTCACCGTGGCCGGTGGCACCATCGGCAAGACCAACCTCGACACAGGCAACAAGGCCCTCCACGGCAACGGCGGCGGCATCTGCGTGATGGGCGGCACGGTGTTTGTAAACGGCGGCAACATCGAATACAACACTGCCGGTGAATTGGGCGGAGGCGTGTATGTGAGTGTGCCCAACAACCAATCCACCACCACCATCCAAGGCGGCGCCAACATCAGCAACAACCAGGCCAAAGGCGGCGGCGGCGTGTATGTGGACAAAGGCAAGCTTGACGTAGTCGGAAATGTATGGAATACCACCACGCCAGGCTGGGAACCGCTGGATTGGCCCACCACCGACCCATACGCCCCTGCCTCGGAAACCACCCACACCCGCATCACCAAAAACTCGGCCACCGACGGCAACGGCGGCGGCATCAACGCGGGCGACGGTGAGGTGGACATCACCAACACCTTAATCTATAAGAACACGGCCTCTGGCACAGGCGAGAATAAGGGGCGTGGCGGCGGTGTCTATCTCAACCAAGGCACCATCAATCTCATCACTTCCAAAGTCCTCGACAACACCGCCTACTTGAACGGCGGCGGCATCGACGACCATTTCGGCAACATCTCCATCACAGGCGGCGACATCAGCAACAACACGGCCACCAATGGCGGCGGCGGCGGTGTTTATACTCACCATGGCAACATCACCGTTTGGCCCGATTATGACATCGAAAACACCACTATCACTTCCCAGCAAATTGAAACTGTGGTTATGCCAAAGGGCACCAAAGTCGACTCCAACAAAGCCGGCAAGAACGGCGGCGGCCTCAACACCCACGTTGGCCGCTTCGACGTGCGCTTCGCCACGATCACCAACAACGAGGCTGGCATGTCGTATGGTTCCACCGGCAATGGCAGCGGCACGGGCGGCAATGGCGGCGGCCTCTTCTGCGAAGGCCCCCACACCGACCCGTCGGGCTACACCGTGCGCCTCCTCCACTGCCACCTCAATGATAACAAGGTCTACGGCAATGTTTTACTAGGTGATGACATCACCGGGCGCGGCGGCGGCATCTACCTCAAAAAAGGCAGCATCTTCGCCGAGCATTGTGACATTCTTCGCAACGAAGCTGACATCAACGGCGGCGGCTTGGACAACCATGAGGGAGAGTTGCGTGTATATGGCTCCTACATCGACCACAACAAGGCCAAAACCGGGCGTGGCGGCGGCATCTATACCCAAATGGGCAACATCGTGGTAGGCCCCTGCGACAGCTACGGTTTTACCGCATCCAAGGCCAGCCGCATCCAAAACAACACCGCCTACTTGAACGGCGGCGGCATCAACAACCACGAAGGTAACATCACCATCCATGGCGACCGCATCAACAACAACACCGCCGAAACCGGCGACGGCGGCGGCGTTTACATCAAAAGCGGCCAAATCCTCATGTATGGCGGCCAAATCAACAACAACAAGGCCGACCAAGGAAAAGGTGGCGGCGTGTATGGCGGCTCAGGCAGGTTCGAGATCATGGAACGCGAACCCCACCCCATCCTCGAAATCCTCGAGGTGGAAAACATCACCATCGACAGTTTCATTGTCCACTTCCACCATGTGGACAGAGGCCTTGCCATGGAAAGTGGAGCAACCGCCAAAGAATTCGGCATCGCCTATTCCACGAATCCTTATCCGAATCTTCCAGCAAACCAAGAATGGAACACCACCAACTGGCCTGGTGTGACAAAGATCACGTTTAATGTTGCTAATGGTAATTCAGCTTCTATAAACACTACCTATCCAGAAAGCATGTATAGTTACGTCCGTAATGAAGGCTGTTCGAGGGTTACTGTTAAAGGACTTAGCGCAGGCACGTATTATGTGGTGGCCTACGGCAAATACAGCAAGGGAACCAAGAACTACTTCGATGCCAGCCCGGCACTGAAGGTGGTAATCCCCAGCAGCAGCAAGGCAGCTGAAGGCAACCATCCGAAGAGCATCTATCCCGCCGTGGACGAGAACCCCTTCTTCATGGAGCTTACGCCCTTGCAGCAGGCCATGCTTGCCAGCACGCCCGAGGGCGATACCACGGCAGCACCTGCCTCCCGTGCCATAACCGACAGGGACGACCCCAACCAAGAAAAGCCAGTGGACATCCCCCAAATCAACGAGAACACCGCCCGGTATGGCGGCGGCATTTGCATCGACCAAGCAAACGGCGAGCTCGTCTTCTCAGGAACGAAGGGCGAAGTCAGTGCCGAAGGAAAAGGCCAAATCAACGAAAACTTCGCTTCGGAAGCAGGCGGTGGCATCTACATCGGCTATCAGACTGAAGGCGAAAATATAGGCCCTGCCATGATGCAAATGATGGGCAAGTGCGAAGTGAACTACAACCACGTGCCCGCCAGCAAGCAAGGCGGCGGCATCTATCTGGATGGCCGTCTCTATGTGGGCGACCAAGCCTCCGACGCCGATAACGTGCACGGCCTCAAAGTTGACCGCAATTTCAGCTCCGACATCGACCAGGACACTTGGGTGAGTTACACCTGGAACGCTAGCCTCACCCCCGCCAACAGCAAGCTCAACAACGTTTTCCTGCCTCGCAGCGAATATAAATACCCGGAGCACGAAAACAGTAATGCTCATGATAACAAGATTTCAGTCATCACCTTGTTGTCAGACATTTCTGGATATGAAAATAAGGACGGAGTTGAAGGCTTTGACCCCGACGAGGACGAGCCTTATTCCTGCATCGGATTCAGCGTGCTCAAGGGTTTCTGCCCCGTGATTGCCACTGCCGTGGAATTTGGCGGCGACTATGCCAATGTGTCTTCTCCTAATGTGTCTTCTCCTGATCCTATGGAGAACTGGATGTATAAATTGATGCTGATGTCAGGCGTCGGAGAAAATAACACTGCAGAAAAACTGACGGGAGCCATTTTTGAGGATTCCGAGTCGTACGTTGCCGTACACACCCGCCATAACATGGCGCCCTTCCTTGGTAAGTTCATCTACCTCTGGGGCTGCTGGACGCACCCAATTGTGAAAACCGACCCCGAAACTATACAGCCCATGAAGGGTTCGAAATACTCAGCCAACCCTTCTTCCGACCCGAATTGGAAAGGCCACTATGTCATCACCAACCCCGATCAAAACACAGACGATGGCAAAGGCGATCCCTTGGAGTGGGAGATTTATAGTCCTGAAGGCTTGGCTTGGTTCACTTCCTATGTCAATGGCCTCAACGCCTTCGACGAAGCTACAGGTAACAACGACGATGACGATGACCACCATGCTTGGAATGTAAATAAGAACCCCAAGGCCAAAGCCACAATCATGAACGACTTGGACATGAGCGCGTATTTGTGGGTCCCCATCGGGTCGGTGCAAAAGTTCCAAAATACTATTGGTATCAATAACAATGGGAGTAACCCTGGGAGTAACAATGGGAGTTTGTTCAACGATTCTGAAGAATCCGTTGCGGGTTATACACAAGGTAAACACAAGTATTGTGGCGAGTTCGATGGCCAAGGCCACATCATCAAGGGCTTGCAAGGCCTCTACCTCACGGGCATCAAGAAGTTTGGCCTGTTTGGTTACCTTACCGAAGGTGCCGAGGTGAAAAACACCTTCGTTGACAAAGGCCTCTTCATGTCCGACAACCCAGAAGTTGAGTATGCTGCCGGCGGCATCGCTGGTGAGATGGATGGCGGCACCCTCACCAACAGCGAGGCCCGCATGAACTTCAATTCCACCTATAGCGCAGCAAACACTACGGTGGGCGGTCTTGTGGGCAACATGAAGAATGGCCACATCCACAGCTGCATGGCCATGCCTAACTTCACCACTTCCACCACAACAACTGACCAATACGTGGGCGGCTTGGTAGGAAAGATGGCCGCGGGTACTACACTGAAAAACAGCTTCTCCAATGTGAAGTTCCTCACAGAACCCAATTATAAGGTGGGCGGCATCGCCGGCGGGAACGAAGGCACCATCGAAAACGTGTATGTGCGCTACAACAACGAGACCAACACCCCCGACTCCTACCTTGATAATGAAGATCATACTAAAAAAAAGTTCTACTGGATTTCAGCAAACAACAATGCCTTGAATGCAATCAAATATTGCTTCACACCTGAAGGGAAAACAGGTGGTGGGACCGGACAATGGTACTATTCAAATCCGGAAGCCTCTAAATTGCGCCGCACCTACAAGCCTGTCAGCCTGTCCCATGGCAAGTATGGCTTCGCACATAAAGACCAGGAAGTCGAAAAATTCGATAACGACAATACCAGTTACATCCCGACGACAACAGGCTTGACCTACAAAGATAAAAAGGTCCAATTCAACGGCCTTGTTGACGCACTCAACAACTGGGTGGCTGAAAATAATGCGACAAATAATGCGACTGTAGGAGCTCCAATTTACACCCCGTGGACGCGCACCATGGCCAGCACCATCAACGACGACTACCCCGTGCTTATGTTCAACGACTTCAACGTGGTAGGCACCGAAGACGGCATCTACATGAAATACGACGACAACGTCAACGACATGTGGAAGAAGCCTAACTATAAGAGCCTGATACCAGCAGATAAGACAGGAAAGGACTTCCAGGGCCTCACCTCCTACAACAACCCCAAGGCCGCCATGTATCTCTACAAGACCAACGGCGTGACGGCCAAGAACACCACCCCCGTTGCCATCAACGTGACGGGCAACACAGCCGTGCCGCTGCACATCCACGAGAACATAGGCATCACCCAGGCCACGGTCAACGATGAACTCACTGCCCGCGTGGGCGTCACCTTCGACAACTCCAACGGCAAAGCCTACCTCAGCCTTGGCGGAGAGCCCTACGACTGGCACATGTTCAGCTCGGCCTTGAAAGCCGCCCCGTTAGGCATCACCTACCACAGCGGCAACACCGACCCTGAAACAGGTGGAAAGAGCTATAGCATCAAAAACGATTTCGCGAGGCTGAAAACGGAGGGCATCATCGATGACGATGACAACTCCCGCAGCCGCGACTACATGGCCCCGCCGGTCATCGAATGGAACACCGCTCCGGGTACCGTGGGCTACTTCCCCACCAACACGCCTTACGGCAAGTGGGGCAACAGCGGCCACTGGCCCAGCTCGGGCGAATTCAGCGACTGGACTAACAAACAACCTTACAGCTTCGACTTCTACTGCTTCCACGAGCCCAGCCGCCACTGGATTAACTTCAAGCGCGAAGGCACCGCTGAGTTCATGGACCACTGGCACCAAGACATCGACGGCTCGGGCAAGCACCAGAACCTCAGATATGAGAACGAGAGCACGCTGCGAAAGGGCAAGGGCTACATGATGGGCGTGTCGAAAGTCAGCATACTCATGGCCGATGGTATCCTCAACAACGGAGACTTTGAGTCGGAAGAAGAGCTCTCCAACTCACCCTACAACTTCAACATGTCGGGCTACTCGGAAGAACTGCGCGGTCTCAACCTGGTGGGCAACCCCTACCAGAGCTACCTGGACTTCAACGCTCTGGTCAGCGCCAACACAGGCACCATTCACAGCAACACCTACTATCTCTTTGATGCCGACAAACAGCGTTACATCTCCTATACCACAAGTCAGGGTGATAACAAAGAATATGCCCCAAGAGTGATCCATCCCCACCAAGGCTTCTTCATCAAGACAGCCAATAACGGGGCACTGAGTTTCAATAACACCATGCGTGCGGCAACGGGCAATGAATTCTCCTACTTCCGAGGCCAAAACCTCAACTATCCCTTGGTGAACCTGTTCTGCTACGATGTGGACGGCTTTTACGACCTGACCACGGTGGAGATGAACCGTCCGGAACTGGGCGGCGGTGAAAAGCTGAAGGACATGCGTTTAGGCAACTCGTTGCTCTACGCCAGCGTGGACGGCACTGACTACCAGGTCTTGTTTGCCCCCGAAGGCACCAGCACGGTGGCCGTGCGTTTCAAAGCCTCGCAAAACGGCGTTTACACCATGCGTTGGGAAACCATGCACGGCGACTTCCAGCACCTGCACCTCATCGACAACCTCGCCGGCGTGGATGTGGACTGCCTGAAGCAATCGGAATACCGTTTCGAGGCCACCACCACCGACTACCTGTCGCGCTTCAAGCTCGTGTTTGACGTCACCGACGTGGAAGAGAACGCCGACGAAGCCGAAAGCGCCACCTTCGCCTTCCAGATGGGCGACGAGCTGGTGGTGAACGGTTCGGGCGAGCTGTCGGTGTTCGACGTCCAAGGCCGCTGCATCGCCAGCCAACGCCTGGCAGGCACCCAAAGCAGCATCAGCCTGCCCCGTGCCGCCTCAGGGATGTACATCCTCCGCTTGACGGGCGACAAACAAGTGAAAACCCAAAAGTTGATCATCAAATAAAAAGGAGCCAAAGATATGAAAAGAAAGAATTGTTTCAAAACGCTTGCCTTGCTGTTCGTGATGGTTGTTGCCGGAGCGACAGCAGCCCGTGGCCAGGTGTTCATCCTTTCGGAAGAAGAGCACGATGGCAACAATCGTCTGCCAGTTGGAACGGGTCAGGCCATCATACCCACACAGAACATCACCACCGACCAATTCGCCCCTTTGGGCGGGAGCATTGGCCTGTTGTGTGGCCTTGGTTTGGCCTACGCCTTCCTTAGAAAGAAAGAAGATTGATCATAATTACTTAGGTGTTTTTTTGTAGTGTCGTGAGACACGGAAAAGTTTCGCCTCGGCGAAACTTTTTTGTTTTGATTCCCTATGAGATTTCCATTTTTTGCAAAGGTGCACATTTTTTCTGTACCTTTGCAGTTTCTTTCAAAACCAGCGAAAAACACAGCATCCCATGGACTATAACTTCAACGAAATCGAGAAAAAGTGGCAGCAATACTGGCGCGACAACAAGGTCTATAAGGTTGAAATCGACCACAGCAAGCCGAAATTCTATGTCTTGGACATGTTCCCGTATCCTTCGGGCGCGGGCCTGCATGTGGGGCACCCGTTGGGCTACATCGCCTCGGATATTTATGCCAGATACAAAAGGCTGACAGGCTTCAACGTGCTCCACCCGATGGGCTACGACGCCTACGGCCTGCCCGCCGAGCAATACGCCATCCAAACGGGCACGCACCCCGCCGTGACGACCGAGAAGAACATCAACCGCTACCGCGAGCAGATGGACAAGATCGGCTTCTGCTACGACTGGGACCGCGAGGTGCGCACCTGCGAGCCAAGCTACTACAAATGGACGCAATGGACTTTCATCCAGCTGTTCAACTCGTATTATTGCAACGGCTGCAAGAAAGCCCAGCCCATCAGCAAATTGGCGGCCTACTTTGAAGAACACGGCACCGAAGGCCTCAACGTGGCCGAGAGCAAGCCGCTGGGCTTCACCGCCGCCGAATGGAAGGCGATGAGCGAGAAGGAACAACAAGAGGTGCTGATGAACTACCGCTTGGCCTACCAGGCCGAGGCCTTGGTGAACTGGTGCCCCGAATTGGGTACGGTGCTTGCCAACGACGAGGTGGCCGACGGCCTCTCGGTGCGCGGCGGCTTCCCCGTGGAGCGCAAGTCGATGAAGCAATGGCTGCTCCGTATCACGGCCTACGCCGACCGCCTGCTCGAAGGCCTCGACACGGTCGATTGGAGCGAGTCGGTGAAAGACATTCAACGCAACTGGGTGGGCAAGTCGATGGGCGCATCCGTCATCTTCAAAGTGGATGGAAAAGACATCGACATAGAGGTGTTTACGACCCGTGCCGACACTTTGTTTGGCACGACCTTCATGGTGCTGGCTCCCGAGCATGAGTTGGTGAAGGAAATCACCACCGAGGCGCAACGCGCTGAGGTGGAAGACTACATCACCCGCACCAAGAACCGCAGCGAGCGCGAGCGCATGGCCGAGGTGCGCAAGGTGAGCGGCGCCTTCACGGGTGCCTACGGCATCAACCCCATCACGGGCGCGAAACTCCCGATTTGGATTGCCGACTATGTGCTGATGGGCTACGGCACCGGCGCCATCATGGCCGTGCCCGGCCACGACAGCCGCGACTTCGCCTTTGCGCGTCACTTCAGCCTGCCCATCATCCAAGTGGTGAAGAAACCCGGCACCGAGCCGACCGACCCCGCCACTTGGGAGGAAAGTTTTGATGCCAAGGACGGCGAATTGGTCAATTCGGGCTTCCTTAACGGCTTGACCGTGAAGAAAGCCATTGAGCGTATGATTGAGGAATTGGAGAAATTGGGTGTCGGCACGGGCAAGACGAATTACCGCCTCCGCGATGCCATCTTCAGCCGCCAGCGCTATTGGGGCGAGCCGTTCCCGATTTACTACAAGGACGGAATGCCTTACGCTATGGACGAATCGAAACTGCCTTTGGAGTTGCCTTCCATTGATGAATACAAACCCACCGAACCGGGCGAGCCGCCTTTGGCCCGCGCCAAGAAATGGTAGACGGAGGACGCATATCCCATCGCGACCACA
>CAMOCK010000092.1 GCA_946610645.1 uncultured Bacteroidales bacterium
AGGCACAAGGAAATAATACACGCAAACGCCCGTCATGAACATGCCAAAAGTCATAATCAGCAGCTCTACCCAGAACTTTTTGCTCACCAAAGCCTGTCCGATTTCTTTTATTATGTCGTTAAGCTTACTCATAAATAACTAATTTACAATAATTTGGTCAATAATTTACCTTTGATTTTTGCGGCTGCAAAGGTCGGAAAAATTTTTGGAATAAAGAAGGGTTTTCAAGAAATAATTACCTTTGCAAAAAATTTCAGTCTAATGACCCTGCTCGATTGGCTTCCGATAACAAGAAAAGAGACCGACTTGCGCGGTTGGGACGAGGTGGACATCGTCTTTGTCACGGGTGATGCCTACGTCGACCATCCCGCTTTCGGTGCGGCAGTCATTGGACGCGTACTCGAACATGCAGGCTACCGTGTAGCGCTCATCCCACAACCTAACTGGCGCGACGACTTGCGCGACTTCAAGAAATTTGGCAAGCCCAAGTTGTTCTTCGGTGTGTCGGCAGGCTGCATGGACTCAATGGTGAACCACTACACCGCCAATAAGCGCCTGCGCAGCAACGACGCCTATACCCCTGGCGGCGAGGCGGGCTTCCGTCCCGACCGCGCCACTATCGTCTATTGCAACATCCTAAAGCATCTTTATCCCGACACACCTATTATAATAGGCGGCATCGAGGCCTCGCTGAGAAGGGTGACACATTACGACTATTGGGACGACTGTCTGAAGCCCAGCATACTGATCGATTCCAAAGCGGATTTGGGTGTTTATGGCATGGGCGAACTTACCATGGTTGAAATCGCCAACGCCATACGAAGCGGAAAGAAAGTCAACGAACTGACCGACATCAAGCAGACCTTTTTCTTGCAGGACAGAAACTCGAAACTCCCTGATTTTGAAGGCCAAACCATTGAACTTGTTCCGCATGAAGTCTGCCTCAAAGACAAAAAGAAATATGCCTCCAATTTCCGCCACATCGAAGAAGAATCGAACAAAAAACACGCAGCAAGACTTGTTCAAGAAATTGGAAACCAACGGTTAATCATCAATCCACCCTTGCCAACCTTCACCACAGAACAAATCGATGCCTCGTTTGACCTGCCATACACACGATTGCCCCATCCGAAATATGCCAAACGCGGAGTCATCCCAGCCTATGAGATGATTCGGCACTCGGTGAACTTGCATCGCGGTTGCTTTGGCGGATGCGCTTTTTGTACCATCTCTGCGCATCAAGGCAAGTTCGTGGCCTCGCGAAGCAAAGAATCCATCTTGCGTGAAGTGGAAAAAGTCGTTGAGATGGAAGACTTCAAAGGCTACATCAGTGACCTTGGCGGTCCGTCGGCCAACATGTACAGGATGCACGGCAAGGACGAACGCCTCTGCGAGAAATGCGCCCGACCTACTTGCCTGCAACCCACAGTGTGCAAGAACCTCAATACCGACCACCATCCGCTCATTGACATTTATAAAGAGGTGGACAAAAACCCAAAAGTGAAGAAGGCTACCATCGGCTCAGGCATCCGCTACGACCTGTTTTTGCATGACTGCACGCCTGAGGAAAACAAGGCGATGGGCTATGACGAGTATTTCCGCCAATTGGTCACACGACACGTCAGCGGTCGATTGAAAGTGGCCCCAGAGCACACCAGCGATGCCGTATTGAAGTTGATGCGCAAACCCAAGTTCGACATGTTCGTCAAACTGAAGAAAAAATTCGACCAAATCAATGAAAAAGAGCATCTGAATCAGCAGCTTATCCCTTATTTCATTTCCAGCCATCCCGACTGTTACCTTGAAGACATGGCTGATTTGGCAGTGAAAACCAAAGAATTAGGCTATCACTTGGAGCAAGTGCAGGACTTCACGCCCACCCCAATGACCTTGGCCACCGAAATCTATTATTCGGGCTACGACCCATATACCTTGGAACCCGTTTTTTGTGCAAAAACAAAAGAGGAAAAACTTGCCCAGCAACGGTTCTTTTTCTGGTACAAGCCCGAAAACAGAGAATGGGTGAAGAATGCTTTAAAGCATATTGGTCATGCAGATTGGGTGAAAAGGCTATACAAATGATTTTTTTCACTATTTTTGCCGCAAATTTCTAACACATAAACAAATGAAGAGAAACCTCATCGGAGCCATCGTGCTCATCGCAGCCCTCGCCATGGCTGGCTGCAACAACAACAAAAAAACGGACAAACAGAAAGAAGAAAAAACCGAAAAGACAGAAGCCATGGCCGAAAAGCCCCAGCTTCCCAACCGTTTGCTCATCATCGTCGACCCGCAAGTCGACTTCACCACGGGCAGCTTGGCCACCAAAAACGGTCCCGCTGCAATGGACTATTTAGCCGGAGCCCTGAAAGACGGTGCGTGGAAGAACTACGGCTGGATTATCGTCACCCAAGACTTCCACCCAGCCAACCACTGCTCGTTTGTCGAGCAAGGCGGCGTGTTCCCACCCCATTGCGTGCAAGGCACCGAGGGCATGAAAGTCTACCCTGCTTTGCAAACCGTTTTGGATAGTATTTTGCCCAACATCCCTAACATCCACTACATGCAAAAGGGCGACCTGCCTGAAAAGGAGGAGTTTAGCATCTTCCAAAACGAGCAATGCGGCGAAAAACTCCGCACTGTTATCGGACAAGAGAAATTTGAAGGCATCGACATCTGTGGTATCGCCACCGACTATTGCGTCTACGAAACCACCAAGGACCTGATGGCTTTCTATCCCGCCAACCAGATCCGAATCGTCACCAACTGCCTCGCCGCCGTCGACGAAAGCGACACCAAGCTCGCCGACTTGATGAAGGAAAACGGCATCCAAGGTATTAAGTTTTAATTGACACGAGCCCACGAGACGCGTGACTACGGGACGACTCGCGTCTCGAAGTCCCGCGTCTCGCGTCTAATAATGTTATGTCAAAATTCAAAGACTTCCTACAACGCAAAAAAATCGACCTCACCTGGAAGGCCTATTTTGTCGACGCTCTTGGTGCTATGGCGCTAGGTTTGTTTGCCTCGCTGCTCATCGGCACTATCTTCCAGACTTTAGGCGACAAGACAGGCATTGAGGCCTTTGTCACCATCGCCAAATACGCCAAAGCCGCCACGGGTGCAGCTATCGCCGTGGCCATTGCCTACAAACTCGGCTGCGAGGGTTTGGTGCTGTTCAGCGCCATCGCCGTAGGCATCGCGGGCAATGAGCTTGGAGGCCCCATGGGCGCCTATGCTGCCGTCATCGTGGCCATCGAATTAGGCAAGATGGTATACAAGGAGACCCAAGTCGACATTCTTGTGACCCCAGCCGTGGTCATCATCAGCGGCGTGCTCGTTGCCTATGCCGTGGGTGCGCCTATCAACAAGGTGATGACCGCCCTCGGTGCTTTCATCGAAAATGCCACTCAAATGCAGCCCTTCCTTATGGGCATCGTCGTCTCTGTCGTCATCGGCATGGTGCTTACACTGCCCATCAGTTCGGCAGCCATCTGTCTCGCCATCGGTTTGGGCGGGTTGGCAGGCGGTGCAGCCACTGCAGGGTGTTGTGCCCAAATGATAGGTTTCGCCGTGCTCAGCTTCAGGGAAAACCGCTGGGGCGGATTGGTGGCACAAGGTCTCGGCACCTCGATGCTGCAAATGGGCAACATCGTGAAGAACCCCAAGACCTGGATTCCCGTTTTGCTCACTTCGGCTATCACCGGTCCCATCTCGACCTGTGTTTTCCATCTCGAGAACATCCCCATAGGCTCTGGCATGGGCACTTGTGGCCTCGTCGGACCCATTGGCATCTACACTGCCATGCCCGATGGCGGTGCCAACATGTGGATTGGTATGTTGCTGGTTTGCTTTGTGTTGCCCGCTGTCCTTACTTGGCTCTTTGGATTGATTCTGAGGAAGATAGGATGGATCAAAGAAGGCGACCTCAAAATCGACTGCTAATGCCGAAAAAAAACGACAAGCCGCTCACGCCCGACCAAGTGTTAGACAAGATGGCCAAATATTGCGCCTATCAGGAACGTTGTGTGAAAGACGTGACCGACAAACTGAGGTCATTCGATATTACACAAGAAGTCAAAGACACAATCATGGCCTATCTTTTGGACAACCGTTTCGTTGACAATGAACGATTTACACGAAGCTTCGTCAGAGGCAAGGTCAACCAAAGCGGCTGGGGGGTGAACAAGATTCGCTTCCATCTCATGCAAAAAGGCATTGACAAAGACATGATTGAAGAAGCCTTGGGACAGACCGACGAGGAAGTCTACCGACAGCGCCTCATCGACATCCTGAAGGCGAAATCCAAAACCGTGAAAGCGGAAAACGACTTCGAGAAAAAAAGGAAACTAGCCGCCTATGCCATGCAGAAAGGCTTTGAAGGCAGTTTGGTTTGGGAGGTTTTGAAGTCGGAAGCAATTCTTGTATGAATCTTTTGCATACTCAATCCGTATCCATCCGCAGCCTCGGCTGCCACATTTAAAATCCAATTTATCCAATCCGCGCAATCTGTAGTTTTCCATCCCGAACAGATTTTTTGTATCTTTGCCGCGAATTTTGAAGAAAGAAGCGATGAAATTCCCAAAACGATTGATAACGCAAACGCCTGAGTGCCTGACAGAACCCGTCGGGCAGTCGCTCAATGTGATTATCTCGACACTGTTCGCTTTGGTGTTTCTGACCGCCTAC
>CAMOCK010000093.1 GCA_946610645.1 uncultured Bacteroidales bacterium
CGTTGGGGCCGAAGTCGGGCTTCCATTGCTCCGTGCCGAGGCGCGAAGCCAAGGATTCGTATTCTCCCGTGCGGCAATAGGCCAGGTTGCGGCGCTCCTTGATGAGAGCGGCCTCTTCGTAGCAGTAAATCGGGATGTTGAGTTCTTCGCCGAGGCGTTTGCCCAACTTGTGGGCGTACTCGACCACCTCTTCCATGGTGATGTTGCTCACAGGGATGAGGGGGCACACGTCGGTGGCACCTTGGCGCGGGTGGGCGCCGTGGTGCTGGCTCATGTCGATGAGTTCGGCGGCTTTCTTCACCACGCGGTAGGCGGCTTCCAGCACAGGCTCAGGCTCGCCCACAAAAGTGATTACGGTGCGGTTGGTGGTCATACCTGGGTCGACGTCGAGGAGTTTGACACCTTCCACTTTCTCGATTTCAGCGGTCACTTGGTCAATGATATTCTTGTCGCGGCCTTCGCTGATATTCGGCACACATTCGATGAGTTGTTTCATTATTGTTTGATTTAATATTTAAAATTCAAGATTTAAGATTGGCCGATGGCCTATGACTATCATGATTAAGGGAGGTCTTCCCTTTTCACTTGAAGCAGCCATAGGCCATAGTCCTACAAGCGGCTGCAAAGGTAGGGCTTTTTTCGATACGCAGCACCGTGTTCACCACTCTTCTTTCTCTATTCTCTGTAAAACCTCATTGTATGAATTTGGGCGTTTTTGTACCAACATTAAAACGATATTCCCTAAGATTGAAAACGATTCCGAATTGCACATTGAAAAAGTTGGAATTCAATGGTTTGAATGCTCCAAACAAATTGCTTGTGGCGGCATAGATATGGAACGTGCCGAAATTGCCTGCCAAGCCCAATCCGAAATTGGCGTAGCTGTCTTTCATCAACGTGTAGGTGGCACAAACGTCAAACATTTCGTTGAACGAACCGCTGTAGGCCAATGTCACGGCGGGACGGAAACCGCTGTTCAGAAACGTTCCTTGCACCTGTGCACTGACACGGTTTTGTTCGTCAAGGTCATAATAACCGCGAAGCAACAAATTGGTATTCAGCATTGTGGCATATCTCCCCGTTTTCGACAAGTCCACTTGGAAATACTGCTTCAATGTATCTACGAAATGGCTTAAATAATCATCATCGGTGGTAACCATCTGCAATGCCTTCAAGTCCAATCCGTTAAAGAGGAACGCATCGTTATCGAAATAAGTGCCGGCATCTACAATGTCGCTTTCGAGGCTGACATTGTTGGCACCCCAACTGATGAAGCCCAAGTCGTGAACCGCCGCCACAACACCGATTTCGTCGGTGATATGATACTCGGCAGCCAAATCGATGCCCAAGCCTGGGTTGCTGAACAGATCACCAATCGAGAACGAGCCTTGGGTTTTCAACTTTCCATCGGCAATCGTGAATACGCTTGGCAGCGAGGCCATCATGGCAACGCTCTCTTCCAAACGCAAAGCATAGGATTCAGGATGGGTGAAAAGACTGGCTTCCAACGACTTGGTATTTACGTTAGCCATGCCGAAAAGCAACTTTGCACGACCTCCTATCGACAGGTCTCTGGTGAGATTGAATTGGTAGCCCACAGAAAACTGCTGATAGGCTTTCATGTTGAGGTTCATGTTGATACGGATTGGATTGTCGTCGCCGACAAAAGCCGAGTTGCCGTATCCTATAAGGTTGAACAGTCCCTTGTCAAACCTCATGTCGCCCTGCACTTTAAGGTCCCAACCAAACGAAAGCATTCCTTTGCTTTGGTCCAAACGCCTACACAAAGTGAAGAAATTCTCGTTCAGGTGGAAGCCCAAGAAGTTATCATCCTTAATGTTTGAGGCGATTTTCCTCAAATTCCATGCTGTTGGTTTTCCTTGCGCGCCGAAATCGAAGAAATTGTCATAGTGTAGGCTTGGGTTCTGTAAACTCACATTCACGTTGCCCACGAGTAGCGACATCACGCTTTTGTATGGCAATTCGGCAGCTGGGTTGCTGTTCATCTGATATGGGTTCATCCGCATGAAATCGACGGGCGAAACCTCTTGGGCGTTGGCGAAAGCGGAGGCAAGAGCCAGACCTCCAACCAACATGATTCTATTCCATTTTTTCATTTTTTTCAATCTTTTATTCTATAATGCCGTTATACTTCACCCTTGCTTTCAGGAACACTTCCATTATTTGATTGGCATTGAGCACAGCATCGTGACCATCAGTGTCCAAATTGAAAGACAAGATCAAACTGTCGGAACGCATAATGCTTTGAACCTTTTCATTGTCCACAACGAGGGAGAACGTGTTGGAGTTCATTTGGCCATCAAAAGTGGAGTTTATCAAGGTCAGGTTGTTGGCAAGCGTGTCTATAACACACTGGTTTTCCATGTCATACATAATAAAATCTCCTGTCAAGTTGAAGGGCAAATTAGAATTGACGGTCAATTCGAGGGTCAGATTCTCGATCCATTCCGGCGACTCGAAGACGGAGATGTCCATACCCACCGTGTCCAAATAGCGCACGTCGTCCACTTTGAACTCGAATGGGAGTCTCACTTGCCCCAAAAGATCAAGAGTGTTCTCTTCTCTGATGGTCACCAGATCGGTAACCCCAAATGGATTAAGGACAAAATCGGTGACGGCATAGCCTTGTCCGCCATGGGCGTTCAGCCTGCCATGCAACACATGGTGAAACACCTCCTCAAACTCGGAAGACGGCTTGATGTCCAACACTTGGGGCATCTCGTCGAAGAGCGACAAAGGTTCCATCCCTGGTCCTGAAAGAAAAGCCGTATCAATGATCAATTGGGCTGACATGTCAAACGAGCTCCTCGTCAAAAACCTCACATCCACGGCGTTAATTTCCAAGGATCCGACAATGTTTTCCGAAAACAAGGTATAAGCCGTGTCGATGACGTTAGGGGCATGATAGTCTTCCACCCAACCGCTCATTTCATCAACAGCAAGGTCGGTAATCATCAAGGCGATGTCAAACGTAATCTCTGGACCGAGAACGCCATTGACGGAAAAATAAACCTCGCAATTCAGATTCAAGGTATTATACGTTTCCGTTTCAAAGCGCAATCCGCTCATGTCAAACTCGTGTGTTCCATTCTTCTCCCAAACAAACTCCACGGGACGGCCATTAGCATCTTTGATTTCATAGCAGCCAATGACTACACGGTTGATTTGGGCCATGTTGGAAGCAAAATCAAAAGCAAACACTCCGCTCTTGATCATTGCTGACAGCAAGCGGATATGTTCCGACTCCAGCGTGAAGGCTTGGGTAAAACGAACCGAAGTGTCAATTTGAATGGGCAGGAAGGGGAACGGGTTTTCGATGGAATACTGCTCCTCCAAACTGTTGTCCTTGAACCTCAAGACATCGCTTCCTTTCACGGCATCGAAATATTCGTATGTGTGTTCAAGAAACAGATTCCCGGATGCGTCGGAAAAAATCAGGTCATCCAATTGGAATTTCTTCATCAAGTCTGACAACGAATAGGAAGCTGAGGCCAATGGCAGCAGCATCTCTCCTTCGGCATTCACGCCATTGACTTCGCTCAAATCATAGTGGTTCTTGTTGCATCCACCAAAAAGCAGCAGCATCAGAGCCAACAAAACCAGTGACATTTTGTTATTCATTGAATTATAAGTTTTTATTTATACAAATTTTCCGTTCAAAACCATCTTGGCCACCTTGTTCGCGCCGTAGTAATATGGCATGAACTCAAGCTGCGTCATCGGTTGGGTGATGATGAGGTTGGCTAATTTGCCGCGCGTGATGCTGCCCACTTCGTCGCTCACGCCCATGGCGTAGGCGGTGTTCAAAGTGGTGGCGTTCAGGGCCTCTTCGGGCGTTAGCTTGTAGCGGATGCAGGCCATCGACATGATGAGCTGCATGTTGCCCGAAGGCGAGGTGCCGGGGTTGAAGTCGGAGGCCATGGCCACGGGCAGACCCGCTTCGATCATCTTGCGCGCCGGCGAAAGCGGCAGGTTGAGGAAGAAGGCGCAGCCGGGCAGGATGGTCGGCATGGTTTCGCTATCTTTCAGGCATTCAATCTCTTCGTCGCCCATTTGTTCCAAATGATCGACGGAGATGGCGCCGTATTTCACGCCCACCTGCACGCCGCCCGAGATGGCCATCTCGTTGGCATGGATCTTCGGCCTCATGCCGTATTTGATGCCTGCCATGAGGATGCGCTCGGTGTCCTCGCAGGTGAAGAAGCCTTGGTCGCAGAACACGTCGATGAAGTCGGCCAAGTCCTCAGCGGCCACGAGCGGAATCATCTCGTTGATGACCAAGTCGACATAATCCTCCTGGTGACCACGATATTCCATCGGGATGCCGTGCGCGCCGAGGAAGTTCGACTTGATGACCAAAGGCGAGTTTTCCTTCAGGCGACGGATGACGCGCAAAAGTTTCAGCTCGCTTTCGGTGGTCAGGCCGTAGCCGCTCTTGATTTCGATGGCGCCTGTGCCCATGCGCATCACCTCGTCGAGGCGTTGCTGGGCCATGTCGTAGAGTTCGTCCTCGGTGGCCGCCGCCGTCGCCTTGGCCGAGTTGAGGATGCCTCCTCCCCGCTTGGCGATTTCCTCGTAGCTGAGGCCGCGGATCTTGTCCACAAACTCCAGCTCGCGCGAGTTGGCATAGACCAAATGCGTGTGCGAGTCGCAGAAAGCAGGCATAACAACGCCGCCTTTCACGTCATAAACGCGGTGGTTTTCAGCGAGATATTTCCTACAAGCCTCAGAATCCATCGGCCCGTAGTCGGCGATTTTCTTACCTTTAATTAATAGGAAAGCATCCTTGATCCTTCCCGTTTCGGCCATTTCGAGGCCGCGCTTGAGCAGCAGGCCCTGTTCCTCGATGCCGACGAGTTCCTTGATATTGACAATGAGCATATTCAAAAAAAAATTTGCGGCAAAATTAAGGAAAAAACCGCCATTAGCACGAATTTTGTTACTTTTGTCACCCGAAAATCTACGGCAAATGAAAAAAAACATCCTCATCGCAATGATTGTCTTGGCCTTTGGCATCATTGCCAACGCACAAGAAGAGAAGAAAGAATCGAAGGTCATCCATTTGACTTACAATGAGTTCATCAAGAAAGTGTGGGACTTCGAGAAAGACCCGAACACCTTTAACTATAAAGGCAAGCTGCCCGCCGTCATCGACTTCTACGCCGACTGGTGCGGCCCGTGCCGCCGCGTGGCGCCCATCATGGAACGCATGGCCGAGGAATACGACGGCAAGCTGTTGGTCTACAAGATCAACACCGACCAAGAACGCGAACTGGCCCAAGCCTTCCAAGTGCGCAGCATCCCCATGGTGCTGTTCATCCCGATGGAAGGCCAGCCAATGATGAGCGTAGGGGCCTTGCAAGAGGCTGAATACAAGAAAGTCGTCGAAGAGCAACTGCTGAAATGATGCTTTTCACGACAGCCTATTTCCCGAGCATCAGCTACATGGCGCGTTTTCTGAAAGAGGACGCGCCTGTCGTTGAAGTGTGGGAGACCTACCGCAAACAGACCTACCGCAACCGCTGCCGTGTGATGACGGCCAATGGCTTGGAAAACCTGACCGTGCCCGTCGTGAAGCCCAACGGCAACCACACCATGACCCGCGACATCCTCGTCAGCGACCACGCGCCATGGCAGCACATCCACAGCCGCTGCTTGGAGTCGGCCTACAAGAACTCGCCCTATTTCGACCATTACTATCCCCTTCTCCGACCCATCTTCGAAGGCCGTTTCGAGCGGCTTATCGACTTGAACGACACAGCACTTCAAGCCGTATTGAAGATGCTGAAAACCAAGAAGGAAATCGTACACACGACGGACTATGTGCGCGAAGCGGAAAACGACTTGCGCGAGGCGTTCAGCCCGAAAAAAGCCTTGGACGCGAGCCTCTTCCCCACTTATTACCAAGTGTTTAGCGAAAAATTTCCTTTCGCGCCCGACTTGAGCGTGTTGGATTTGATTTTCAATGAGGGGCCTGAGGCGGTGGAATACTTGAAACGATTGGTTTAGTCACAAAACCTGCAAAACTTTCAAAACCGTTTTATTCATGCAACGTCGCCAACCGGCTCCGTTGCCATCAGCCGACGTGGTCGGCTTTGCAAATTAAAAATCCACTTTGTACTTATTTTTTCCTTTTTTTGTTGTATTTGAGAAATTATCTTTATCTTTGCAACATAAATCTACATATTTGTAAAGTTAATAGCAATTTTATTGTTTAATTCAACAGATAAGTTAGTTTATAATGAAAGATTATTCAGAGTATTCAGTGACAGAGTTGGTGAGGCTTTTAGGATCGCGTTTCAAGGATTATCGGTTGAGAGCCAACATGACACAAAAAGAAGTGGCGGAGATGTCGGGCTTGTCCATGATGACCGTCCATCGGTTCGAAAACGGCGCAATCAAGAACATCTCACTCGGCACATTTCTCTTGCTATTGAAGGCCGTAGGAAGCATCAACGACTTGAACGAACTCATGCCTGAGCAGCCTGAATCACCTTATTTGTATGACGACAAGCAAAAAAAAGCACAGCGTGTGCGGCATAAAAAATGAAAGAAGTCTTGAAAATATTCCTTTGGGGCTTGGAAATCGGCCGATTGGCATGGCACGAAGGCCGACACCTGTCCTATTTTACCTATAACCCGGAATTTCTACGCGGCAACCTCGACATCGCACCATTGACCGCGTCGATCCACCATCCCCTAAGCACCCGCGCCATCTTTGGTGAGACGGAGCGCATTTACCAGAAACTGCCCTCGTTCATTGCCGACTCGCTTCCCGATGCATGGGGAAACCAACTCTTTGACCAATGGCGCAAAGAGAACCACTTGTCCGAAAGGAGCGTGACATCATTGGAAAAGCTGGCATTCATCGGAAAACGCGGCATGGGTGCATTGGAGTTCGTCCCTGAGATAGAACGCGGCCCCATGACAGACAAAATCGACATCAAAGCCTTGGCAGCCTTGGCTGAAAGGATTGCCATAGAACGCGAAAACGTGAAGATTCTCCCCGACGAATCACTTACCCTACATTCCTTGATTTCCGTAGGGACATCGGCAGGAGGCCGTCAGCCCAAGGGAATCATCGCCATCAACAAAGAAACCGGTGAGATTCGCTCGGGGCAAATCGACGTCGCCCCCAACTATGATTACTGTCTATTGAAATTTGGCGACGAGAAACTATCGTCTGCCGAGTTGGAGCAAACCTATTACGAAATGGCCCTGGCTGCAGGCATCAACATGATGGAATCGCGGCTGCTCGAAGTGGAAGGCACGAAGCATTTCCTGACCAAGCGCTTCGACCGCAACGAGACGGGGAAACTCCACACCCAGACCCTTGCGGCAATGGACCCAGAAGCCGACAGTTACGAGAAACTGCTGACCGTTTGTCGCAAACTGCATCTGCCCGAAGTGGATTGCCAAGAAGTGTTTAGGAGGCTCGTGTTCAACATCCTGGCCAACAACACCGACGACCATCACAAGAACTTCACGTTCATCATGAACCGACAAGGATTGTGGAGGCTATCCCCTGCTTATGACCTAACCTACATCTTCGACACAGGTGGTTGTCTGCCCAACAAGGAACATTGCCTGATGATTGGCGGAAAGATTCGGGACATCAGTCGCGAGGACATTCTCTCCTTTGCGACCGAAAATGGCATTCGCACACCCGAATCCATCATTCGCAAGGTGGCATCTGCCGTGGCATCCTTTAGGACACTTGCACAGAAAAACGGCGTGAAAGAAGAATGGGTCGGTCGCATTGAAAGCTGTTTGTCCGAGCACCTTTCCGCTTGGGGACTCGCTACCAGCCAAAAGTCATTTTCGTTCACGACACAGTCAGGGAATAACATCGAGGATGCGCATATCGAAGCGGCCTACAAGGGCAACTATCATTTGCTCGCCAAGATTGACGGCAAGGCATACAAATACATTCTCCGCATGGGCACCCAAGACCACAACGAAATAACCGAAACGGGCTTGTCAAACTTGAATGAAGAAACGATGAAGGACTTGGTCAACCGCTACTTGCTTCCAAAAGTCTAATTCACTTCACCCCAATCTCAAACCCCGACCAGTCCTTGTTCTCCGTCAGCAGGTCGTAGTAATGGCAGATGTTCTCCTCGGTGATTTTCTCGCCGTTCACAGAGATGATTTGGTCGCCGACCTTGAACTTCTCGTTGCCGTTGATGAGGCGGGTCAAAATCTTCAATGTTCCGTCGGCAGTGGAAACACGGTAGGCAGATGCCTCGAACGGCTTGACGACATCGGTTGTATGCGGCCTGGCATACATCCTCAGCTTTCCGCCTCGAGACGAGATAATCCAATCATATTTCGAAATCGCCTTGAGACCCATGTTATTGTGTGCCAACGATTTCACATACATGACTTCTACCTCCTTGTCGACACTGGCGAGACTGAGACGCTCTTGATCTGCAAGCACAAAAGTTTGCTTTTCGGCATGTCCTCCAATGGCTTGTCCGTAAGAGCCCTCAAAAACATAATCATTCTCAATCGGGTTGCCGACCCGTTGCTCGTCCTGCAACAAAAAGGCAGCGGCGCCATTGCCCGTGTCGAAGATGCATTCATACTCCACGCCGTTGATTCGCGGATAGACCCATAAAACATTCATCTCATACTTACATTTGACGGGAATGAACTCGGTCGTATCAATGCTCAAGGAATCACGTATTTCATACATCTGATTATTGGTAAAGTCAATCATGTAACGAATCAAGTTAAGCCCTTGGAAACCAATGATATTACGCACAGACAACGATGTCTCCTTCTGACAAACGGGTGGCTCGGGATTCAAATTGGCAAATGCCACTCCTTCCGACACCACCATATCCGTTTTTATCGTAACAGGCAAGGTCGTCACTTTGATTTTTGACCTTTTGTCGGCCCCTGTAACCCTGTGATTATAAAACTTCATCCCTTCCGGCTTGGTGCTGGGCGTGTACATGAGCAGGGCAAAGGAATTGACACCTGAATCATACATCACCGTGTCCGTTTCCCCATTGATTTCAGCCTTGAGCAACATTTGGTTCTTGTTGCTGACGACAAAATGGATAGTGTCATACGTCGAATTGGTACTAAAACTCGAGTTATCATTATAGATTTTGGCCGTATGAATCAACAGGCCGACAGTGCCGCAAGAAGTCATGGCAAAGACCATCGACAAAAGCGCTAATAATTTGAATAACTTGTTCATCATTTAAGCGTATTAGTTTATTAGTACGCTGCAAATGTACAACAATTCTTTGATAGTACAAGAAAAAAAACAAGAAATCACTTCTCAGGATAAGCGATCCTAACGTGATAAATACTCATCAATTTCTTTTTCAGCACTTTGCGGGCGGTCTCGATGTCGCGGAGGGTGAGGTCGGTGTTGAGGAACTGGCCAGCATCCATCTGCTTGTTGATGATGTTGTCCACCAAGTCGCTGATTTTCTTCTCGTCGGGTTCTTTCAAGCTATGCGAGGCGGCCTCGATGCTGTCGGCCATCATCAGCACGGCGGTTTCGCGCGAGAAGGGCGCAGGACCATGATAGGTGAACGGCGCGGGGTCGATTTCCTCGCCAGGGTGGGCTTTCTGCTCGTTGATGTAGAAATAATCGGTGCGGCGCGTGCCATGATGCGTGCGAATGAAGTCGATGATGCGTTCAGGGATATGATTCTTGTGCGCCAACTCGATGCCGTCGGTCACGTGCGAGATGATGACTTCGGCGCTTTCGGTATTTGAAAGGTCGTTGTGAGGGCTATAGGCTCCATGTTGGTTCTCAGTGAAATACATCGGATTCTTGATTTTCCCGATGTCGTGATACAAGGCTCCTGTGCGCGCCAAAAGCGAATCGCCGCCAATTTCGAACAACACTTCCTCGCAAAGATTGGCCACTTGTATGGAGTGTTGGAACGTGCCCGGCGCGGTGGTTGCCAACTGCCTGAGCAGTGGGCTGTTGGTGTTGCTCAACTCCAAAAGCGACAATGAGGTCGTGAATCCAAAAACACGCTCGAACATCAAAATGATGGGCTGGGCCAAAAGGATGAGCATGGCGTTCAGCGTGAGCAGCACCATCCCGTTCCAACCTATTTCGGTACCCGAAAGGAAGGTAAAGGCAAGATACACAAACAAATAACCTATCAGCACGAAGATGGCCGTTTGGATGAACCGGTGGTGGACCCGCGTGTTCGACATGGTGAAAGTGGTCAGGATGGTGGCCACCAACTGCATGAAAATGAACTGGAACGGATTGGGCACAGCCAGCGAAATCAGCATGACGGCGAACACCTGCACGGCAAAGGCCAAGCGCAGGTTGAAGAACGCGCTGACCATGATGGCAAGGATGCTCACGGGCATGATCAATATGAGGCCGGGGTTGAACTTGCAAATCCAATAGGACGGGATGACGACCAAAAGCACCAGCACGAGCAAAAACACCACATTACGCAATTCGGAGAAAATTTTCTTATGTAACTTGCTGACATACAAACCCATAAGCGTGAAAATCAGAGCCACGAGGAAAAGTTGCGTCAGCAGGATGCGCAAGGATTCCTCGCGCGACATGGAACGGTAGTTGAACTCGCGTTGCAGCGATTCCAATATATTATAGGTGTGTTCGTCCACCACCTCGCCTTCCGAAACGATGATTTCGTCCTTTTGCACCATGCCGTAGGTCAGCGAAACGGCGTTCAAGGCCTTGTCGGTGGCCTGTTTGGTGAGGTCGGCGTTGTAGAAAACGTTTTGCCGCAAAGTCCCTTCGAGTAATTCGCAGACGAGGTTGCAGTCCACGCGAGAGTCGGCGGCCTTTTTCAGTGCCGCGATGGCTTCGGTGGCTGTCGTCATGCTGTAGAAATCGCCGTAATGCACCGTGCGCATCACCTGATTGCGGACCAAACTCACCTCCGTCACTGGATCCAAGCCATCGACGGCCTTGTTGTAGGCCACAATTCCCTGATTTTCAATTGAATCATACACTTGCAGCAAGAAATCGAGGCTCAAGTCCTTGTCGAAGTGGCTGTTTTCGCGCCATGCCGACTCGAAAGAGGTCATCACGGTATTGAGTGCCTGTTGGGTTTGCGCGTCGTCGAAGACGAAAATGGGCAAAACCTTATTCGTAGCAGCCTCTGTTTCAGCCCTTAAGGTTGCATCGTCCTTGTAAATCGGGAAGTCGAAAGGCGCATACAAAGTCTCGTGCGGCCAAGGTTTTGAGAGCTGGTATTCATACTTGAATTTCGCCGCTCGGGGCATTTGCCAACACACCAAAACAATCGCGACTAAAAATGCCAGCACTTTGGCGATGCCGTAGTAATTATGCCTTATCTTGTTAAAACAATCTTTTATAAAACTCATAATCAGTAGTTTGTGTGATTTTTTGGAATGAAATCCAGGGCTAAATTATGAAATAAACTCCAACCGACAAAAAAAGAATCGAAAAATGCACTATCTTAGCGGTCTGAAAACATGTGAAAAATGACCTACGGCATCTGCAAACTCTCCGCCATCGCCTTGCGCAAGGAAGGCCGTCACGCCTCCGAAATGGTGAGCCAACTGCTTTATAATGAAACCTATACCATTTTGGACAAGACCCAGGAATGGCTCCTCGTCCAAACCCATTTCGACCATTACGAGGGCTGGATTCAGGCGAAACAATTTTGCGAAACCGACGAGGAAGCCCTTTTCGCCATGAAAGACAAATCGGCATACCTTATTAACAAGGCCGTTTCGGAGCACGACGGAAAGCTACTGAGTCTGTCCTCTCCCCTATTCGAGCCACATCCTGACGCGGTGGTGATGCCAGCCACATTCCAACCCAGACTTTTGGTTGAAAACGCCAAAAAGCTGCTCGGCACGCCTTATCTTTGGGGGGGACGCACCGTGATGGGCATCGACTGTTCGGGATTGGTGCAGGTGTGCGCCCACATGGCAGGTATCCTCCTTCCCCGCAATGCCTCACAGCAAGTCAAGGAAGGCGAGTTGGTGTATTTCTTACAAGAGACCCAGCCCGGCGACTTGGCTTTTTTCGGCGACGAAGACGGCCACATCACCCATGTGGGCATCATTATGGGCGACGAGCAAATCATCCACGCCTCGGGAGAAGTCCGCATCGACTATCTCGACCAGACGGGTATATTTAATAAGGAGAAAAACGAGCACACGCATCGGCTGCAAGTGGTGAAGCGGATGAAATGAAGGCGAAATTTTTCGCAACGAAGTTTTTCGCAACGATTTTTACTATATTTGCACCCGCTATTACAAACGGAAATTTCAATTAAAAACACAACTATATGAAAAAACTATCATTATTTGCAATGGCTTTGCTACTTGTGGCCAGTATCGCTTCATGTAAGAAAGACACGACAAATGGCAAAGTCGTTTTCGGCGATTGCAAAGGAATGTCCGTGACATCTTACGACAGTACTTTGTCTATAGAACAATATGCCCATTATTCATGGGGCAACACCGTTGACCTCGACGGCGATGGGCAAAACGACATTCAATTCCATTCGCAGGATGTCGGTTCAGCCGGACTTGGGCACGACATTGTTACGACTCTCAATTGTCTAAATGAAAATGTCGCATTGTTAGGCGACATTATCGACCAAGAGAAATATTATCACATCGACTTCGACTCCATTTTCCACACGCAAGATAGCGTCTGGTGGTCGATTGTCGTGTATAAAACCTACACTTGCGAACAAATTGCAGGAACCGATTCCGTGGTAAGTACAACAGAAAAGCTTTCCAATGTTGACCATAGTTTCGGTGATTCTTATGGATTGGATGACTCATTTATGAACACGAATGTCGTTCTAAAAAATCGATCATACGAATATCCAGGCGGGAACGAAACCATCGGAAATGCCACCTATCATTACATGATTCTTGATAAAAATGACTGCGACTTTTTCCCAATGGATGAAGAAAAATACATCGGTTTCAAACTCACCGAAAACGACAAAAGCCGTCTTGGTTGGATGAAAGTCATTCTTCACCACGACTATGTTGAACTTTTGGAAACCGCTATTCAAAAATAATCTTGAATTTTAAATCTTCAAATCTTTAAATCACAAATAATGAACAACGCACTAATCACATTTGCGAAGCCGGACAACGAGCCTGTAAAGAGCTACAAGCCAGGCAGTCCGGAGAGAATCGAACTCCA
>CAMOCK010000094.1 GCA_946610645.1 uncultured Bacteroidales bacterium
GCTCGGCTCGTTACCGTGTGCATACTGGCCGATGAGTCCCGTGATGTCGGGTTGCACACGACCCGTCAGGTTTTCAGGCGCGTTGAACAAGGCATCCAACTTGGCGGCATAGCTCTCCTTGCCGCCCATCAGCGCGATGTGGCCGTTCACGTCTTGCGGCACGAAGAAACCGTATTGGTAGGAGTTGGCCTCAGTCAGCGTGAAGTTGACTTGTGCGGGGTCGAAGGGACGCATCCAACCACCGTTGCGGCGACCTTGGAAGAACTGGTTCTCAGGGTTGTAGATGTTCTTGTAGCTTTGGGCGCGAGCATAGAATTCCTTGGCGATGTCGGTCTTGCCCATGTCCTCGGCCATGCGGGCGATGCACCAATCATCGTAGGCGTATTCCAAGGTCTTCGACGTGGCCTCGCCTTCGGCCTCAATCGGGATGTAGCCGTATTTCATGTAGTCGCCCATGCCACGGAAGTCGGCGCGTTGCGTGTTCACCATGGCTTCGAGGGCTTTCTCGGTGTCGAAGTCGCGGATGCCGGCAAAATAAGCGTCGGCAATGACGGGGATGGCGTGGTTGCCGATCATGCAGTAGGTCTCGTTGGCGGCCAATTCCCAAACCGGTAGCATGTGGTCCGCGCTGGTCTCATACTTATTAATAAAAGTGTTGATGAAATCGAGGGTGCGCTCGCGCTCCATCAGGCTGAAGAGCGGGTGCAGGCTGCGGAAGGTGTCCCACAAGGAAAAAACGGTGTAAACCGGTCTCTCCGAATTGTAAACCTTCAGGTCGTGGGCGCGATAGCGACCGTCGGCGTCGCTGAAGAGGTTGGGGGCCACCATGGCGTGATACAAGGCCGAATAGAAAACGGTCTTGTTCGACTCGTTGTTGTCGGCCACCTCGTAGCGTTTCAATTCGGTGTTCCATTTGTCGTAAGCCTTTTGTTTCAGCGCGTCGAAGTCGAAGTCGTTTTCGGCGAGTTCGGCGTTCAGGTTGTTTCTCGCGCCTTCCACATCGACGGCGGAGAGGGCGATGCGCATGACGAGAGGTTGTCCGTCTTCCGTCTCGAAGTCAAAATAGGCCTTGACGCGGTCGCCTTGCGCCCTGGGTTCCTCCACCAACTTGATACCGTTTTCAAACAGGCTGCAACTGGCGATAGACTTCGAGAACTCGGCGTAGAAATAAAGGTGTTGCTCGTTGGCCCAATCACGAGTCTTACGGAAACCACTAATGGCATGGTCGTTTTCCACTTGGAGCCACGATTCATACACAAACTCTTCGTTCACGCCTTCCTCCATGTCGAGGAGCAGATGCGCGTCGGCACCTTGCGGGAAAGTGCAGCGCATCATGCCCACGCGGTCGCCGGTGGTGAGTTCCACTTTGGTGTCGTAGTCGTCCAAAAGCACGGCATAATAGCCCGCCGAAGCGTCCTCGTTTTCGTGCTTAAACGCCGAGCGATAGCCCATGGATGTGTCTTTTTCGCCACCTTTGTCGAGGGAAACGTAACCCACGACGGGCATAAACCTGAAGTCGCCATAGTCGGAGCAGCCCGTGCCGCTGAGGTGGGTGGTGCTGAAGCCGAGGATGGAGTTGTCGGAGGTGTGATAACCCGAGCAGCCGTCCCAGTCGTTCATGCGGGTATCGGGGCTGAACTGCACCATGCCGAAGGGCACCGTGGCACCAGGGAAGGTGTGGCCGTGGCCGCCCGTGCCGATGAACGGGTCGACGTAATGGGCCGGATCAGTGACATACTCTGCCTTGGGCTGCTCGGTGCAGGCCGCGAAGGCGAAAAGGATTAAGGGGAGGAATAGTTTTTTCATATTGGACACTAATTTGAGGCCGTAAAGATAAAACATTAATTGTTTCGGGCTGACAAAAAAATGCAATTAAAGCAGAGGCCCCTTTGGCACAATCTTTGCAAGAGAACAATTTTGTATAAAAAAAGTCGAATTTATTTGAGGCTTGTTATTGACAAAAACACTATATTTGCAGCCCAAATCAGTATACTAATATTCATTTACTAAATCTAACAAAAATGAAAAAAGTTTTATTTACCGCAGTAGCAATGGCCGTCGCCATGACTGGCATTGCACAACGCCCCGTCGTGAAAAACGAGGCCAAGAATTTCAGCCTGACAGCTGAAAAGCCCAGCGCACTCCGTCAAATTGACGGTTCGGCCGCCCAAGGCATCCAATTCAACATGCCCGAGCACATGGTCAGGGCCAGCAGAGCCACCAGTGAATTGGAAGAGTATCAAGTTATGACCACCAACTACGACTTGCAGTCGAACAGCGCCATCGGCAACCGCATTGCCACTTGGGCTGACGGCAGTGCTTCTTTCGTTGCCACTTGGGACAACAGTGGCAACTCCGCTTGGCCGGATCGTGGTACTGGCTACAATTTCTATGACGGTTCCAGCATGGGCAGCGAGCCGGATGCCCGCCAAGAGCCCATCAAGTCGGGCTGGCCGAGCATCGCCGCTTGCGGTGATGGCGAAGTTCTCGCCTCCCACGCCACTGGCGTCAACCTGTACTACCGTCCCCAAAAGGGCGAAGGCGAATGGACCCTCCTCAAGAACTGGGGAGCCGACTACGGCAGCCCCACCTGGCCGAGAGTGATTTGCAGCGGCCCCAACGACGAGTACATCCACGTCGTAATGTGCAAGCAAATCCAGATTGGCGATGGCTACGACAACCACGTCTATTACAGCCGTTCCACCGACCGCGGCCAAACTTGGAGCGAAATGATCGACCTCCCGTTGATCGACAACACCGCCGACGGCGAATACCGCAACCAATTCAGCGCCGACGACTATGTGATGGCCGCCAACGGCAACAACGTCGCCATCCTGCTTGGTGCCTACACCGCCGAAGTGGTTTACATCATCTCCCACGACAATGGCGCGACTTGGGAAAAGCAAGTCGTTCTGCCTTGGGCTGAAGAAGGTGCCCATGCACACGAGTTCGACGACTTCCCGACCGGCTGCACCGACACCCTCGTGGCCAGCGACAACTCGCACAGCATCGCCATCGACAACAACGGCACCGTCCACGTTGCTTTCGGCCTCTTCCGCTGGATGCAAACCGAGGCTGACCGTTACACCTACTGGCCTGCCTACCGCTTCGGCATCGTGTACTGGAACTCCAACTACACCAACGAGCAAGGCGGACACGAAATCCCGCTGTACGGCAACTTCAGCCAAGACGCCGAACACCCCGAATGGGGCTGGAGCGGCACCGGCGAATCGTTCCAAATCGAACGTTTGGAAGCCTTGTGCGAAGCCGACGGACGCATGAACCTCAACGTGTTTGGCTACGTCGATGAAAACGGCAACGGCGAAATGGACTATGAAAACTCCACCGGTGCCACCTGGCACTATCGCTCGTTGGGCTTGGCCACCATGCCCGGCGTCTCCGTCGATAACCTCGGCAACGTCGCCGTCGTCTTCAGCGCATGGTCCGAAACCAGAGTCAACAGCGAAACCGGATTCTCCTTCAGAAGCGCCTACGTCTCCTTCCGCGACCATACCGGCACCTGGTATGCCGACGAGAAAGGCATCAACCTGAGCGAAGACTTCATGCACCAATACTCGGAAGTCTATCCCACCACCATCGCCCCGATGGGCCAAGACGGCAGCTTCTGGGTGCTCTATTCCGAAGATGAAGCCCAAGGCCTCTACCTCGACATCAACGACAGCTACCCGAACAGCAACGGTGGCAACATCACCGACAACTACTTCTTCGCCGTGAAGGTCACCCCCGAAATGGCAGGCTGGGGCACCAACGAACAAGAAGCCGTCAATCCGATGACCAACGTGCGCGTGTATCCCAACCCCGCCACCGACAAGCTCAACATCGAAGTGAACGCTTCCCAAGCCTCCACTATGAGCATCAACGTGTTCAACATCATGGGCCAAAAAGTGATGGAAGACAACATCAGCCTCACCACTGGCATCAACCGTCCCGCCATCAACACGGCTGAACTGAGCAGCGGCATCTACTTCGTTACTGTGAAAGCCAACGGCTTCGAGAACACCTTGAAATTCATCGTGAAATAAGACTGTTTACATACACCTTATTAATTAATAAAAAGGAGGCTTCGGCCTCCTTTTTTTGTTGAAAAAAAACGCAAAAAAACTTCCACATTAAGAAAAAAGTATTATTTTTGCCCTCTGAACATTTGTTTTTATTCATCTATTATTAACTAAACACATTCAAAATGAAAAAGTTATTTACTTTAGCACTTGCCTTGTCGGTCGCCGCTGGCGGCTTCGCACAAGTGAAAAGCATGTCCTCGAAAGACGTGAAATCCGCCCAAAAGTATGTGGCACCCAGACTGGAGGCCAGCTATGAAAACGTCCAAAGCCAGCCCAACATGACCCGCACTGCCGGTGAACTCGACTTCACGACCTACGACTGGCAGACGAACCAAGGTGCCTTGACCAGAACCATCAACTGGCCCGACGGCAAGGTGAGCTTTGCTTTCACCTACGCCAGCGATGCCAACTACAGCGATCGTGGTACCGCCGTCGGCACCTACGACCCCGTTGCAGACGAGTGGATCCCCAGCGGAGGCCGCGTTGAGAGCGAAAGAACCGGTTTCGGCAGCATCGCCCGCTATCGCGACAACGGCATCGTTGTGGCCGCCCACACCAGCAGCAACCTTGGCGTTTACATCGTTGAAGACAAGGACAACATCGTGCCGAACAGTGCCCCTGCCGTCCTCTACACCGGCCTCGATTATTACACGCACCCTGCCGTGATGACCTCGGGCGCCAACCGCGACATCATCCACGTCTTCGCCGGCAACTTCGAAGACAGCTCCATCCCCGCCAAATACTGGCGTTCGTCTGACGGACAGAACTGGGACATGACCGAAGTGATCCTCCCCTATCTCGAAGAATCAGGCTCCGATTGGGGCACCAATGAATACTATTGGATGGAGACCACCGACGACAACTGCCTCGCCCTCGTCATCAACAGCGCTTGGAGCGACGGCATGGTTCTCTACAGCTACGACAATGGCGAAACCTGGGAGAAAAAGGTGTTCTATCACCACCCCGGCGTGAACACCGACTTCGGCGACCCACAAGCGGGTGGAAGCGTTTTTCTTTATCCCCGTTGGACCTCGGCCCAATGGAACAGCAACAAGGAACTCATGCTGGCCTACGAGTTTAACGGTTCTACCGGCGCACCCGGTTCGGGCAGCTACTATCCTGGCATTGGCGGTGTCGCCTTCTGGAGCGAATACATGCCTTACCGCAGCACCGTCGAACCCGCCTTCGGCTTCGACCCGACCAACCCCATGGCTCCCGTCCAAGGCCAACCCTTCATCATGGACTCGGCCTACATCTGGCAAGACATCTTTGGCTCATGGCCTCCCTTCAGCGACCAAACGCACGACATGCTTCCCGAATACATGGGTTACCTGCCTGCCCTGACCGACGAAGGCGAATGGGAAAGCTGGGAAGTTGCTGAGAATTACAACATCGATTCCGATGGCCGCAGCAAACACGGCAAATACAACAACGGCCCCGTTTCCTTCCCCGTGCTCTGCAAGGTGAACAACAGCGACAGCGACCTCGTGGCCGTTTGGGCTGCCTTGGACGAAAACAACACTGACGAAGTTGGCAACTACTTCTTCAAGATTTTCGCCTCCATGTCGGAAGACGGCGGTCTCACCTGGTCCGACATGAAGCATCTCACCAACTCGTTTGAATACACCTACCTCGAAAACGTCTATCTGCAAGCCGCCGTGACGAACAACACCCTCGTGGTTGTTTCGCAAGCCGACTACCAGACTGGCACCTTTGTGCAAAGCGACGAGACCGAGGGTGAAGACTGCTACTACCAAGGCTTCACCTTCGACCTGACCGAGACCTTCGGCTACGACGCCGTTGGCGAGCAAGTGAGCAACAACACGCGCATGAGCATCTATCCCAACCCCGCTGTTGACCAACTGAACGTCTCTCTCAACCAGAGCGCCAACATCGTTGTTTACAACAGCATTGGTCAAGTGATCCGCACCCAAGAAGGTCGCGTCGGTGCCAACACCGTTGATTTGAGCGGCCTCAACGCTGGCATCTATTTCATCAGCGCCGGCAGCGACACCCAAAAGTTCATCGTGAAATAAGGGTTTCCCCTTTGACGAAAAAAAGGAGGCTTCCGGCCTCCTTTTTTTTTGCAAAAAAACTTGCATATTAAAAAAAAACTTATCTTTGCCCTGTAAACTACAAACCAGTATTCACCTATTATTAATTAAAACCATTCAAAATGAAGAAGTTATTTACTTTAGCATTGGCTTTGAGCCTGACCTTCGCTGGTTTTGCCCAAGTGAAGAAATCGCCGATTGACAAGAACCCAGTCGCGAAACAAGAATTGGTTTCCTTAGGTTTGGAGACCTTCGAGAATGTCGGCTCCGTTCCGACGATGCCTCGCTCAGACATGGAGTTGGACTACACCACCTATGACTGGCAGACCAACAACGCCGCCCGCAACCTGACGATGACTTTCCCCGATGGTTGCGTTGGCTTCGCCTACACCATCGCCACCGATGCTGGCCTGAGCGACCGTGGCACCAATGTGGTTATCTACAACCCCACCACCGACGAGTGGACCAGCACTGGCGGTTTGATTGAAAACCGCAAGACCGGTTTCGGCACCGCTGCCCGTTATGGCGAGAATGGCGTTGTCGTGGTTTCACGCGATGCCGCCGAACTCACCTGCGGTGTTTACATCATCGAAGACAAAGACAACCTGCCCGCCTCCGGCACCGTCGCTCCCATCAAGGAATGGCCCAAGGACGACAGGAACATCCACTTCCCGTCCGTGATGTGCACAGGTCCCAACCACGACCACATCCACATCCTGTTCACCGCCTTGAACTACGTTAATGACGACGGTCTGCAAAGCCCCTTCTTCTATTTCCGTTCGATGGACGGTGGCCAGACTTGGGACGAGTTCATGAGCATCGACTTTCTTGGTCGTGAATACAATGCCATCTATGGTTCGGGACAAGAGGCCCACTTCATGGAAAACAAAGGTGGCAACGAACTGAACATTGTGGTGAACACCCGTCGTGGCGACGGCGTTGTGCTGACCTCCACCGACGAAGGCGACACCTGGACCCGCACCGAGTATTACCACCACCCCGGCATCGACGTCGATTACGGCGAAGGCCTTGCCTACATGTATCCTCGCTGGACTTCCGCCATCAAGGACAATGCTGGCACGATTCACTTGGCTTACTCCATCGGTGGTGGCACTGGCGACGCCACCTCCACCAGCTATTACCCCACCATCGGCTCCATTTGCTATTGGAACGAGAACCTGCCTTACCATGGCACAAGCGCTCCCGAATTTGGCTGCGACCCCAACAATCCGAAGCCTTTGGTTCCTGGCCAGCCCTTCATCGTGGACTCTGCCTACCTGAACTACGACGTTTACGGCTCCTGGTGGCTGTGGAGCAACGCCCACCACGAGATGTTCCCCGAGAACATCGGCTATGTGACTCCTCTGGACGAGATGGAACAACCCTTGGAAAACCCCTATGAGGCAGAGGAATTCAACTTGTACAACGGTGATTGGATGGCTGAACACGGCCACTACAACGGCGGCACCTGCGATATGCCCGTGCTTTGCATGGCTCCTGGTGGCGACTTCATGGTTGCAGTGTGGATTTCGCTTGACGACCACCAACTCACCGCTGGTGCCAGCGGCAACATGACCTTCTTCAAAATCTTCGCCCGCGCCACCTTCGACAATGGCAACACCTGGACTCCCATGCGCCAGCTCACCGCTGACTTCATGTACCAATACAACGAGTGCGTGTATCCGCAAGCTGCCATCACCAACAACATGCTTGTGGTGGCCTGCCAGATGGACGCTCAACCCGACTCCTTCACCATCGGATCCGGTGGCGACGACGACCAAATGGACAACTACTATCAAGGCCTCACCTTCGACCTGAACGACCTGTTCGGCTACGATGCCATCGATGAGCAGCCCGTCGTTTCGACTAACGCCAAGATGAACATCTATCCCAACCCCGCCACTGACCAACTCAACGTCAATCTCAGCAAGAGTGCCGAGATCGTGATCTACAACATCATGGGTCAGACGGTTCGCAAGCAAGAAGGCCGCAATGGCATCAACGCCATCGACCTGAACGGTTTGAACGCAGGCGTCTATTTCATCAGCGCAGGCGACGACACGCAGAAGTTCATCGTGAAGTAAGTTCGCTAGAACCAAATGAAAAAAGGAGGCCGATGGCCTCCTTTTTTTCATTTGTCCTTGCGCTTGTTGATGATGTCTGTCGCCAGATAAACAGCTTTTCGGAACGCATCGGGCGAAGCTTGGTTCTTGTTGGCGATGTCGAAACCCGGCCCATGCAAGGGCGCAGTACACACACCTGGCAGTCCGGCCCAATAGCAAGCGCCGCCGTCAAGCGACATGACTTTGAACGGGAGCACACCTTGGTCGTAGGTCAAAGCCAGCACGGCGTCATATTTTTTCCAAGCCCCATTCACGAAGAGTCGGCTGGCCGAGAAAGGCCCGAAGGCATAAACGCCTTTCTTTTGCGCATCGGCCACGGCTTGGGTTGCCTTGTCGGTTTCGCCGGCCTCGCCCGCGTGAGGATTCAGTCCCATGACGGCGATTTTGGGTGCATTGATGCCGAAATCGCACTTCAACGCCTTGGAGAGCACCTCAAGCTTGCGTACCACCAAGTCGTTGTTCAGCGACGACAAGGCATCGTAAAGCGGCACGTCGTCGGTAGCCAGTCCTATCACCATCCTGTCGCTCACCAGCACACGAAGCATCTCGGGATTGCCGAAGGTGGAAGCGAGGAAACCCGTGTCGGTGCGCTGCACAGCGAGGCAAGGTGGTGCCATCACCAAGGCATCGAGATACCCGTTCTTCAAGTCTTCAGCAGCCATCTTCAGCGACAGCACCGACATCTCGGCCGATAGAGGCGTGATCGTGCCTGGGTCAATCTTCAGCTCGTGTTCCACGATATTGAGGACATTGAACTTTTGGTTCCAGGCCTGACGTGCATCGCGGGTCAAGGAATAGTTGAAATCGTCGATGCCGAAGTTTTTCTTGTAGTAGGACAAGACCTTCGACTGCCCATACAAGATTGGTGTCAGCTCACTGAACATTCTGGAATCGGCAAACGCTTTCAGGATGATTTCATAGGCGATGCCATTGATGTCGCCCTGGGTGATACCAAGGCGAGGCAGTTGTGGTGCGTTAGGTTTTTCTTGCATAGGCGAAAGTATTAGTCTGAATTTCAACGCGAAAATCAGCCTTCAAAATTAAACATTAATGAATCAAAAAACAAATTTTTCCGTTTTTTTTACAAAAAAAGCGTTTTGGCGATGCCCTTCATAATGCTCTCTGTGGCTCCAAGTTGGCTTTCCAGATAGTCACGGCAAGTCGAGGAAGCCTTGGCATAATACATCTCGTCGGTCATCAACTGGCCAAACACGTCTTGCAATTCCGCCTCGGAGCGAACCGGGAAGGCCCCTTCCCTATCCACCAAATCCACAGCTTCTTTGAATTTGTCGTATCTTGGACCGAACACCACGGGGCAACGGAACGCCACTGGTTCCTGGATGTTGTGTATGCCCACCCCGAAACCACCGCCCACATACACGAAACGCGCATACTGATAGAGTTGGGAAAGGATCCCTATAGTATTGATTACCAATATGCTTGATTGGTTTCCTGGTTTTATTTCGGTATAAAGCTGCGCTTGGGGAAACAGCGACAAGATTTGTGCGACATGGCCTTTTGAAATATCATGCGGAGCGATGATGACACAATAGTCTTCGGGAATGTTCCGGAAAAAACCGGCAAGAAGCTTCTCGTCGGGCGGCCAGGTGCTACCCGCAACGATACACTTTCGTCCGTCGATAAAGCTTTCCACTTCGGGAAAAGGCTTAGCTTGTTCCGCTATGGCCGCCACCCGGTCGAAGCGGGTGTCGCCACACACGGTCACATTATTGAACCCTTTGTTTTTCAATATTTTACAAGTGATGTCATCTTGAACAAAGAAGTGGTTCACATTTTCCAACTGCTTACGGAACCAATGTCCATAAGGCTTGAAGAAATAGGTGTCTTCCTTGAGAATCAAGGAGATATAGAACAAGGGGACACCTGCTTTTTTCAGGGCGGCCATATAGTTGAACCAAAACTCGTATTTGATGAAAACCGCCACCACGAAACGGTGGCGTTTGAGCCAAGCCTCGGCGTTGCTTGGTGTATCAATGGGCAGGTATAGCACCTCGTCGGCCAAAGGGTAGTCCTTACGGATTTCATATCCCGATGGCGAGAAAAACGAAAGCAGGATTCTATACTGCGGGAGGTCGCGTTTGATTGCCTCGATGACGGGGCGGCCTTGCTCAAATTCGCCCAAAGAGGCGGCATGGAACCAAATCCAGGGTTCATGGGTCCTTTCGGAGGTCATGAGGGCATTGGACTTGCGTCCTTCGACCCACAATTTGGCCTTGGCGTTGCCGAACAAAGCGGCCAAACGCACGCCGAGCGAGTAGCATCGGATGGCTGTTGTGTAGAGCAATCGCATTAATTATAGTAGAATTCGTCGGGTTGGCGCTGATAGGTAGGCACATTCCACGTCACGCGGATGCCGTAGTAGAGGTCGTTGTAGCGTTTTTTAGGATCAGTATAGCCTACGGGTTCCATCACGCCCGTTTCGGGATTGGTGAACACTCGGAAGTCATAGTCGCGCAGATCGCGAGTGCGGGCGTATGTCACTTCAAACGACACCGACACGTTGAGCAAGCGTGTGTCGCTCAGGAAGAGATAACCCGATTCGAAATGGAAGGCTGGCCCTCCGCGCATCCTGTCGTAGCCGTACTCGTAGTCCTTAAAGACCACATAAGGAGTGTTCTGTTCGTCGTAAGGGAAGTCGATATGAGTGCGTTGGCGGAGGTATCCAAGGCCTGCCTGCACGAAGAAGCCGCAGTTGGGGTTGGGCCCAAAAGGAAACAATTTCCCGACCTCGGCCTGCAAATGGAAACCGCGCTGAGTGACCAAAAACAAGGAATAGCTGCCGCTGCCTCCTGTGATTTCACCATCGACGGTTGTGATGCCTTCGCCAAAAACAGCAATCCGGTCTTGGTTCATCTTGTTGCCAAAGATGAAGTTCCCGTTGGCCGCCATCAGCCAGTTCGATTCCGTCTTGTAAACAATACTCCCGCCCAATGAATGATTGAAACCATATTGTTTTCTGGTGTCGAGAGCGGGCAACTGGAAACCGTAGGAGGCCTGAAACATCAGCACGGGAATCGGCTCTTTCATAATGTCTTTGGGCTGCTGGGCTGCGACCTGCAGCGAAACGCCCAACAATAACAGTAAAGGTATGACTTTGCGCATGATTGTCTTTTTTTATTCAACGAGCAAAAGGCTGTTTTATTATTGCGCCGCAAAAATACGTATTTTTGCACGCAATTTATCGAAAAATGCTGGAAAACAAATATTACGAATCCGTCCTTCCCAACGGTATCCGACTGATTCACAAAGAGAAAAAAGGCGAAATCGCTCATCTTATCCTGATGGTCGAAACAGGCACACGCGACGAGCAGGCCCATCAGAACGGCCTCGCCCACTTCGTGGAACACACCATCTTCAAAGGCACCCAAAACCGCAAGGCCTACCATATCTTGAGCTGCCTCGACAACGTGGGCGGCGACCTCAACGCCTTCACCACCAAGGAGGAGACCTGCATACAGGCCACGTTTCTCAAGCAGCACTACCGCCGCACCCTCGACCTCTTTGCCGACATCGCCTTCCGCTCCACCTTCCCCGAAAACGAACTCGCCAAGGAAAAGGAAGTCATCTTGGACGAAATCAACTCCTATTTGGACTCGCCGTCGGATGAGATTTACGACTTGTTTGAGGAAATGGTCTTCGAAGGGCATCCGCTGTCGCGCAACATACTGGGCACAACCGACTTGGTGAAAGGCTTCCATAGGCAAGACATCCTCGACTTCATAACCCACAACTACAGCACCAACCAAATGGTTTTGGCCACCGTGGGCGACATCACGTTCAAGGAGTTTGAGCATCTGGCGATGAAGCATTTCGGTGCGCAACCCGCGCACCTCGTAGGCAAAAGGCGCGAGGCATTCAACGGCTACAAGCACCAAAAACGCACCGAAACCCGAAACAACCACCTGAGCCACTGCATGATAGGCGGAATCGCACCTGAGTTTTGCAGCCCACTTAAGATGCCTGTGGTTATGCTCAACAATGTGCTTGGCGGTCCGGCCATGAGTTCGCGCCTCGGTCTCAACATCCGCGAGAAATACGGCTTCGCCTACAGCATAGAGTCGCAATACACCGCCTACAGCGACACGGGCCTCATCAGCGTTTATATGGCCGTCGACCCCGATTCGTTGGAGAAAGCCATCAATTTGGTTTACAAGGAATTGGACAAACTATGCCAACAGAGATTAGGCACGTTGCAACTGCATCACGCCAAGCAGCAACTCATCGGGCAGGTCGCGCTGAGCTATGAAAGCGGCATGAACGAGCTTCTAGGCATCACCCGCTCGTTGCTCATGGGCGAGCCCATCGAATACATGGACGACATCATCCGCAAGGTGGACGCCGTTTCGGCGAATGACATTCTCGAAGTGGCCAACCAAGTGTTCGACAAGGGGCAACTAAGCCAGATTGTTTTTGAAGGGGAGGTTTGAGGTAGGAGGTTTGAGGTAGGAGGTTTGAGGTAAGATATTGACATATAAACAAGCATAGTATGAAAGAAACTGCATTACAAAAGAAAAGCAAGGCGTTTGCTGTGAGAATTATTAGGATGTACCAATTTCTTTGTGAGGAAAAACACGAGTACATTCTTTCCAAGCAAGTACTACGTAGCGGAACAAGCATTGGTGCCAACATACGCGAAGCGAAACGCGCCCAATCAACTGCTGACTTTAATGCCAAACTCTTTATTTCACTAAAAGAAGCAGAAGAAACGGAATATTGGCTGGAACTATTGGTTGAAACAGACTACATTACTACAGAGATGTATGACAGTATCTATAGTGATTGCGAAGAGATTATCAAAATCCTCGTAGCCTCAACCAAAACAATCAAAGAAAACCAATCAAAATAGCCCTTTCCACCTCATACTTCCTACCTCCTACTTCTTACCTCCTACTTCAATTGGTCTTAAACTTGTATTTCACTTCCTTCAACTCGGCATTGGCCTTTGTGATCTTGTTCTTCAGGTTCTCTTTGTAATTCAACACTTTGGCGGCTATTTCCGTATCGCCAAGCGCCAGCATTTCGGCAGCAAGGATGGCTGCATTGAGAGCACCGTTCACGCCCACCGTGGCCACGGGTATCCCAGGAGGCATTTGGATGATGGACAGCATGGCGTCGAGGCCATCGAGCATACCCTTGACGGGCACGCCGATGACGGGCAAGGTGGTGTTGGCCGCAATCACGCCAGGCAAGGCGGCGGCCATGCCAGCGGCGGCGATGATCACTTTGATGCCACGGCCTTGGGCCTCGCGGGCAAATTGTTCCACCTCTTGCGGCGTGCGATGCGCACTGAGGGCGTTCATTTCGAACGGGATGGCCATCTCGTCAAAGAACTGCGCGGCTTTTTCGAGAACGGGAAGATCGCTGGTGCTTCCCATGATGATGCTAACGATAGGTTCCATAACAAATGAATTTGAACGCAAAAATAGTTTTTTTTCGGCATCGCACCTACCGACAATTTCATTTTGTATATTTGTGTCGCCTTACCCACAAGGGCATCAAAAATTTCAATCTTCTGAAAATGAAAACAGTACACGTCATAGACAAAGATTTTGGGCTGTTCATCCCCCAAGAAAAAATCGAAGCCAGCATCCAAAACGTGGCCGAACAAATCAACCGCGACCTCGACGGCATGAACCCGATGTTCCTCGTCGTGCTCAACGGGGCCTTCATGTTTGCCTCCGAACTGTTCAAGCGGGTGACGATTCCGTGTGAAATCAGTTTCGTGAAGCTGTCGTCATACGCTGGCACCGAAACCACCAGTGTGGTCCGCGAGCTCATCGGCCTCGACCATGCCCTGAACGGTCGGCATGTGGTTGTGGTGGAAGACATCATCGACACGGGCCATACGATGCGCTACACCATCAAGAAGCTCCGCGACCTGAAGGCCGCCGACGTGCGCATCGCCACGCTGTTCTTCAAGCCCGCCTCGTTCCAATACGACTACCCCATCGACTACAAAGGCATGGAGATCGGCAACGACTTCATCGTGGGCTTCGGCTTGGATTACGACCAGCAAGGACGGAATTTGCCGGATATTTATAAAATCATCGAATAATAATGCGGAATTATGAATGCGGAATGCGGAATTAGGGCAAAGTCCAGCGTCGCATCGCGATATTCAGCATTCAGCATTCCACATTCCGAATTAAAATTTAACGCTATGCTCAACATCATCCTCTTTGGCCCTCCGGGCGCTGGCAAGGGAACCCAGTCGGAATTCCTGCGCGAAAAATATAACCTGACTTACATCTCCACGGGCGAAATCCTGCGCGAGGAAATCGCCGCCGA
>CAMOCK010000095.1 GCA_946610645.1 uncultured Bacteroidales bacterium
AACACCCCCATACCCCCGTGCGTTTCTATAAGGCTACTAGGCGAAAAAAGCTCTTGCACTTTAAGGTTGTCAACACCTTTCTTCTTGGCAGCTTTAGCGAAGGAATGGCGGCTCACATGGAACGAGAGTTTCTTCTCAATCTCTGCCATGTTAGCAATCCTCTTCAATTCCTTGTTGATAAGGGCTGTTTTCGCTCCGATGCGGGTGTACATTTTTTCTTTCTCCTCGGCAGGAAGAACATCTTTTTCTTCTAATGTGATTGCTCTACACCAAGTTTCCGTAGGATCTAAAACAGGAAAAATATAGTCGGTAGCCTTGACACTTTTCTTGTGGTAATAGGAGAGTATTTTCTTCGCTGGTTCAACCAAGGCAAAGTCTCTCTCCTTGTGATTCTTGGTCATCTTATACTCAATTCTTCCATCCTTGGTGATGTTTCCCCATCGCAGCTGAATAAGGTCGCCGACACGGATTCCTGCACAATAAAAACTGAAAAGAAAATAGTTCCGACAATGCCATATCAAACTTCCCTCTGGCAAGTCAAGTGCTTTGATGCTCTCAATCTCACTTTGGTCGAGTTTGTCTTTCGTGGTTTCCACACCTTTTAATTTATATGTGAGGAAAGGGTTCTTATCCATCGGGATTATTTTATCGACCTCAATGGCTCGGTTGACGATGGCTCTGAAAGCTTTCATAATGACTTGAATGCTGTTTGGATGAAGCATCTTCTCAGGTTGGCGCTCATTATGCAAGGTGTGTAGGTAAGCCTCAAATTGTGCAACAAAAGGCGTAGTCAGTTCCGAAAAAGACAGGTCTCTTACGTTACCTTTATTATCGGTTAGGAATACTTCGAGTTTGTTGCAAAATCCCACATATTTCTTCCAGTTCCTAATACCACCTGCATCATGGACTTCTTGGGTGCGTCGTTTAGCGTATTCGAGAAAAGAGACTGGATGCTCAATACTCTCGATCTTCTCAATTACTCTGTCTGTCGTTGCTGTGCCTTCGTCCTTGCAGTCCTGATACTTGTTCAGTACGGAATCCAGTTCGCGCTTCAGGCGTTCATTCAACAGGGCGGCATCAGGGCATGACGACCTCACCTCTTTCTTTTTTTGGTTCCAATCGGTTTTCTTATCCAAAGCGACCGTGGTTTTGATGCGTTTATGTTTTCTGTTCTCCGTAATGCGAAGATAAACGACATACTTACCAGCGGCGTTGGGTTTACTATTCAATTCGAAAGTGAAGGTCATCTGACTGATATTTTCTGCAAAGGTACATATTATTGCACAATGGCTGGTTGCGTTATCGAACATTTGATGAAAATAATCACACAAGATGAAATGTCGTAAAATATTGTTTGTGTGAGAAGATGAAGGCGCGTTTTTTTTGGGGGAAAAAGCATACAATCACAATTGCTTTAATCAGAAAAACAGTATTTTTGCACCCGAATCAGGTAGAAAACTTTGCAAAAATATTCTACTTGGAAATTGTCAAACGAAAAAGAAGATGAATCGGCTTGAATGTAATACTGATGGAAGGGAAGGTGATGGCAATTTTACTGAAACATAGCTGAAACATTTTCTGTTTTTCGCTTCATATTTGTTCATATCGTTGCCTAAGATGTCAAATTTTCAATTTTGTAATAATCTAATAATCACATGATTTCGCGAACTTGCAGATTTTAAGGAACTTATGTTTTATCCCCTGCGGGAGTACAGAAAAAAAACCGCTAACAAGCGGTTTTTTTGTTTGTATTTTGTGCTTGACTCCCGCAGGGAATACAATCAGTCGTCAATCAGTAGGGTTTTGAATCCTTCTGTAGCGAAGATCTCCAATTCATTGTTCTCGTTCACGAAAATATAATAAGCCTCCACGCCATCCATGCTTTCGATGAGTGGCAGCGACTTTTCCAGGCCCATCACCATGCAAATGGAAGCGAGGGCGTCGGCCCAAGCGGAGTTTCCGGCCAACACGGTCACGCCAAGCAAATGGTGTTCCACCGGGTAGCCAGTCTTCGGGTCGATGCTGTGGGAATAGCGTTTGCCATGGCGTTCCACATATTTTCGGGTGCTGCCCGAGGTCACCAAACCCTTGTCGCGCAGGGCGATACGGGTGTGCACAATGCGCTCCGAGTCCCAGCTGTCGGCGGGTTTCTCGATGCCCACAATCCAAGGGTCGCCATTAGGCTTTCCGCCCTTGGCCATGATTTCGCCGCCCGTATCGACCAAATAGTTTCTGATGCCCTTGCTGTCAAAGAAAGCCGCGATGAGGTCGGAGGTATAGCCTTGTGCTATGGCGTTGAAATCCAATGTGATGCGAGGGTCGTCTTTAACCACTTTGCCCTCTTCGATGCGCACTTTCCGGTAATCGACCAAGCCTCTGAGGCTGTCAATCCTTTGGGGCGTGATGCTGTCGCCATTCTTGTAGCTGAAGCCCCAAGCGGCCACGATGGGGGCGATGGTGGGGTCGAAGTAGCCGTCGGAAAGGCGGGCGGCTTGTTGTGCCAACTCGAAGTTGTCGATGAAAATCTTGTCGAGCGCAACCTCCTCATTCCGATTGACTTTGGAGATGATGGAGCTGTCCACCCAAAGATTGACAGACAAGTCGATGGCGTGGAAAATCGAGTCGATGTCGCGCTGGAAATCACGGTTTTCGTCGTCGAAATAGGTGATGGCATAATACGAGCCTTGCGCCAAGCCTTGCAGCACCCTCTTTTTCGGCTGTTTCGCACACGAAACCAGCGTCAATAAACCCATGAAAACCAAAAAAACGTTCCTCATAACCTCTAACTCCTAACTCCTAACTCATAACTCCTAACTCCTAACTAAAAACTAAACGTAGCGCACCACTTCAACGCAAAGTTGTTCCAAACCCGGTCGAAGGCGTAAGGTCCGTAGCGGTAAAAAACGCCTGCGCCGACTTGGGTGAATGGCGTGGCAAACAACCCATTGACGAGGACACCACTTTCGAAGAAGCCTTTTTCCATCGTGTTGAAATCCAACATGCTGAACTCCGGATGACGACACATGTCGCCCCAGCCGAGGTGGGTGGCCAAAATCAGTTCAGGCCTGAACCAAGGCGAGTTGGGCCGCCACAAGGTACCGCTGAAATTATGGCTCAAAAAGAGGGCCACAAAACGGTCGCAGAAGAATTCATGCTCGCGCATGGTGCCGAAGCTGCCTGGGGAATAGAGCGCAAAGGGCTGGTAGGAGCCAAGGATGCTGAAAGTCTCCATCACGGGGCTTCCCGCCGAGGCCAAGCCCGCCTGGAGCATGATGCGTCCGGTGCCGAAACGCTCCGTGTAAATGCTTTGTGTGGCCTCCATCTTGAAGCGGTCAAACGCGTATGGGCTCCCAAACAGGTTGGGAAACGAGTGGGTGTAGGAAAGCACGACGATGGGATAAAGCGTGCCAAGGGTCAGGCTCCCGTTGGGTTGTATCATGACAACGTCCATCAGCGCAAAGCGCATCTTCACTTCGGCGGTGGCAAACCGCGTGTCTCGTAGCGTGTCGAAAGGGGGGAGCAGATAGCGTTTTTCGGCTCCGCTTAGGTTGAGAGTGACCTTGAAATGCTTCGCGATGCTGGTGCCAAAGGCAAGCGTGAGGCGCTTGCCCCTTACTCCGACGTTCTCGTAAAAGGTGTATCTGTAGTTGTCTTCCGAAAGCAAACTTTCGCTTTCCTGCATGTCGCCATACCCTCCCAAAGCTTCTGAACGTTGGGCGTAACTCACACCTAATTCGACCTGTTTCTCTCTGTCGATCAGCCATTTGACGCCGCCTCCATAGTCAAACCCTTTCATGCGGGTCCAATAGCCGCCGAAACCGCTCAGGCGAAGGTGCGTCGAAAACCGGTCGTTGGTGGTCGCACCAAAGCCGAAATACCATCCCTTGCTCATCGAATACTTGATCAGGTTGCCTAAGTCGATGTCGATAGGGCCCAAGGCTACGCCATTATCGCTCGTCAGTCTCGATTTCAAGCCCACGACAGGGTCCAGCCAGTCGTCGTCGGCCTGTGAAGGATGCTGGGCGGCAAGGCAAAAAGGAAACAAGGTCGCAAAAAACAGCAGCAATTGCGCAAGGATGTGTATGACGCGCTTAGGCTTCATTATTGGGTCTCAATAAGATAGGTGACTTCGTTGTCGCGCTTCATCATGTATTGCTCGCGGGCCACACGCTCCATCGTGGCGGTGTCGTTCTCCAAACGGTGGAGCTGTTCCTTGCTTTCGGAAATCTCTTGTTGATAGAACTCAATCTGCTGCTGCTGGTCTTTCAACATATTGCGCAGGCGTCTCTGCTCAAAAAGGTTGAACGGGTCAATGAACAAGATGACCGCAAGAAAGATCGCGGTGGCATACACATAGCGGTTGTTAAGCTTGAGGAGTGTTTCTCTGATAGTCATAAATGTTGTTTTTCAACGTGCAAAAGTAACATTTTTTCCTATTTTTGCAGCCTCGAAATCATCTAAAATCTCATAAAATGAAAAAAGTTATTGCTACAACGAAGGCTCCGGGTGCCATCGGGCCTTACAGTCAGGCTGTTGAAGCCAACGGATTCGTTTACATTTCGGGCCAGCTGCCCATCAATCCCGAAACGGGCGAGATGCCCGAAGGCGTGAGTGCGCAAACCGAGCAGAGCATGAAAAACCTCGAAGCCATCCTCAACGAGGCGGGCTGCACTTTCGACAACGTGGTGAAATCCACCTGCTATCTCGCCGACATGAGCTATTTTGCCGACATGAACGCCGTTTATGGCAAGTATTTCAAGGGCGACTATCCCGCCCGCGCCGCCTTCGCCGTGAAGGAACTGCCCAAGAAGGCCTTGGTCGAAATCGAAATGGTCGCCGCAAAATGAAAATCGTCTTTCTTGAACCGCTCGGACTGAAAGTCAGCCAAATAGAAACGGCCTGCGAAGGCCTGAAAAAGGCCGGACACGAAGTCGTCGTCTATCCCGACCGCAACGAGGATTTGGACGAGCTGAAACGCCGCGCCCAAGGCGCGGAAGTAGTCGTCGAAAGCAACATCCCGCTTCGCAAGGACTTCCTCGACGCCTGCCCCAAGCTCAAGATGCTCTCCATCGCCTTCACGGGCTTGGACCACATCGACCTGGAAGAATGCCAAAGGCGCGGCATCGTCGTGAAAAACGCGGCTGGCTACAGCACCCAAGCCGTGGCCGAACTCACCATCGCCCTGATGATTGACCTCTATCGCAAGGTGCTCGAAAACGACACGATCACACGCCAATGCAACCGCAAAGGCATCATGCCCGGACGCGAAATAGGAGGGAAGACCCTCGGCATCGTCGGCATGGGCAACATCGGGCAGCGCGTGGCACAACTCGCCATGGCTTTCGGCTGCAAGGTGCTGGCATGGAACCGCAGCCCGAAACAAGTCGAAGGCGTGACCTTTGTGGACAAGGAGACCCTTTTGAAGGAATCCGACATCGTCACCTTGCACCTCGCCTTGAACGCCGACACCCGCGACTTCATCACCGCCGCCGACTTCGCCCTGATGAAACCCAACACCTTATTAATTAATACGGCACGCGGCCCCGTTGTCAACGAACAGGCCTTGGCCAACGCCTTGAAACAAGGCCAAATCGCCGCCGCCGCCACCGACGTTTATGGCACCGAACCGCCCTTGAAGCCTGAAAACCCGCTCTTGGGCGCACCCAATCTCATCATGCTGCCGCACATCGGCTTCGCCACCGAAGAGGCGTTTGTGCTTCGACTTGGTATTGTAGTCCGAAACGTTGAAGAGTTTATAAATTAGGAATGCGGAATTAGGAATGCGGAATGCGGATCATTCTGCATTGATTTTCGGCCTGTAAATCCTGTCCGCCGTGACAAAAGCCTCCTTGAACTTCGGCTTGATGCGGCGCAGGCACTTCTCGGCCTCCACGCGGTCGCGGAAGTCGCCGGCACGCAGGCGGAAATGCGGCTCCGAATAGGTGAGGTAAATCGGGATGTCGGGGTAGGCAATCTCGAAGCGCCGCTTCACCTGTTCGGCATGTTGCAAAGCCTCGTTGCCAATCTCCATGAAGATATGGATGCGGTAGCCGTTTGTCGAACTGTCCAAATCGTACAGATGACGCTGCTTGGAGATGAGACTCTCGATGCGGCTGTCTTGCTTCACATTGAGGGAACCGCGTTGCGCAAAGGCAAAAGTCGCCGAAACAAGGCATGTGAACAGGATGAGGATACGTTTCATTTCAAAAAGGTTTGGGCTGCAAAATTAAACAATTCTTCGTCATTCGCCGAAATTTATTATTTTTGCCGCTATAAAACAGGTCGTCATGCCCAAACTATTGCTCTACATAACGCTAAAGGGGACGTGGATCTTCCTCATTTTCGGAACGGACAGCAACGAAAACAGGATTCATGTGCATGTGGGCAGAAAAGCCACCAAGAATTATTGCAAAATATGGCTTCAGCCAGAGGTGGAGCTTTGCAAGCCGGGGGATTTGACCCAGGCCGAAGTCAAGGAAGTGATGGAGATAGCAGCGCAATACAAGGAAGAATTGATTAAGCAATGGAACGATTACATGGACGGCAAATTGAGAATGAAAACGATACGAAAATGAAGAATAAACCGAAAATAGAAGGCTTCTGGGATGTTGTCCCTGAAATCAAGGACATCTCTTTCCCCATTCGGGGCAAAATCCAAATCGTCTTGGTGGACGGGCGTGTTATTATCATGCCTTTGGCGGCCTTCCCAAGCATCAAGAAAGTGCCCGTCAAAGAGCGTAGCCATTGGTATCTGACGGGAGGCGGATTCACTTGGGATTCGTGCCCGGAAGTGATTCACATCGAACAGGTTTTAGGCAATTTCCAACGCTATGGCCATGAACAGTAACTTGGATGCAAACGCCTCCCACCTCAGCAAGGCCGAGAAAGACCTCGAAAACGCCCTGCGCCCCGACTTGTTCGACAGCTTCGCCGGACAAAAGCAGGTGGTCGACAACCTGCGCGTGTTCGTGAAGGCCGCCGCCCAACGTGGCGAAGCCCTCGACCATACCCTGCTGCACGGCCCGCCGGGCTTGGGCAAGACCACCCTGTCGCACATCATCGCGCACGAACTCGGCGTAGGCTTGAAGATGACCTCGGGCCCCGTCCTCGACAAGCCGGGCAACCTCGCCGGACTGCTCACCAGCCTCGAACCCAACGACGTGCTCTTCATCGACGAGATACACCGCCTCAGCGCGGTGGTGGAGGAATACCTCTACTCCGCCATGGAGGACTTCCGCATCGACATCATGCTCGAAACGGGCCCCAGCGCACGAAGCATCCAAATCACGCTCAACCCCTTCACCCTCATCGGCGCCACCACCCGCAGCGGCCTGCTGACGGCACCCTTGCGCTCGCGCTTCGGCATCAACCTGCGCTTGGAGTATTACGATGCGCACACCTTGGCCAAGATCGTGAAACGCTCGGCGGGCATCCTCCGCGTGCCCATCGACGACACGGCAGCCTTCGAGATAGCACGCCGCAGCCGGGGCACGCCGCGTATCGCCAACCTGCTCCTGCGTCGCGTGCGCGACTTCGCCCAAATACAAGGCGACGGCACCATCACCATCGACATCGCACGCATCGGACTGAAAGCCCTCAACGTCGATGAACACGGCCTCGACGACATGGACAACAAGATCCTCTCCACCATCATCGACAAGTTCAAGGGCGGGCCCGTCGGCGTGAACACCATCGCCACGGCGGTGGGCGAAGACCCGGGCACCATCGAGGAGGTGTGCGAACCCTTCCTCATCCAGGAAGGCTTCATCATGCGCACACCCCGTGGCCGCGAGTGCACCGACTTGGCCTACAAGCACCTCGGCAAGACACGCATCAAGCCCACAGGGGAATTGAGTTTGTTTGAGTAGTTTGTCAAAAGAGGATTGTTAGTAGAAATTTCAAAAAAATTATCCAGCCGTGAAAGGATTTTTTTTAATTTCGCGGCTGAATAATTTTGTTTCATCATGAAAAATCTTATCATTGCAAGAGAGAAAGAACAAGCCGTTTTGGAACGCCTGATGAATGGGCCCACAGCGCAGTTTCTGGCTGTTTACGGGCGGCGTCGCATCGGGAAAACCTTTCTGATCAGGGAATACTTTGACGACCACTTCACATTCATGCACACTGCCGTTTCGCCAATGGAGTTGAAAGACCATGACGACAAACTTCTTTACCGTGTTCAATTGGACGAGTTTTTGGCCTCGCTCCGAAAATATGGCAGCAAGGATGAAACTCCAATCAAGAATTGGTTTGAGGCTTTTTCCCGTTTGGAAGCCCTTCTTGAATCGAGGAAAACCAAGAAGAAAATGGTCGTCTTCATCGACGAATTGCCTTGGTTGGACACACCTCGCGCAGGATTCTTGTCAGCGCTTGAGCATTTTTGGAATGGTTGGGGCGCAGGGAAACACAATCTGCTGCTGATTGTTTGCGGGAGCGCCACCACATGGATGCTGGACAGCCTGATTAATAACAAAGGTGGACTCTACGGACGCATTACCCGTGAGATGCACATGCATCCCTTCACTTTGGCCGAAACGGAAGCCTATTTCAGGAAGAGAGGCATAACGATGGATCGGTATGATGTTGTGCAAACCTATATGATGATGGGCGGAGTGGCCTATTACATGTCCTATTTCCAACCGGGCAGGTCGTTGGCGCAAAACATTGATGAGTTGTTTTTTTCGGAAAACGGTTTTCTCCAGACGGAATACAGCCGTCTGTTCACCTCTCTTTTTGCCGACAATGTGAACTATAGAAAAATTGTCGAAACATTGAGCGGCAACCGTTACGGCATCACGAGGGAAGATATTTCCACGGCAACTGGAATCGCAATGGGCGGCACTCTGAGCAACATGCTGCGGGCATTGGAAAAAAGCGATTTAATCACTTCCTATTATAGTTACGGGGAGTCGAAGCGCAAAGTGTATTATCGGCTTTCGGATATGTTCTGCCTGTTTTATTTGGGCTTTGTGCAAAAGAACCCGACCCGAAACCGTTCTTATTGGTACGACAACCAAAACTCGCCAAAACTCAATTCATGGCGGGGCCTTGCCTTTGAGGATGTCTGCTTCGTGCATCAGAACCAGATTCGTGCCGCGTTGGGAATCTATGGCGTTCAAGCCGAAATCTACCCTTGGCATACGACTGCCAACGGTAAGGTTGCGGGCGCGCAAATCGACATGCTTATTGATAGGGCCGACCGAGTAATCAATCTTTGCGAGATGAAATTCACGCAAGGCGAATTTGTAATTGACAAGGACTATGACGAAAAACTGCGTGAGAGGTTGGCAACATTAACGGGAAAGACCAAGAATCGGCGAAACATCCAGTTAACTCTCGTGACAACATACGGTTTGAAAATGAACATGTATAGCAACAGAATACAGCGTGTGATTCTCATGGACGACCTTTTCAAATTTTGAGAGATTTTTTATCCATTGAATTTCAACATATTATGATATGACAAGGTTCGATTTTTGTCATTTTTCCACCCAAAAACAGGGTCGTTTTTGTCATTTTTCCACCCAAAAATAGGGTTGTTTTTGTCATTTTTCCACCCAAAACCAAAAGGTCATTTGTTTCTTTTGGGTCTTTCGATGTTCAAAAAATTGCGTATCTTTGCGGCGGCAAAACAACGAAAGGGCAAAACAAATGTGTACAGTAAGCATAAACATTGACGAAGCCACGATGCGGCAAATCAACCCCCTCCTCACCAGCCGCGAAAGCATCCGCTATTGGCTCCAGCATCAAGTGGATGTGATGATTGAGGAAATGATGGTTGAGGACACCGAAACGATGGATGTTGAAGAATTGCGTGCCATGTTGCACGAAACTGTCAGGAAAGAATACGCTTTGCCATGAAGTACCGTGTCAAGATCGTGGATGCCTGCCACGCCCAAAACATGCACGACAAAGAAAAACACCCCACAAGTGAACCTCCAAGACATCACCCCTGAATTCCTACTCCAAAATGGCATCGATCCCGACGGAATGTTGTTCGGCCCCAATTTTCTGCCCTACAACCCAAGACTGAAACAATTCAGCCGAAACCTCCGAAACCAATGCCAGATTTCGGAGGCAAAACTCTGGAAACAACTCAAGAACAAGAAGACAGGCTATACTTTCAACCGCCAAAGGCCAGTCTTGAACTACATCGCCGACTTCCTTTGCCTCGAGTTGAGGCTGGTCATCGAAATCGACGGCGCATCGCATTTCACGCCTGAAGCACAAGCCCGCGACGCGGAGAGGGACAGGCAGATGCAGGCCATAGGTCTCACCGTGGTAAGGGTGAGGGACGGCGAGGTACAGCGAAACCCCGAGCACGTGGCACGAAGCATCATGGAACAGTTCCCAAGGAAAGGTGAGTAGGGTTGTTTGGCGCGAGGCGGGTTCGTTGAATCCCACGCTTGAGGAGAAGGTTTGGGTTGTTTGGCGCGAGGCGGGTTCGTTGAATCCCCCCGACCCCCTTTCCAAAGGGGGAGGCGCGAGGCGAGTCAAAAACTTGGGTCAAAAATTCGAATCAAATATCTGTCTCCCTTTCTTCTCCCCGGCAGGCACCCCCCCCTTTCCAAAGGGGGGCAGGGGGGATTCAACCAACCCCGGCAGGCCCTCACTCCCCGGCAGCCCCCCCCCTTTCCAAAGGGGGGCAGGGGGGATTCAACCAACCCCGGCAGGCCCTCACTCCCCGGCAGGCCCCCCCCTTTCCAAAGGGGGGCAGGGGGGATTCAACCAACCCCGGCAGGCCCTCACTCCCCGGCAGGCCCCCCCCCTTTCCAAAGGGGGGGCAGGGGGGATTCAACCAACCCCGGCAGGCCCTCACTCCCCGGCAGGCCCCCCCCCTTTCCAAAGGGGGGGCAGGGGGG
>CAMOCK010000096.1 GCA_946610645.1 uncultured Bacteroidales bacterium
ACGAGGCCTGCCTCTTCGCCGGCGACCTCTTCCGCATGTACTCCAAATTCTGCGAAGTCCAAGGCTGGAAGGTGGAAGTGACCTCAGTGAGCGAAGGCGCCAGCGGTGGCTACAAGGAAATCGACTTCACCGTGACGGGCAACGGCTGCTACGGCATCCTCAAGTTTGAGTCGGGGGTGCACCGCGTACAACGTGTGCCCAAGACCGAGACCCAAGGCCGCATCCACACTTCTGCCGCTTCAGTGGCCGTGCTGCCCGAAGCCGAGGAGTTTGACGTGGAAATCAACGAGGGCGAAATCAAGTGGGACACCTTCCGTTCAAGCGGCGCGGGCGGACAGAACGTGAACAAAGTGGAATCGGGCGTGCGCCTGCGCTACATGTGGAAGAACCCCAACACGGGCGAGATGCAGGAGATCCTCATCGAGTGTACCGAAACCCGCGACCAACCCAAGAACCGAGAACGTGCCTTGGCCCGACTGCGCACGCGCATCTACGACATGGAATACCAGAAATACATCAGCGACATCTCCGCCAAGCGCAAGACCATGGTCTCGACCGGCGACCGCTCGGCGAAGATCCGCACCTACAACTATCCCCAAGGGCGCGTCACCGACCACCGCGTGGAAGGCCTGACCGTCTATAACCTTGCCGCCGTCATGGATGGCGACCTCACCGAAATCATCAACCGCCTACAAATGGCTGAAAACGCTGAAAGACTGAAAGAAAGTTTAGAATAAACCCATAATATGGAAGAAAAAGCCCCAAGGAATAGAACTTTAACTGTCAGTGAAGAAGAGGCGGAAAGCTTTAGGGAGAGACTCGTCACAATTGAGGATTTGGCAAAAGGAGTTTCTATCATTGACAAAACCCTCAATGCAGACTGCATCGAAACCTTGCAATTCATACCCAACGAGTTCGCCGACTTAATCATAATTGACCCACCATACAATCTGACCAAAAACTTCAATGGCTCTGTTTTCACAGCCCGGTCCGAAGCTGAATACACGGAATACCTTAAACAATGGCTACCCGAAGTCGTAAAAAAGCTCAAACCCAACGGCTCACTTTATCTCTGCGGTGATTGGAAATGCACTTCCGCCTTGCAAAGCGTTTTGTCGGAAAACCTACACATCCTCAACCGAATTACTTGGCAAAGAGAGAAAGGACGAGGAGCTATGCACAACTGGAAAAACGGCATGGAAGACATTTGGTTTGCCGTGAAAAATCCAAACGATTATTACTTCAATGTGGATGCAGTGAAAATCAGGCGGCAAGTCATTGCCCCATACCGCGAAAGCGGAAAACCCAAAGACTGGGAAGAAACCTCTGAAGGCAATTTCCGCATGACTTATCCTTCCAATTTTTGGGACGACATCAGCATCCCGTTTTGGTCGATGCCAGAAAACACCGACCATCCCACCCAAAAGCCTGAAAAACTCATCGCGAAACTCATCTTGGCTTCCTCAAAAGAAGGCGACATGGTTTTCGATCCATTCCTTGGGAGCGGGACGACAAGCGTAGTAGCAAAAAAACTCAAACGACACTATTGCGGCATCGAAATCAACACCGAGTATTGCTGTTGGGCCGAAAAAAGACTTGAAATGGCCAATACCGACACTGAGATACAAGGCTATACCAATGGCGTTTTTTGGGAAAGAAACACTCTCAACAAGCAAAAAAACACAGCTTTGTGACACATTATCACTATTTTATGATTAGGAAATCAACAAAATAGGAGAAAGAAAACTTTGGTTTGAAGACATTAGAAAATATTGGAATAACAAATGAACAAACAACAACTTTTCGAGCAAATCAAGAAAAAGCAGTCGTTCCTTTGCGTCGGCCTCGACACCGACATCAACAAGATTCCACAGGAATTCTTGGCTTTGGAAGACCCTATTTTTGAATTCAACAAGCAGATTATCAACAAGACTGCCGAGTTTGCCGTGGCCTACAAGCCCAACACGGCTTTCTATGAAGTTTACGGCAGCAAAGGTTGGCAAAGCCTGGAGCGTACCATCCAGTACATCCGCATCAACCACCCTGACATCTTGATTATCGCAGATGCCAAGCGCGGCGACATCGGGAACACCTCGGCCAACTACGCCAAGGCATTCTTCAACACCTTGAAAGCCGATGCCCTGACCGTGGCGCCCTACATGGGCAAGGATTCCGTGGAACCTTTCCTCAACTTCGAGAACAAATGGGTCGTGCTGCTCGCGCTGACCTCCAACAAAGGCTCGCAAGACTTCCAATACTTGAACGTTGGTGAAAGAATGCTGCACCAACAAGTGCTGCAAACGGCCACCACATGGGCCACATCGGAGCAAATGATGTTCGTGGTAGGTGCCACCCATCCCGAGGAGTTGGGCGAAATCCGCAAGATGTTGCCCGACTATTTCTTCCTCGTGCCCGGCGTGGGCGCCCAAGGCGGCGACCTTCAAGCCGTGGCCCACAACGGCTTGAATGACGAATGTGGCCTGCTCGTCAACTCTTCAAGAGGGATTATCTATGCCTCCAACGGCAGCGACTTTGCCGTGCGTGCAGGCGAAGAAGCCAAGAAGTTGCAGGAGCAGATGAGCGAATTGCTGAAGGAGAAAGGATTGGTTTAATCCTCATACCCTGCAAAGACGAAAAAAGCCACCTCGATTGAGATGGCTTTTTTGGTTTCATTCGGTTGCCTTGATTAGCGGGCGACCGAGAATGTGCGATTCAGCACCGAGCCGTCATTGGCGTGGATGCGAACAAAGTACATACCTGCGTTAAGGCTTTCCGTATTCACTTGGGCCTTGTCACCATTGACTTCAAGCATCATAATGCATTGGCCGACAGTATTGTAAACCTCAACACTCGTCATTCCTTCGCCTTCGATGTTCAGCACGTTGGCGGTCGGGTTGGGATAGAGTTTCAGGCTGTTTTCGAGTTCGTTCACGCCCTCGTAGTTCATGAAGAAATGGTTCTCTGCGCCATAATAGGTATTGCCATCAACCACGGCAAAAGCTTTCACGCTATACATCACCATTGGTTCCAGATCATCGACCGAAGCGAGAATCTTCTGGAATTCGTTGAAGAAGCCGATTACCGTAGTTTCCTGAGGGTTGGTGAGCTTTTTGTACACAAACCCCACCTGATCGGGATACATATTGGTTTCGAGAGGGCTCATAAAGTCGGCCGCTGAATAATCAGTGATGGTCACTTCTGTGTCGCCCACATTCACCACAGCTCCTGTAGAAGCCTGGATGGAAATCTGATGCGAGTATTCGCTACCAAAGTCGCCGTTGTTCGTATCGCCGAAGATCACATTGCCTTGGCTGTCTTTCATGATGAAATACCCTTGTCCGTTGGAGCAGCAGATGCCATTGTTGCCGCTGTCGCGTATTGTGAACTGCACACACTCATCGGCAGGGACGAGGATGTGCTCGATATGGATTTGTGTGGTGTTGCCGCCGACCAACATGCTATAAGGTCCGCCAGAGCCCAACACGGTGCCGTCTGAAGCCAACAATTCCCATGTGATTTGGTTGCCGAACTTGTCTTGCATCAGTTCAAGACGCAGGTTTTCCTCTTCGCCAGAGACGCTCAAATCCGACCACTCATAACAATTGATAGTTCCAGTTTTATCGGCATCGAAAGGCTGTCCGTTGGCTTGGGTGATTACGGTTCTCACGTTGAAGGTACCGAAGGGGACTTCGACGGGGATTTCAATGGTTTCAATAAAGCCTGGCGCAAGGCTACCTTCCCAGTTGGAGGTAAAGGTCTGGCCATCGACCGTTGCTTCCAGCACCATCGAGGTCAGGGTCCCCGTTCCTCCGTTTTGCACGGTCGCTTCAACCACTTTGGAGTGCGAGCAAACGATATTCTGTTGTTGAGCCACAGTCCTGATATAAGGGAAGATAGGATCGTCGGAGCCAATTCCCATGTCGAGTTTGTTTCCCGTCAGGATGGGACGGGTGGTGCTGCCTTGCTGACGTTCCGAAACCCATGCGAGGAAAAAGATGTTGTCAAGGTCAACGGCAACGCCGTTAGGGGAACCGATGCTTTCAGGAATCTGATACTCGTATGTACGGGTAATCAGCGTTCCTTGGGTGGTAGGGCTGATGACATCGCCCCAAGTACTTGTATTGATGATGTCGCGCAAAACGTGCATGTGGCAGTATTGGTTTCCGATTACTTGCGCAGGATTGGCGCTCATGCCTGCCTGGGATCCAAGAATACTGTCCTGAAGCATGGCCACCGTCAGATAGTTCTCATCGTATGCGCTGTTGCCAGTGTAATAGACCTCCACGTTAATTGTAGCCATACGGGTGACGGGATTGATGACGACCATACCTCCAACGTTACATTCCGATTGTTGGTTGAATTGTTGGTTGGCGAGATTTGACCATGAACCTCTTCCTTGCGGAGATGCCGTAGAACGGTTCACTACTCCCGACGGGAAGCTGTTGGCCCCGAAACCAGCACGAAGTGCTTCGCTATCTGGTGTGATGAGATTGGGGTTGGTGGTAGGTGCATACCCTCCCGCATGGACATTGATAGCCCAGAATCGACCTGGATTGTTTGCTGCAATCTGATTGGCAATCAAATGGCCATCAGGGCAATAGCCACAATTACGTCCTGTAAACTCTTCGAGGATGACGTTCCTGTTGGAAGGCTGCGTCGAAACAAACTGCTGGGCTTTCATCGAAAACGAGAAGGCCAGCAAAGCCAATAAGGCGAAAGAAAATTTCTTCATAGCGTTAAGTATTAATGATTTCTATTATTTAGGCCACAAAAATACACATTAATCGAAAAAATGCGCCACTTAGTGACGCATTTTTTTTCTATTTTTCGGAAAAAATTCCCATCAAATGCCCTCAACGATGGTAATCCAGCCAAATTCGTCGGGCTCGGTGCCGTATTGGATGCCACGCAGTTTGTTGTACAGCTTCTCGCTCCACGGGCCGGGTTTTCCGTTGCCGAAGGTGTATGACTTGCCCGTTTCGGGGTCGTCGATGCGCGAAATGGGGCTGATGACGGCAGCGGTGCCACAAGCGCCAGCCTCTTCAAAGGTAGCCAACTCCTCTTCAGCGATGGGACGACGCTCCACCTTCATGCCTAAGCTCTCAGCGATTTGGATGAGGCTCTTGTTGGTGATGGAAGGCAGGATCGAAGTGCTTTGGGGCGTGATGTAGGTGTCGTTCTTGATGCCGAAGAAGTTGGCAGCGCCAGCCTCGTCGATGAACTTCTTTTCCTTTG
>CAMOCK010000097.1 GCA_946610645.1 uncultured Bacteroidales bacterium
CATTGGTCGTAATAGGCTCCGTCCATCTTGACCGCGCTGTTGATATGAATGGAATCGCTCATCACCGCCCAGAAAGTAGGGCTGTAGCGCACGCCAACGATGTGGTCGGGATTGAAGGAGTAGTTGGCCTCGAACACACTGGAAAGACGGGCATCTCTCGTGTCTTCCGTCAGGGTGTTTTGCTGGAGCCAGTCGTTTTCCACCTTGTTTTCCTGAATGATGTTGGAGTGCTGCAAGGACTTCATGTCGCGGTAATCGACGGTGGCTAATAGTTGCCAGCCATTCTTGCGATAGTTGAGGCTCACGATGTCACGCAAATCGGTGTTGGCCGCCGATTGATAAACCGATGAGCGCACATCCACGCCCAAGCCCTCATTGGGGTTTTTCTTGGTGACGATACGCACCACCGCCCCGACCGTGGCATCATATCGCGCTCCCGGATTGGTGACCAACTCCACGCGCTGGATGTCCTTGGCGTTGAGTTGCTCCAATTCACTGAAGTCACGCACTTGCCGCCCGTTGATGTAAACCAGCGGCTCACCTTTGCCGAACACCGCCAGTTTGTCTTCGTCTTTGGCAATACCTGGAATTTTGCCTAAAACATCGTCAGCCGAACCCACCTCGGCAAGGATGCTGTTCTCAACGGTGGTCACTTGCGCGTCACCTTTAATGTAAACATCGGGCAGCCCCGCACTGACGGTCACTTCGTTAAGGCTGACGGCATCAAGTTCAAGTTGGATGGTGCCCAAATTGGGTTGCGTTCCCGAAAGCGGCAGCCATTGGTCCTTGTAGCCGATGAAGGACACCTTCAGCAAGGCCGCGTTTTGCGCCTTTTCCATGGAGAAGGCTCCGTTTTCATCAGTGACACAGCCGCTTAAAAAGGCCGAGTCCTGGCTCATCTGCACCACATTGGCGTAGGGAACAGATTGGTTGGTTTCATCAACGACTTTTCCGTTGATGTTTTGCGCTTGCATCGTCACCCCTCCCGCCATCAGCAGGAGCGCAAGCAGGGTGTAAAATCTCATTGTTTTCATTGTTCTATTGGTTTTTATTAGTCTTATCTGTCCTATTAGTCCTCTTTCGTAAGCACGATAGCACGTAAGTACGCATAACGCCTCCCGTTTCCCAAGCTTATGATTTCCTCCACTCAAACATCCTGAATATCCTCTCCGCTTTCTCCAGCCCAAAGACTTTCACCAACTTCTGGAAAATCACATACTTGACATCTATTCTATTGCGGTTTCTCATCACGCCATCATTATTCTTACAAACGTTCTCTCTCCTCCTCACTCACCGACCTCGAATTGAGCCTCACTTTCGATTGGCCAAACTTGTAGGTGACATTCAGCATGATGTTCCTTCCGTCGCTGTCGAAGAAGACCAACGAATTGCCGCGTAGGACACTTTGTTGCCAATAGAGCATGGAGTTGAATATGTCATTGGCACTCAGTCGTACGGTCAGGTTGTTGTTGAGGAAACTCTTCTCCAAACTGGCCGAGAGGTTCCACAGTTCTTTCACGGTGACACCTTCCGATGGATAAGGCGTTCCGTAATAGAAATTCAGATTGAATTTCACATCGTAGGGCAAGGTCAGCATATTGCCGACATTAAACATGGCGAAGTTCCTATTGTTCTGCTTTAGGATGCCGTCCTCCTCCTTCTCGTAATAGTTTCTGCCGAAATAGACGGAGCTGTAGAGATACCACCACTTTGTGACATTCCCGTTCCAAGCGATAGAGCCGAACAGGTTTTGCGTGTGGTCGCCATTTCTGTAACGAGATTCTCCTAAATCAAGGTTTTCGGCATTTTGGTAGAGTTCCCTATAAATCGGGTCGATGAGGTAATTGTAGCCGAAACGCACCGAGAGTGAGATGGGGAAACTGGCGAAAACCTGCGCCGAATGGATATGGGTGTTGATTAGGTTGGGGTTGCCCTGGGTGATGAGCAATGAATCAATGTACATACTGGGGTTCAAGGCATCCAACGAAGGACGCACGATGCGCTTCGAGTAGGATGCGCCTATCGCGTAGCCTTGGGCGGGCTTGTATTGCACGGTGGCATTCGGGAAAAGTCCGGGCTTCGTGTAGTCCACTTGGGGAACGTCGTTCAAATAGTTGTGGCGATCCACATACTCAAACCGCAGTCCGGCGGTGGCCGACCACTTGTCGGAGAAATTGTGCGCAACGCTGGCGTATGCGGCAGCACTCGACTCGTCGGAATGGTAGTGCTGCAATAGGTTGTTTGTTCCTGTCAAGTCAACGTGGTTGTCGGTCTGAATCAAGGAGTATTTCGCTCCCGTCGTGAACGTGGTCTTGCCGTTTCTGAATGGCAGGGTATAGTCCACACTACCCACATAGATGCCTGTGTTGCCGTGACCTTTGTTGAGGTTCAAAATGCCTTGGCTCTCACTTCCGTCAACGATGTTGCGGAAAGCATCCTCGTCGTTATAGCGGTTGTAGGTGTAGTCCAAAGTCACGTTGAGGTTCTGGCCGAGACTGTCGATGTCGTAGTTGAAGAACAGCGTGTTGTTGCTCCGCAGGCTCTTGTCGTTGGTGTTGGTCACGGTCTTGAAATCCGTATGATTGTCCGCCAAAAAATGGGTGCTTTGCTCGCGCAAGCTTGTGCCATTGCCCAAGTTGTTGTTGCTCTGCAAGCCGATGGTCATTTTCGGGGTCAAGGCATATTCCAGCATCAGTTTCGCATTGTGACCTTGGTTTTTAGAGAGATTGTAGGCGCGATGTTCAATCATAGAGTAGCCAATCACGTCCTCGTTGTTGATGGTGTGCGTGTTGCGTCCGTTGAAACCGTAATAGAGGTTGGCCGAAAACTTGTTTTTCGAGAAGGTGACATCGGCAAAGGCGCGCTCGCTCCAACGCCGCGCTTTGGTCACCGTGCCGCCGAGGCGCACCGAGAAGTCGTCGTTGCGCCGCAGGGTGACGATTTTCACGATGGCCGTAGCGTCGGCCTCATATTGCGACGACGGATTGTGGATGATTTCGATGGACTTGATGTTTTGCGGGTTCAGGTTATAGACCTCCTCCATCGAATACACGCGCCGGTTGTTGATGTAAACGATGGGCGACCCTTGCCCGATGACGGAGAGGTTGTTCTGCCCATCCACCAAGAGGCCAGGCGTCTTTTTAAGCATATCTATGCCATCGGCACTCGATGAGAGCAAGGTGCTTTCCACTCCAACCACCGTCCTGTCGGGCAGGCTGGTGATTTCGGGTCGCTTGGCCGCAATGGTCACCTCTTGGAGTTGCGAAGAAACGACGCTCATTTTCAGTGTTCCCAAATTGCCTTTCGGTTGGCTGACAAACTTCGGCTCATAGCCTACAAAGGTGATTTTCAGCAGGTCGCAAGCCATATCGAGGGTAAAGCGACCGTCATTGTCGGTGGTCACGCCACCGAGGAAAGTGCTGTCGGGCAGTTGCATCGCCACGACGGTTGCGTAAGGAATCGGCGCATCGGTTTCATCCACCACGCGTCCGCTAATGTTTTGCGCCTTCACGCCAAGCACTGCCAAGCAAATGAGCAGTGCCGTGAAAAATGGTTTCTTGTCCATAATACTGTAATTTAAAAGTTGATAATTGAACTTGCATTTGGCATGGCAATCGCCGTGCCAAATTTGTAAATCATTAAAAACCAATAAATTACAAAAACAGTATTTTGTAAAGTGTAAAGGTTCTTTACAGTGGTGTAAAGATACTTTACAGTCGTCCAAAAACGACCGGCGAATTGAATCGTCACAAAAACCATAGGAATTCAGCCAAAATAAGAAAAATACACCTTGTCGGGCGACGATGCCGAAGCAATCATGCGAAAAATAGCCGCCGTAAGAAGCTCCAAAATCCACAAGCCGAGCCACTCAATTTATATCACTCTTATGACCACATTCGGAACAACTGACTCAAAGCATAAAACCATTATAAATGAAATACTTACATTAGATTCCTTGTTTTAGAAATTCAGCCAAAACCAATGAAAATTCTTGGTTTTGGCTGAATTTCTATGGAAACAAACTTGCAATCATTCCTTCTTCAAAGCCTCCGCAGGATTCGTCCGCGCGGCCTTCAAGGTCTGCCAGAGCACCGAGAGGAAAGCCATCAACATCGCGACGACGACGGCCACAATGATGATCCAGCCGTAGTGGTCAATGCGGTAGGCGAAACGATCGAGATACTTGCCGCAGAGCCAAACGGCCAATGGCGCTCCGACAACCGCCGCGATGCCAACCAAAACCATATAGTCCTTCACCGAGCGCCACAACTCGCCCTCCACCGTGCCGCCAAACACCTTGCGCACCGCGATGCTCTTGGTGCTTTGCTCGCTGTAATACGTGCTCATCGCGATAAG
>CAMOCK010000098.1 GCA_946610645.1 uncultured Bacteroidales bacterium
GAGCACGTCAACTACAAGGGCAGCGACATCCGCACCAGCGCCCCGATGGCGACAATCAAGACCTCGTGGGGACGCTGCGGCGAGGAATCGACGCTCTTGGTGACCGCCTTGCGCACCGTGGGCATCCCTGCGCGACAGGTCTACACGCCCCGCTGGGCCCACTGCGACGACAACCACGCCTGGGTGGAGGCCTACGTCGACGGCGGTTGGCATTTCCTCGGCGCCTGTGAGCCTGAGCCAGTGCTCGACCTCGGCTGGTTCAACCTGCCGGCTTCGCGCACCTTATTATTACATACGCGCGTCTTCGGTGACTATGACGGTCCGGAAGAAGTCATCAGCCGCACCCGTAACTTCACGGAAATCAACGTAGTGGACAACTACGGAAAGACTGCAAAGACCACCTTCACCGTCGTCGACGAAAACGGACAGCCGCAAGCCAACCTGCCTGTGGAGTTCAAGATTTACAACTATGCCGAGTTCTGCACCGTCGTCACGAAAACCACGGATGCCAACGGCCAGACCTGGCTCACTTCGGGTTTGGGCACTATGATGGCCTACGCCTCGAAAGACGGCAAGTTCGGCTTCGAGGTCTTCAAGGCGGGCGAGAAAGACAACGTCACCATCACCCTCAACCATGACAAGAACGCGACGGAATCCTTCGAGTATGACATGGTTCCGCCCGCCCCGACCAGCGTCTTGCCCGAAGTGACACCCGAAATGCGTGCCGAAAACGACCGCCGCATCACCTACGAAGACTCGTTGCGAAATGCCTACATCAAGTCATGCAAAGAGGCTCAAAACGAGTTGATTATGAACACTGGCAACAAAACCTTGTGCCGCATCTACGAGAAGACCTGGGGCAACTACCAAACCATCGCCGACTTCGTGAGCTATGCCCAAAGCAAGAACCAGGAAATCAAGGCTGTGGAACTGCTAAGCAACATCACCGACAAAGACTTGCGCGATGTCACCCTTGAAGTACTGAAAGACCATTTCGAACACACGCCCGACCTCACTTCTTCGGTCGTTTCGATGCCTGTGGAACATTATGCGCAATACATCCTCAGTCCGCGCATCAGCAACGAGAACCTTGGGGCCTTCCGCAAAACCTTCACCGAGTTCTTCGACCCGACCGAAGCCCAGCAATACCACGACAATCCTATGCTTTTGGTCGATTGGGTACGCCGAAACATCACCGTCGACGACGACCTCAACCCGCAGCGCATCCCGATTTCGCCACTTGGCGTGTTGAAAGCCCGCAAGGCCGACCGCCACTCGCGCGACATCTTCTTCGTGGCCATGGCCCGCAGCTTGGGCATCGCGGCGCAAGTCAACCCGGTGAATGGCAACGTGCAATATTTCAATGGCAGCCAATGGCAAAATGTACAATTCGAAAAAGAGGCCGCAAATGCCTCTGGGACAGGCTATCTCGACATACAATATCAGCCTATTACCTCCGTGGCCGACCCGAAATACTACACCCACTTCAGCATAAAGAAGTTTGACGGAAAGAGTTTCCGCCTCTTGGCCTACGATGCCAAAGACCCCGGCATCGACGACGGCATGATGCTTTCGACATTCGAAAAGCCAACGCCTTTGGATGAAGGAATGTATATCCTCACTGCCGGAACGCGCCTTGAAGACGGTACTGCTCTGACCCACAGCCAGTTCTTCACCATCAAGGCAGGCGAAACGACACAAGTCGACCTCGTTTTGCGCCAACCTGACAACGAACTTCGTGTCGTCGGCAGCTTTTACGCCGACAGCAAATTCACCGACCTTGAAAACGGCGAGATCTCCAACGCCAAGCAACTTGTCAAAGACAACTACTTCATTCTCGGCCTTTTGGACCAAGGTAGCGAGCCTACCACCCACGCCATGCAAGACATCGCAGCCTTCCGCAAGGACTTTGAAGACAGCAACCTTCCCATCATCTTCATTTTCAGCAATCAGGAAGATTACGACAAGTTCAAACTAAAGAATTTCAACGAGTTGCCAGAAGGCATTGTTTACGGCATTGACGACGGCGCCATCCATGACGAACTCATGGAAGGCTTGAAACTCGACAACGACAGTCGTCCCATCTTCATCATCGGCAACGCCAACAGCGAGGTGGTGTTTGTGAAACAAGGCTACACCATCGGCCTTGGAGAGCAGCTGCTGAAGGTGATGGCGAAACTTCAATGAAACGAGCCATGCAAAACCTCATCGAACTCAGGCATATCCTTCACGCGCATCCAGAGCTTTCGGGGCACGAGGCTTTGACCAACAAAATCCTGAACGAATGGGTGCGCCAAACCCGCCCCGACCAACTCATCGAGAAAATCGGCGGCTACGGGTTGGCGGCAGTCTACAAAGGCCCGAAACCTGGCAAGCGCATCCTCATTCGCGGCGACATCGACGCGCTACATATCCCAGAGCCAAACGACCTCCCCTATCGCTCGCAAAACCAAGGCGTTTCGCACAAATGCGGCCACGACGGCCACGCCACCATCCTCTGCGGCCTGGCCCAATGGCTCGGCGAGCAACGTCCCGACCAAGGCGAAGTCGTTCTCTTGTTCCAACCTGCCGAAGAGACAGGGCAAGGCGCACAAGCCATCATCGACGACCCGCAATTCGCGCAAATCAAGCCCAATGTGGCCTACGGACTTCACAACCTTCCCAGCTTTGAGAAAGGCAAAATCATGGTGAAGGAAGGTTGTTTTGCGGCGGCTTCGTTTGGCCTGAAACTCACCTTCGACGGGCGCACAGCTCATGCCTCGCAGCCCGAAACGGGCCACAGCCCATCGGAGCTGTTGGCCGTGCTCATCCACAATCTGGAGAAGAAGCGCGAGCAGCTGAAGGCTGTCAAGCCGCTCACGACTTTCGTCATCACGCACGCCATCTTGGGCGAAGAAACCTTTGGCGTGGCTCCTGGCCATGCCGAAATCTGGCTCACCTTGCGCAGCTTCGACGACCACAACCTTGAAGTGATGGCCGCGCAAATCATCGAACTTTGCCGCGCCAAGGCGAAAGACCACCTTTTCGACTTCAACTTCAGCGAACACGAAGCCTTTGCCGCCCCCAATAGCGATCCGCGTTGCGTGAAAACCATCGGGCAAGCCGCCACGAACCTCGAACTGAGCCTCGGCCATTTGGACACGCCTTTCCGCTGGTCGGAAGATTTCGGTAGGTTTGGAAGTGCCTGTCCGATAGGATTTTTCGGCATAGGATCAGGCTTGGAACAGCCCGCCCTGCACGACCCGATGTTCGACTTCCCCGACGACATTTTGGAAGTGGGGATGACTATGTTTTGGGAGATTATTAGGGTTGAGGTAGGAGTTAGGAGGTAGGAGGTAGGAGTTAGGAGGTAGGAGTTAGGAGGTAGGAGTTAGGAGGTTTGAGTTGTTGGGCTGTCACATTGTGGCAGCCGATAAAAACATGTAGGGCTGTTACACCATGGCAGCCGCAAAAAATTGAATTAAAAAAGGACATGGACACACAACATATCAATCCCATCGTCATCCGCTGCAAGAATTGCGGCGGCGACCAAAGCTACGACATCGTTAGGCAACTGTACGTTTGCGCCCACTGCGGAACCGAAACCAGTCTGCAAGACAAGAACATGGAATACCGCAACTGGAGGAGCCTGCGGCACGATGCCGTGATGCAGGAGGCCGGCAAGGTCAAGCAGTTCCGTTGCCCCTCGTGTGGCGCACAAACCATCGTGGCCAATGACGACGCCTCAGAGGAATGTCCGTTCTGCCAAAGCACCATGATTGACGCCGATTTTGCCGGAAACGACCTCCCCGAAGCCATCATCCCCTTCAAAATCAGCGAGGGAGAGGCCAAACGGAAACTCGCCCAATTGCTCGAAGGCCGCAAAGACAAGGCCGCCAACGCCATCAAGGACAAGATGGACAAGCTGACGGGATGCTACCTGCCCTACCACATCGTCAGGGGCGCTTTCGTGGGCGACATGGTGGTGTCGCTCCAAGACGAATCAAAGAGCTACTACCCGCTCAGGGCCTTCCTCTCCCATACCGCCGTGAACGCCTCCAACGACTTGGACAACATGTTCCTCGACGGCGTGGAGCCTTTCGACTTCGGCGAGGCCCGCACCTTCGACTTCGGCTACCTGAACCACCAAAAGGCCAAAGTGCCCAACGTTTCGGAGGGCCAGTTGCTCCAGCGTGTCACGGAAGAGACGCAAAACGAGGTGTATGACGACCTGAAAAGGAAGATGCACAACAAGGAAATCAGCGTCCTGCTTGAGGACGAGGGCAACGAATCCGTCAAGGCACTGTTGCCCGTCTATTTGGTGAAATGCAGCGACAAAATCGCGGCGGCGGTCAACGGGCAGACGGGCAAAGTCGCCATCCTGACGGGCAAAGACAAGAACCTGACGGGCCGCTGGTGGCTGTTTCCGCTCATCGCCACGATAGTGATTGCCTTGGTGGGCTATTTCATCGCCGACATGGAGGTGGCCATGGGCTTTGGCATGGTGTTCGGCATCGTGTTTTTCGTCGTCGCCCACAACCGCCATCAGGACAATTTCGTCAAGGAGGTCGTCACCTCGGGCGGCTCGTTCAAGAAGCACAACGACACCCGAACCGTGTTTTTCAACGACTTCGGCAACGGCGAAGTGCCCACCAAGCTCCGTTTCGTCACGCTTGGGCGCATCCTCAAAATCCTTGCGGTCACGTTGGCCGTCATTTTCCTTCCCGTGCTGATTGCCGCACCGATACAGCTCATGCGCGGGCTTCCACTTTCCAGCATCAAGATAGGCTATGGGGCGGCGTGGTATGTCACCCCCGTCTTTTTCACCATCTTTGCGATTGGAGGCTTGGCCAAAGCCATGATGTTCGGCTTCCCGATCTATGAAGAGATTTTGCCCAACGGGAAGACCAAACGCCGCAAAATGAAGAGCAGCACCAAGGTACCCATGCCGAAGTTCTTAGACAACTTCAAGGTCCTGTTTGCCAGCATGAAAAGCGGCTGCCTCACCATAGGCATCATCCTGTTTTTATTGATAGGCAGCGTGGCGGCGATGATTTCGTGAGGGACGCGAGACTGCGGGACACGAGGCTGCGAGACTTTTGACTGCCTTTACGAAAAAGGTTGGAGTTTTACGCCTTAAAGCAGTCGCATAATCTCCCCGACAATCGCCCGCGAATAGGCGTTGGCCACCTCGACGATGAACTTGTTGAAGTCGATGCGGGCGTTATGGTCGGCGGTGTCGCTGATGGTGCGGATGACGGTGAAGGGCGTGCCAAACTCCAGGCAGACCTGCGCCACAGCCGCGCCTTCCATCTCGACACAGAGCACATCTGGCAACAGGCTGAGGATTTCGTTGCGTTTCTCTTCGCTGTTGATGAACTGGTCGCCGCTGGCGATGTCGCCGAAATAAAGTTTTGGAGCAAGGTTGAATTCCTTGGCGGCTTCTTCGCCCACCATGCTTTCCACGCCATTTTGCAACAGATTCGAGATCGCTCTTCCGGTCAATTCGGTCAGTTCGGGGTCGCTGTTCACAAAGACGCGCTTCAAGAACGGAATCTCAAAACGCGACAACAAAGGCCGTGTGTCCATGTCGTGCTGCACCAAACGTTTGGAAACCACGATGTCGCCCACCTTGAGGCCGTCTGCCAAGGCACCCGCCGTGCCGATGAAAAATAGGTCGGTGATGCCAAACTCTTGTATTAAGAGCGTTGCCGTAATCGTAGCGGCCACCTTGCCCCATTTGGAGAAGGCCACCACGCAACGCACGTTGCCGATTTTGCCCACCACGAACTCGCGGTTGGCGATTTTTACCGTTGTCTTGTCGGTCAACAAGGCTTTCACCTCGTCGATTTCTTGCGCCATCGCGCCTAATATTCCGATGTTTCTCATAGTCATATTTATTTATTTATCATCGTAATGCCCGTAGGCAGAAACAACAAGCACCACAACCTCTATGTCGTGGATTTCATAAATCAGCCGATGTTTTTTCGTTATGCGGCGGCTCCATTGCCCAGAACGATCGCCAGACAATTGTTCTGGGTGGCCTGTGCCTGTGCGAGGATGCTCTCTCAATTCAACAATCATGGATTGTGCCTTGGCGAAAGCCTTTGGCTCACTTTTGGCCAACGCGACCAAGTCGTGTGTGGCTTGTTCCTTAAACTCGACTTCAAATCTCATGGCCAAGCCGTCTTAGGAACGTGGTCAAATCCTCATCAGGAAGCATTCTAAAAGTCGGGCCTTCCTTAGCCTTGTCAACTCTTGCGAAGAATTCTTCCTTCGTCATCAATGTCGGGTCGGCAGCCTGCTTTTGAGCAGCCAACTTTTTCACATATTTCACCACCTTGGCCATCAGGGTTTCATCATCGGCAATCTCGCCCATGGCGCGATAAAACTCGGCATTCAGTTGTAACGCTGTCATAATACTATTCTTTTCATTTATCGGCGGCAAAGATACTCAAAAACTTTTACTTGCACTTCGCTGGAATTTCCTATTTTTGCAAAAATTTACACGAATGAAGAAAATCTGCATCTTTTGCGGCAGCAGCATGGGCTTCGACCCGATTTACCGGGAAAAGGCGGCTGAATTGGGCCGCGTTCTGGCCGACAACGACTGCGAACTGCTCTACGGCGGCGGCAACGTGGGCCTGATGAACATCATCGCCGAGGTGATGAAGGAACGCGGTTGCCGCATCGTGGGCACCATCACGCAGCATCTCTTGGACATGCGCGTAGGCCGCCCCGACATCGACGAACTGATTGTGGTGGAGACGATGGCCGAGCGCAAGAAAATCCTTGAGGACATGGCCGACGCCTTCATCGCCATGCCGGGCGGCGTAGGCACGATGGACGAGTTTTTCGAGGTGATGGTCCTCACACAGCTGCGCGTGTTCGACAAGCCCGTCGCGCTCTTCAACGTGAACGGCTTTTATGACGACATCGTCCGTTTCCTCGACCGCGCCACGCGCGAGGGCTTCATCCACCGCGAGCACGCCGACAACCTCATCGTCAGCGACGACCCGAAAACGCTCCTGGAAGGCATCGCCAACTTCAAGCCGGTGGAACTGACAAAGTGGGTGAGTGAGATTAAGGAACAAGTCAAGTAGTTTAGAGTTTGGAGTTAGCATAGTCCCGGAGGGACGACAGAACATAAACGGGCGACGTAAGTCCCCGGTCTAAAGCATAAAACCATGATAATCATCGGAATCACAGGCACCCTCGGTGCGGGCAAAGGCACCATCGTAGACTATCTCGTCAAAGAAAAAGGCTTCGTGCACTACTCGGTGCGGGCCTACATCACGGAAGAATGCCAGCGGCGCGGCCTCGAAGTGAACCGCGACACGCTGACCCTCGTGGGCAACGACCTGCGCGCCAAGCATTCACCGAGTTACATCACCGACCAACTCTTTGAGCGCGCCAAGGCCGAAGGCAAAAACGCCGTCATAGAGAGCGTGCGCACGCCGGGCGAGATTGCCTCGCTGCGCGAAAAAGGACAGTTCTACCTCTTCGCCGTCGACGCCGACCGCAAAATCAGGTACGACCGCATCTACCTGCGCGGCTCGGAGACCGACCACATCGACTTCGAGACCTTTGTGGCCAACGAGGAGCGCGAGATGACCGCCACCGACCCCAACAAGCAGAACCTCGGCGCCTGCATCA
>CAMOCK010000099.1 GCA_946610645.1 uncultured Bacteroidales bacterium
AATCGATGAACCCGATTTGGCTGGCTTGGTAGTCGTTGAGGGCATAAATGTCGCCGAAAGCGTCTTTGTTGAGGCGGTTGTAGCGCGACGAAATCGGCAGTTCGTGCAGTGTGTCCCCGTCAAAAGAGAGGTGGAGCAAAGCGGAGTTGCGGCGACGATAGACAATGAGATAAATGCCATCTTCGCTGAGGGTGTAGTCGATGACGCTCATCACGGGATTGTCGAAGGCGATGTGCGGCGTGTTGGCGGTCACCGTCACCTCAAGCAGTTCGTGGCTCTTGGTTTTCATCCTGACGGTCAGGTTCTTGCCGTTGATGTCTTTTTCCTTGATGGTGTAATAGGTCGGCTCGAAGACCATGTGAGCAAAACGGAGTTTCTGTCCAGCCTTGGCAAAGCCGTAAGTGCAACGCCCTTGCTCATCGGTCACCGAAACGAGCAAAGAGTCGTGCACATACACGCTCACGTTCTCGATGGCTTTGCCGTTTTCGTCCTTGCAGTAGCCTTGGATGATTTGGTGTTCTTGGGCGTAAATGTTGGCTGCCAACAGTAAGAACGCAAACAAAGTAAAGACGTTATTCCTTTTCATGGTGCTATGGTTTGTTGTTTTGGCAAAATTATAGCCAAAAACCATCAAAAACGCCAATCCTAATGCTTAATTCAGATTTTTCTAATTCGGTGATATTGATTATCAGGTGTTTGCGGCAAAAACTATTCAGATTTTTTCGACCTTAAACAGAGCTGAAATTGGGTCAGAGCCGACCTTTTTCTTTAGGTTGGAGCGGTATTTCAGGGTAGTGTATTCGGTAAAACCCATCAATTCGGCCTCTTCCTTTGCGCGGAAACGGAGGAAATTGAGTATGGCGATATGACGTTCTGTTTCGCTCAATTCGGGGTGCGCGGTGGTCAATTCAGGCATGGCCTGTGGATAAACGGCTTCAAACTCGTCCAAAATCTGTTTCATACGGTTCTCACCGCTCGATTGGTAAATCGTCATGGCCCGCTGTTGCAGTATTTCCCGCGTGTGTTGTGCGGCTTGTTCCATCTTAGTTTGCAGATGGCGTTCCGCCTCGTTGTGGCGTTGTTGGGCTTCGCTCAACTGTCGTTGCGCCTCGGCTTCTTGGGCTGCCTTGCGTTTTTGGTTTTTGCGTCGTGCCACGAAGACTGCGACAGTCGCCAATAATACGGTTAAAGGCAAGCCCACGAAAAGCACCGTCTTGACCCATTTCCGCCGCTCTCTGAGCAATTTGGTTTCTTGTTCTTTTTGCAAATGCTTCTGAAACAGCTCACAGAGATACGAAACCCGAGCCATTTTCACCCTTTCCTGTTCGGTGTTTCCTGCGTGATAAACTGCATATTGCGTGGCCTTCAGCGTGTCGCCCCGATTATGGTAAATGTCGTGCAAGAACTTGGCTAACAAGGCTTTGGTTTCGATGTTCTTGCTTTGTTCAAAGGTCGGTTCCAGATAAACCAGAGCTGAGTCATACTGTTTTTCGTTGTAATAAATCTGCCCAATGAGGAAGAAATGCCATGGCTTTTCGTAGTAAGCGGCTTTCGCTGCAATGCGTTTCAAGTCGCTCACGGCGGGGTCAACGTTCTCGCTTGAAGTATAGCTGAGATTGGCCTTGCTTGACATCAAGACCTTGAAAAGCCAGTTGCTTGTGTCGGGCAGCAGGCGTAGGGCTTCATCGTAATAGTATTGCGCACTGTCCCATTGCTGTAGTTTGTCGTATTGCAACCCAATGTAATACAACGAATTGGAATAATCGTCTGGGAAAATAGGTTCCAATCTGTTGAAAACGAGTGCCTTTTTGAAACAATAGATGGCGGGTTCCTGCATGAATTGGTTGGAAAGCAAGCCTCCGAGACGGCAATAAATCAGCATCATGAAACGGGGAATGTGAATGTTTTGTAGAGACGTGCCATGGTGCGTCTCTACAATTGGAAAATGATTTTCCATGATTTCCAACGCGCGGATGTATTCGGTGCAGGCCTCAATAACGCTGTCTTGTTCCTGAAAGCCAACGCCGTTCATGTAATGGGCGCGGGCGGAGAGGAATTTGAATGTAGAGAGGTCTCCTGAAACGTCTCTATAACACAATGAATCATAATAATCCACCGATTGCAACAAGTTTTTCCGACAAGTCTGAGGGTAATCGTTCTTGAACAACAATTCGGCCAAAAGCAAATAGGCATAATGACGGTCGCATTCTTTCCTCGATGATATGGTGGAAACATTGTCGCCATTAGGCTTGAAATACTGTCCGATATGCCAAAAAGCACTGTCTGGACGATACCACATCAGGCTGTCGATGGACAATAACTCGGGCGATACCTCAGGTTGTAAAGACATGACGAGTCGCGTCTCTACAGGGTCATGGCATGAGACCAGTGCCAACAACATACACAATCCTATGAACCATCCAAGCCGTTTCATCGCCGCAAAATTAGGCAAAATTCTGTTGGTTGAAGGTGAAATGATTATCTTTGCACCATAAAACCGACCGCCATGACCGCTTTCGATTTCTTCAACATCATCTGCTCGATTCCGAAGACCCTGCGCTTCAACCTGCATTATTTTCCGCTGAAGACGGCGTTGAAGCTGCCCGTCATCGTGTCGCACCGCACCTTTCTCCGCGATCTGCACGGCAAAGTCACGCTACCGGAAAAAGTGGAAACGGCGATGATAAAAATCGGTTTCGGCGATGTGGGCCACTACGACCGCAAGCGTTCACGCACGATATGGCAGGTGAGCGGAACGGTCGGTTTTGGCGGCAAGGCGAGCATCGGACACGGCTCGAAGATTTCGGTGCGCGGCAACTTGGAATTTGGCCCCGATTTTAATATGACAGCCGAAAGCACCATCGTCTGCGCCAAGGAAATCCGCTTCGGGCACGACTGCCTGCTGAGCTGGGACATCCTCGTGATGGACACCGACGAGCATCCGCTGTATAATTATGGACACGAGACTGCGAGAC
>CAMOCK010000100.1 GCA_946610645.1 uncultured Bacteroidales bacterium
ACATTCGGCGGCGGGATCACGATGGTATAGGGTTCGCGTTCGTCGGGAGTGGAGTGGAAGTAGTTCTTGTCCATCCAGTGTTCGTACCATTTGCCTTCAACGTCCTGAGGGCTGTATTTGCTACTGATTTCCATAGTCGTATTAAAAATGAAGCGCAAAATTAGGGATTTTTTTCCATTCGCATTGATAAAATTCCTATTTTTGTCCGCAAGAAAATCATCTTAAACTTTTTAATTTATGGTATTACTTCAAACTAATGTGACAATGGTGATCCTGCTGGTTATCCTCGCAGTGGTCGCCGGGTTCCTCATTTTCTATGTCTCAAAGGCAAAGAAGGAACATCCTAAAGGCTTGATTGCAGCCGCTTTAAGTAACATGGGTGAGCGTTTCGGCTACTACATCATGAACGCCATCCTGTTGTTGTTCATCGTGTCGAAGTTCGGGTTGCCCGATGCCACCGCAGGCCTCATCTACTCGGTGTTCTACTTCGGCATTTACGTGTTGAGTCTCGTTGGCGGTATCATCGCCGACCGCACCCAAAACTACCACCGCACCATCCAGTGGGGCTTGATCATCATGGCCCTCGGTTATGTGGGCATGGCTATCCCGTTGTTCAGCCAAGATGCCAACGGTCTCATCGTTGATGGCAATGGAAAATGGTGGGGCATCCTCATCTTCACTTGCGTGGCCTTGCTGTTCATCGCTTTTGGTAATGGTCTGTTCAAGGGCAACTTGCAGGCTCTCGTCGGTCAGATGTACGACAACTTCGAGGCCGAGGCTGCCAAGAAAGGCCCAGAGGCTTTGGCCGTGGCCAAGGACAAGCGCGACAGCGGTTTCCAGATTTTCTATGTGTTCATCAACATCGGTGGCGTGATTGCTCCCTTCGTGGCCCCTATGCTGCGCGAATGGTGGCTGAAAGCACACAACTTCATCTACAACGCCGACATGTCGGCCCTGTGCCACCAGTATCTTGCTGACGGTCAGGTGACGCAAAAGTTCACCGAAACGATGGCAAACTCTGTGCTGCCCACCGCCGACTACGGCACCAACCTGACTCAGTTCTGCTCCGACTATATCCTGACCTTCAACCAAGGTGTCCACTTCTCGTTCTTCGTTTCGGTGGCTGCCATGCTCATTTCGCTGATTATCTTCTTCACGCAAAAGAGCAAGTTCCCGCAACCCGCCAAGAAGGTCGCTGCTGAGACCGTGGGTTACACTGCCGAGGAAAAGGCTGCCATGGCCAAGGAAATCAAGCAACGTATGGCCGCTTTGTTTGCCGTGTTGGGCATCGCCGTGTTCTTCTGGCTCTCGTTCCACCAGAACGGACAGTCGCTGTCGGTCTTCGCCCGCGACTTCGTCGATTCGTCGAGCATCGCGCCTGAAATCTGGCAGGCCTTGAACCCCTTGTTTGTGATCATCCTCACCCCGTTGGTCATGGGTATTTTCGCCATGTTGGCTCGCAAGGGCAAGGCCGTTTCAACGCCTCGCAAGATTGCATACGGTATGGGTCTGGCCGGTTGCGCCTACCTTTTCCTGATGGTTTTCTCCATTATGAAGCACTATCCTTCGGGCGACGAGTTCCGCGCTATGGATATGGCTCAAATGGCCGCCGCTGGTCTTGCCAAGGCTGCTCCGTGGGTGATGATTGTCACCTATTTCTTCCTCACCGTGGCCGAGTTGTTCATCTCGCCGTTGGGCTTGTCCTTCGTCTCGAAGGTGGCTCCGCGCCACATGGTAGGTCTCTGCCAAGGCTTGTGGTTAGGTGCCACGGCCATCGGCAACCTCTTCATCTTCGTTGGTCCCATCATGCTCAACGCTTGGGACATCTGGAAGTGCTGGGGTGTGTTCCTCGCCGTCTGCCTCGTTTCCATGGCCATCATGTTCGGTATGGTGAAGTGGCTTGAAAGAGTGACGGAATAACAATGGATTTGCGTAGAGACGCAAAATTTTGCGTCTCTATAATATAATAAGGTAAAAAGCCGGCAGCGATGTCGGCTTTTTTTGTGCCTGAAAATGAGATTCTTTATCACTCTGCCCTTTTTTGGCAGAGTGGAGCTGTTGTTTTGTGCCAGAAAAAATTCTGACGATGAAAAACAACATTGCAGCTATTGTATGTCCGAAAGTACCCTATATCTGGGGCACCTTTTTCACTACACCGCCAATAGCACCAAAAGCTGGGCCGTGAAAATCCTCAAAAACATGGTCAAAGGATACACCGTCGCGTAGCCCATGTTGGGTAATTTGCAGCCTTCTGGGGCAACGGTGTTGGCGAAGGCAAGGGTAGGAGGGTCGGTGTGCGAGCCGCCGATGAAACCCATCAGCGTGTAGTAGTTCACTTTCAGCACCAAACGACCGAAAAGCCCGACCACAACAGGTGGGATCATGGTGATAAGGATGCCATAGACGACCCACATATAATGTTCTTGCACTGTGTCGACGAATTGTCCGCCTGCGCTCAATCCCACACCGGCAAGGAAGAGCGCGATGCCCACCTCGCGAAGCATCCAAACGCCGTGGCTTTCAGTGAATTCCGTGGTGAACCAGTTTTTCTTCACGCCGAGCCAACTGCCGATGATGGCTACCACTAAAGGCCCGCCCGCCAAGCCGAGCTTGATGGGTGCCTTCATGCCCACGGGAATCGGTATTGAACCAACGATGATGCCCAAGGCGATGATGACGAAGATGGGAATCAAATTCACCTTGTGCCGCTGCGACGTAGGTGTGGCCTGCTTTTCGGCCTTGGGTTCGAGGCTTTCTTCGGTGGAAGGCTCGTTTTTCAAATCAATGCGGCAGAGCGGACGGAACAAGATGCAAGTTGCAATCATGCCGACCACAGCCAAGGGATAGGCCACGGCATAGCCCGCCGCCAAACGGTCTGCGCCGCCCTCAATGCCCATGTCATTGACGGCCTGCTGCGCCGCCGAAAGTCCGGGCGTGTTGGTGATGGCACCCGTGTAAACGCCTGCCATGTCGGCCAAGTCTTGGTTTGCGACTTTGGCGATGACCACCGTAATCGCCACGCCAAGCGCGACATTGGCCAAGGCCATCAGGTTCATGGCCAAACCGCCTTTCTTGAACGAGCGGAAGAAGCCAGGCCCGACCTGCAAGCCCACGGCCACTACAAAGAGGATGAGGCCGAACTCCTTGATAATGTGAAGCATGTCGTGGTTGAGCGAAACGCCGCAGGCACTCAGCGCAATGCCCACAAAAAGCACCCAAGTGATGCCCAACGACACATTGGCAATCTTGATTTTGCCCAAAAGCAGGCCGACAAAGATGGAAACGGCCAAATATAAAACCGTAGGCCCGACGCCCGAGCCGGTGAAAAGGTTTAGCATGATAATATCATTTTAGGTTGGAAAAACAAACTCCAGTTTCTTTCGTTATTCTTTCGGTATATTCCTCAATAGTTTCTTTGAGAGGATTATAAAACACGTTTTCAAAAACAACACTATCGTTTTTTGGGTGTAGAAACAGATATTTGAGCATAGAGAACGTTGTGATATAGATATTCTTCGATTCAAGATTTGGGAACATACGCATTCTTTCAATCACGGTATAAACATTGCTGCTTCCTCTGGGTGGTATTTCCGTTAACACTATCAGTCCCGTATTCACTTCATTGGCATATTGTCCCCTGTAGAGAAGAAAATCTCCAAGAAGGTTGCGCAGGCATTCCAAAGCATCTTTTTCGTCAACCTCGACAAATGCTTCTTTCTCTTCTCCAATCTCGACATATCCATCGAACAGGACAGAGGAATTACGGTTGGAATTGGCTGCAAATGGGAATATTTTGTTCAGATAGTTGGACACTAAAGCGTTCATGCCAAAACTGTTGCAATATTCAAAGTTGAATTTGTTGGCTTCGTTCTCAATTTCCAAATTAGACTTGTTGCAATAGCCTACACATAGGCCGCAATCAATGCATTCTTTTTTTGTGAAAGGATTCTGTTGTGAAGGATTTGCCTGCAAAGCCCCCGTAGGGCAGACCGTTCCCTCTGAAGCAAAAACCGAGTCGATTTTTGTCACTCTGTCAATGAAAGCGCAAGTCTCTTTCTTGCAGTTTTGGCAGACTTCCGTATTGATAATTCTGATACTCATATTCTCTTACTCGTTGATGATACCATAACTGTCCAACAATTTGTCCAAATCAATTTGTTCATTATTCCACACCTTGCGGATAGACATAGAAACAAGGCTTCGCAAATTAATCGCCACAATTTTGACACCCCATTTTTCGTATGCCTTTTCGATAAAATCTCTCACAAAAGTATCGCTCTGTGGATGGTCAAAGCCAATGACTAAAGTGGAGAGATTGATGTCGTTTTCAAGTGCTGGTGCAAGGGAGCATATTTTATTCTCAATAGCCTGACGAAGTCCTTTCACGTTGTATGTGGGAGTTTCCGTTCGCGACTTTATCTCCGCCGGTATTATGTGCCCCTTGAACTTGCACAAGGCATCCATTCTGCCAACTTCTCCCAGACATTCCAAACCAATAATGCCAAGGAGAGAATGTATGAATGGATAGAACACATCTTTTGCATCATCTCTATGTTTGTCAAGATAATAAGCGATGCACGATTCTACATCTTCATCACTTGTTTTTCTTTCCAATAATTCTGTGGCAAGGCTGTCTTGTAGAAGTTGGGGTGAAAGTTGCTCTGTGGTATAGACGGGTTTGATGCGCAAATTCAGCAATGACACCTGACTGTTGATTGCGGCTATTTGGGATTTACGTTGTTCGGGTTGCTCCCTAATGGGCAGGTCAAGCATCCAGTTGATGGTCACTTCAGGAATCATCTGATAGGGGGAAAACAACAATCCGCTGTCTGTGGTTTGGGTATCAATGCCAGCGCGAGCATAAACATTGGCTCTTCCCTGAAAGACAATCTGCTTGCGTTCTATGTAATTCTTCATCCTGAATTTGTGTGCTGAAAGGAATGAAAGCCGCCTTCTCTCATAACGCTTCATCAAAGAGTCGATATATTCTCTTCCGCTTTCAGTGCAGACATAATAGTTTTCGCCATCGATTGTCTCATATCGAGACTTGATGATGTCGCATACGCGCAAAATCTGGTTGATAGATCTTGTAAGATTGCTGACATTACGTTGGGGAGTGCCTTTGTTGGTTTTAGGGTAATGTGGGTGCGTTTCAGGGAATTGCGTATGCTGTTCTCTGTACCTTTGTGCATCTTTCACAAAACCATCAATCTCGTTGAGTGAATAGGTAGGTATCAGGCACATTTCCAAAGTTGAAATGCGATAGTCCAATTTTGAGAAGGCATAGCAAATCTCAAAGCCCAAATAACATTCAAAGTCAGGGGAGCAATTGTTGTCGTATATTTCTGTTGTGGTATTCAAGTTGACAAACAACTCCATAAGCAACTTGTAACTGCGTTGGGGGCCGAACACTTGATTGAGCATCTGTTCGCCCAACTCTGTGATGGCATAAATCTCGGAGCCGTAATCTGTTGAGACCAAGCCAAACTGACGCAAGATTTGAAGTCTTGCCTTTACATTCTGCAAAATAGGATTGTCTGTCTCAGGAACGGTGTCGTCGTCGATATGCTTTAACAATTCGTCCACGTCAACTCTTCCCTCCGTAGTTGCTATCAACGACGTGACAGCAATACGTGCCACATCTTTCTTGGTAAAGTATCCATGCTTGTCATGGAGGTCGTCGCCTGCATTTTTCATCTCATACAATAGTCTGAGATTACCGATGATGTTGCCCTGATTCTGAATCTTAAGTATGTTGCTTCCCATAATCAAATACTGTTTAGTCTGTCTTGAGCTATCTTACACCACTTCTTTTCAATCTCTATGCCAGTCCATCTTATGTTGTTCCCATCCTTGTTTAGCCGCTGGCAGCATACGCCAAGAGTACCGGATCCGTGAAAAGGATCGAGTATCATGCCATCAAACTTCCCTTTATGTATGGGACAAAAAGCCTTGATGAGTTCCATTATGAGTGATTCGGGCTTTTGCGAGGGATGTGCAGTTCGTTCTTCCGCGAATGCCTTGCCGGCAAGCGTAGGGAAATCCCAAACATCGCCACGCATGGCTCCTTTTTCAGATGGTTTCCACACCTTCAAGTTTCCGTCTTTGTCTTTATACTTGACAGGAGATTTCAATCGTTGCGTGCTTTTGTAGGGTACACGGACTTCATCCACATTGTACGTCCATTCCTTTGCATCTTTTGAAAACCAGAGGAACGGTTCATAATGTGTGGCTGGTTCCTTTGTTGAACGGGAAAAGCCATTTTCATAGTGCCATATATTTTGACGTCTATAGTGAAGTCCTACCTTGTACATATAAACTTGGATAAAGCAAAGGTAGTCGTGGATGCCAAACCAAACAATGCTGCCTTTGTCTGTTAGCAGATTCTTCATTTTATCGATTCTACTATACATTCCTTCAAGAAATCTGTCAAGAGGCAGATGGTCACTGTTGTTGCCAAAATCTTTGCCTACATTGTATGGAGGGTCTGTCAGTATTAGGTCATATTTTATGCCCGCCTGCAACAACTCCTCCAAAACTATGTCGCAGTCGGCATTGATGATTCCAAAATACTGGTCGGTATGACTCATTTCTTCTTGAATATCAGCACATATTGATGATGTATGTTCTCAACGTAGGAGAAAGGATAGCCGTAAGGGTGTATCGACTTGTGATTCTGAATCAGGATTTTGGTACCCTGAAGGGCTAAGACTCCACCGCCTACTATTTGTTGCTTGTTGAGTCTGCTTATCAAATCGGAGTGAAAACTGATGAAATCACCCTTATCTCGAAAATCAGAAACAATGATTGCCATGTATTTGCCAAATCGAAGCAGGCGCGCACATTCCATGAACACTTTTTGGCAGAGAATACCAAGAAATTCGTTGTAATCAGCCACATTGCCAAGGTCTTTGTCATCATCAGAATATTTGGTGTCGAGGTTGTTGGCGACCCTGTCTTTCAGTACCTTTTGGTCTTGCTTGTGCAATATTCCCCAGTAAGGAGGACTGGTTACAACAAAATCTATGCTGTTACTTTCCATGCCAGGCAAAGTATTGCAAGTGTCTGCGTTGATGAATTTGTGATGTTTGCTCGTGCCCTCGCCAACCTCTGTTTCAAGCCGTTTGATAGATAAATCATGGTATTTTTTCTGTAATTCAATACTGATACAATGCCGTCCTGTTGTTTCACACGCTTTTGCAGTTGAACCAACACCTCCAAACGGGTCAAGAACCAGCATCCCTTTTTTCGTGAAAAACAAAACCAATTTCTCAATATCCTGAAACGAGAAGGGCGCAGGATGCAACCGCTCAATTTGGGCAGCAGGATGATCCTTTCCAAGTCCTTTTTGAAAGAAGTAACTCTTTGTTTCAGGAATCCATTCTTTTCCTGTCAAGTCGTTGAGAGGATTCCTTTCGTCGACGGTACCTTCAAAGATGCTTTGATAGGTGCTGGTTGTCATAAATTTTTCCAATTCGGCCTTGTCATACACTGTTTTGTTCGCGAGAACAAGTTTCCGAATATGTCCGTATTCCACACATTTTTCAAAAGTATGACGCGAAAAACGAAGCAAACTCATAGCAGCGGAACCTGATAAATATGAGGGAGTGTTGAATAAATTCAACTGTGGAATTGTTTCCTCGCCATAGGTGATTCCTATAGTTGTTTGAGTGTCAATAAGGGTATCTTCTATAAAGGACATTTAATTGGTGGTTTTATTTTGCAAAAATACTCATTTTTTCCAATTTGGGGAATAAATCTTCAAACTATCAGATAATTCAGGAATGAGAAATCAGTATTCTCTATTTCTGAACAGCGGAGATAATCACTGAAATATTGTTCACGAACATATTCACGGCGATGGCCAAGAGGATGACACCGAAGAACTTGCGGAGGATGAAAATCAGGTTTTCGCCCAAGAGTTTTTGGATGCGGTCGAGTTGGCTGATGACGATGTAGTCCAACAAGATGTTGAGCAACAGCGCGATGATGATGTTGATGACGGCGTAGTCGGCGCGGAGCGAGAGCAAGGCCGTCAGCGCGCCCGGACCGGCAATCAAGGGGAAGGCGATGGGCACGATGCTGGCACCGCCCTTGCCGCCCTCGTTCTTGATGATTTCGCGACCGAGAATCATCTCGACGGCCAAGATGAACAGTACAAACGAACCCGCCACGGCAAACGAAGCCACGTCGATGCCGAAGAGCTTGAGCAGCGCGTCGCCGGCGAAGAAGAACGCCAAGAACAGCCCCAAGGCCGTCAGGCAGGCCTGTCCTGCCTTGATGGTCTTGTTTTGCGCTTTCATCCCCACGAAGATGGGAATGGAGCCGAAGATGTCGATGATGGCGGCCATCACGATAAACGCGCCGAAGATTTCCACGAAGTTGATGCTACCGAACATTGGATTTGAGTTTTGAAAAAGAACTACGAATTTCACTAATTGAACGAATGTATGCTACGGAATTATGCAGCCACGGCTGCAATCCATTATGGATATTCGTGCAAAATTAGTAATATTCGTGTAATTCGTAGTTAATCAATCAAACAATATTATTCCAAAGGTAATGAAAATGCGGCCCAAAACGCTTGAACGCGGCCTCGTCCAACTGTTCTTGGAACTGCGGATGCGCCACCGAAATGATGAGTTTGGCGCGTTCTTGAAGCGAGCGGCCATAAAGGTTCACAGCGCCGTATTCCGTGATGAACCAGTGGATATGGTTGCGCGTGGTGACGGCACCAGAGCCTAAGTCCAAAGCGGGCACAATCTTGTTGATGCCCTTGCGCGTGGTGGAAGGCATGGCGATGATGGCCTTGCCGCCCTTCGAGCGCGACGCGCCATAAACGTAGTCGATTTGGCCGCCCACGCCGGAATAGATGCGCTCACCGAGCGAGTTGGCGCAAACCTGCCCCGACAAATCGACTTGGATGGCCGAGTTGATGGAGGTCATTTTGGGCTGTTGCGCGATGATGAACGGGTCGTTGGTGTATTCCACATCCTTCAGCAGCACTTCGGGGTTGCCGTCGATGAAGTTGTAGATTTTCTGCGAACCCATCACGAAAGTGGAAACGATTTTGCCCCGGTCCAAACGTTTTTTGCTGCCGTTGATGACACCTTTTTTAATAAGGGGCAGTATGCCGTCGCTGAACATCTCGGTGTGGATGCCGATGTCCTTGTGGTTGTGGAGGCACGAGAGGATGGCGTTGGGGATGCTGCCGATGCCCATTTGGAGCGTCGCGCCGTCTTCGATGAGCTCGGCACAATAGCGCCCGATGGTCTGCTCTGCCTCGGTAGGCGAAGGCATATCGACCGTGATCAGCGGCGAGTCGTCCTCGACGAAATAGTTGATTTTGCTGAGGTGCACGAGCGAGTCGCCATGTGTGCGCGGCACGTATTTATTGACCACGGCGATGACGAAGTCGGCGCATTCCATGGCGGCCAAGGTGGCATCGACCGACGGGCCGAGCGACACATACCCGAACTTATCGGGAGGGCAAACCTGAATCATGGCCACGTTGCACTTGATGTAGCCCTCGCGATAAAGCTTCGAGGTCTCGCCAAGGAAAACCGGGATGTAGTCGGCCAAGCCTTTCTGGACGCTTTCGCGCACGTTGGCACCCACGAAGAAGGCATTGTGTTGGAAAATGCCCTCAAATTCCGGATTGACGTAGGGCGCGGCGCCCTCGGTGTGCAGATGGTGGATATAGACGTTCTTCAACTCGCCCGCGCGGCCTCGGTCGCACAAGGCCTTGATGAGACATTGCGGCACATTCGACACCGAACTGATGTGGACATGGTCGCCCGACTTGATGACTTTGACGGCTTCGGCTGCCGTAACTGCTTGATACTGTTTCTTCATATTTTATCAATGACTTTTGTTCCCGAAAGCTGACAATACGGAAACGGGCAGGTCTTCTGGCTCGTCCAAGTCCGCTGCGTCTTCCCGATAGCGAATATCAGTGACATGTATGCCGCGAACCTTCGTTGAACTTACAGCTACGGGCATAGCTCCTGATTCCCACAGGATTCCCTATTAATCTTCGGCTGAAAGAACCCGAATCCGGCGGCAAAGATACAACTTTTTGTGAAGCGACTGCATCAAAAAAAACGCCGCAAAGTCGGAAAAACTTGCGGCGTCTTTTGAGGTCGTTGTGCTTGATTAGCAACTTTGGTCGCAGCAGTCGTCGTCAGTTTCAATCTCGATGGTGGCGTGCGTGATGCCTTTTGCACGAAGGATTTCTTTCAGTGCCTTGCGCACGGATGAGGCTTCGTGCTCATTGTCGATGACCACATGGGCGGTCAAGGCGTTTTCGGTGGTGCTCATCGCCCAGATGTGCAGGTGATGGACGCCGGCGACGTGGTCGGCATGGCGCATGGCCTCGGCAACTTCCTCGACCTCGATTCCTTCGGGAACGCCGTCCAAAGCCAACCTCATGCTGTCGCGCAACAATTCCCAAGTGCTGACAAGGATGACGATGGCAATCACGATGCTGATAATCGGGTCGATGACGAACCAGCCTGTGTGCATGATTACGATGCCGCTGATGACAACGCCTACGCTGACCAGCGTGTCGGCAGCCATGTGGAGGAACGCGCCCCGGATGTTGAGGTCGTTCTTTTGTCCGCGCATCAACAGGATGGTCGTCAAGCCGTTGATAAGGATGCCTATGCCTGCGGTCCATGAGATGACGGAGCCGTCGATGGCGACAGGTTCGCGGAACTTGCGAACACTCTCCGCAATGATTACGCCGACTGCCACGAGCAGCAAAATGGCATTGGCCAAAGAGATGAGGATCGTGCTTTTCTTGTAGCCATAGGTGTAGTGTGAGTTGCTATGCACTTGCACCAAGCGCAACCCTACAACGACCAATACCAACGAGAACACATCGCTGAGATTGTGTCCCGCATCGCTCAGCAGCGAGAGGCTGTTTTGCCAAATGCCCACACCGGCTTCCACGCCGACAAAAAGCAGGTTCAATAGGATGGCTACCCATAATACCTTGCGCATTTGCCCATTATCAGCAGCCACATGATGGTGGTGGTGATGGCCTTGATGGTGATCGTGGTGATGGTGATGTTCGTGGTTCATATTGTTTGGTTTAATATTGATTATCGATTATATGAATGTACTCCATCCAAAAGCAAATTCACGCCGAAATAGGTGATGACCACGCTCAAAATGGCGAGGATGCAATAGATATGGAAAAACAAAGGCTTCTGGAAGGTTGTCCAAATCTTTTCGTGCAGCGGCGCGGCGTAAATGAATAAGGCGCAGACTGCCAGACGTTTCCACGTTTTGCATTTCACCGCCATACAAATGATGAGCATAGCCATCAAAGCCCAAAGCGCCACGAACCACCACGCGCCATACACATGGATTCGGGCGAAGTCGGAGCCGTGCAGTTTCTCCACAATGGTGCCGGCGGCGAGGACGGCGATGAGGATGATAATGAGGACTGATGTGATGTGTCGTAGATGTTTCATGGTGTCAGGATTTCAATTACGCTGCAAAAGTCCGAAAAAAAACGATTGCCCGTACTCCCAATGTTCGGCGGTTTTTTGCGGGGTTGTCCTTATTAATAAGGATTGTAGTGCTTTATTAATAAGGATTGTAGTGCTTTCATACCGTGGCAGCCGCATGGTGCAACCTTAGGCCGCCTGTCACAAGGAAACAAATGCTGTCATTGGCGAAATACAGGGGCGCATCGCATGGCACGTCTCTGTATAAATCGTGTGGAAATAAGTTGCCGTTATTGGGCCGAAATGTGAGGACGTGAAACTAAGCTGTTATGGCGAAAAAGTGTGCGGGACAGTTGGCAACCGTCCCGCACTTGATAAAAACTAACTCAAAAACTCATTCTAAAAACTGATGACAAAAATCTGCTGCAAAAGTACGGTCGTCCGCGAAACCCTGAAATCCCCAAAAATGGGGAAGTTTTTGCATTTTTGTCACTAATAGCTGTATCCTCGCATAATTTCACTTCGAAAACAAACGAGTCCTGCGCCAAAAGAAGTGCTTGTTGCAATAATTATGGCCAAAAAGCGTTTGATTTCTGTTTGGCGGCACGATTTTTGGGCATTTTCGCCGAACCAATGATAAATAATCGTACTTTCGTCCCAAATTTTTGATTTGTTATGAGAATCCAGATTGTAAAAGTAATAATAATGTTGTTGTTATGCCTTGCAAACGCTTCATTGTCAGCGCAAAAACGCATCGAAAACTATGAACCCGAAGCCTTGTTTAACGAAGGTGTCTTGTGCTTTCAGAACCATGAATACGGTGCCGCGTTGTCGGCTTTCACGCAATACCGCGCCCAAGCCACCGATGCCAAGGCGCAGCGTTGCGTGGATGCGCAATACTACGAGGCGGTCAGCGCGATGTATCTCGGCCATGCCGACGGTCCGGCCAAGGTGGTGCAATTTGTGAACGACAACCCGGGAAGCACTTGGGCCAAACATGCCAACTTCCTCTACGCCAACAACTTGTTCCAAAACCGAAAATACAAGGAAGCCTTGGAAATCTACGAAAAGACCGATGCCATGAGCCTGACCACCGACGAGGCGCAGCAGATGCAGTTCAACATGGGCTATGCCTATTTTCAGCAAGGCGAAACCGACAAGGCCATGCCGCTCTTCCACGGCTTGATGATGAACGAAGGCAAATATCAGGATGCGGCGCGTTATTATTACGCTCATATCCAATATATTAAAGAGAGGTACAACGAGGCTTTGGACAACTTCCGCCGCTTGCGCTCGCATAGTGAATATGCCAAGGTGGTGCCTGCCTACATCATGCAAATCGACTATCAGAAAGGCGATTACCAGTCGGTGATTGAGGACGGCCCGGGCTATATCGCGAAGGCCGACAAAAAACGCAAGGCGGAGATGGCGCAAATCGTGGCCGATGCCTACTTCCAGCAGAAAAACTACGACAAGACTTTGGAATACTACGATATTTACAAACGCAGCCTGACCCGTGGCATCTCGCGTGAGGCTTATTACCAGATGGGTGTCAGCAAGATGATGAAGGGCGACTACAAAGGCGCCATCGCCGACTTGCAGAAGATCGCCGGCAACTCAGACATATTGGCGCAGTACGCCTCCTATTACCTTGGCGCGAGCTATGCCAAGACTGACGAGCCGAAGTATGCCCGAAGCGCGTTCTACAACGCCTATTCCGCCGGTTTCAACAAAGATCTTGCCGAGGAAGCCCTCTTCGACTATGCCCGATTGAGCCTCATCCCCGGTGCCGACCCTTTCAACGAAGCCGTCGGCCTTCTCGACCAATTCATCGCCGAACATCCTAACTCGGAGCGCAAAGCCGAAGCTGAAGAGATGTCCATCTACTTGTTGCTCAACGCGAAAGAAAACGACGAAGCCCTCAGCCGCCTCGAAGCGATGAAGAAAAAGAGCGTGGAGCTGCAAACCGTTTACAACGAACTGCTCTACGCGACAGGCATTGAAAACTACCAAAAAGGCAACTTCGACAAGGCGCAGGTTTATTTCTCCAAGATCATGAACAGCCGCCAAGGCGCGACCAACAAGGCGCAGGCATGCTTCTGGATGGGCGAGTCGGCCTACCAACTCGGCGACCATGCCACGGCTTTGCGTTATCTGAACCAGTTCAAGGCGATGAACGGCGCTTCGGGCCTTCCCGAATACGCCCTCGCTGACTACGATTTGGGCTACATCTATTACCAGAAACCCGATTATGAGGCTGCTGAAGCAAGTTTCCGCCGTTTCATACCCGCCGCTTCCGACAGCCAAAACGACCTCAAGACCGATGCCTACATCCGCCTCGGCGACTGCTTCTACATGGAACGCAACTACAACAACGCCATCAACTATTACGACTTGGCTACCCGCGTCGGGAAACGCAACGCCGACTACGCGCTCTTCCAGCAAGGGCTTTGCTACGGGGCTCAAGGCAAAGTGAACCAGAAGATTACGATGCTGAACGACATGATTCAGACCTATCCGAGCACGCCGTACTACGAGCAGGCAATGTTTGAAATCGGCAACACTTATCTCGTGCATGGTGACAAACGCTCGGCCATCAGCAATTTCAACCGTCTCATCAAGGACCGCCCGCGCTCAAGCTACACGCGGCAGGCGATGATGAAAGTGGGTATGATTTATTACAACAACAACCAGTACGACCAAGCCATGGAGAACTTGAAGAGCCTCGTGGCCAACTATCCCAACACCGACGAGTCGCGCGAGGCTTTAAGCATCATCCGCAGCATCTATATGGAACAGAACAAGTTGGACGAATATTTCGGTTATGTCAATGCCAACGGAGGCCAGGTGAAAGTGACGCAGCAGGATTCGTTGGCCTTCGCCAATGCGGAGAACTTCTATCTCGATGGCCGCTACCAGCAAGCCCAAACCGCCTTGCAGTATTATTTCGACAATTTCCGCAATGGCGCATACGCACTGAAGGCCCACTACTACGCCTACGAATGTGCCGAAAAGGTGGGCACGCAGGACCAAGTCGTCGCACACCTTAATTATATATTGTCGCAGCCCGACAACGACTACACCGATAACGCCCTGCTGAAGATGGCGCGTATTGAATACGAAGCCGGCAATTACGGCAAGGCGGGCGAATACTACGAGCGCCTGTCGCGCATCACCGAGGAACCGCTCAAGCGCCTCGAAGCCCTCGAAGGCAGCATGAAGAGCAACTTCTTTCTCGGCAACTACGACAAAGCCATCGAGATGGGGGAGGATCTGCGCGTTTCTCGCGATCTGACCGAAGAGCAGGTGAACCAAATCAACCACATTGTGGGAAAGTCGTATTTCGAGAAAGGCAACTACAGCGCGGCCATCGAGAAATTGGATAAGAGCGCCCGCAACGACAAGTCGGTGTATGGCGCCGAGAGTGCCTACTACTCCGCCGTGGCCTCCATCAAGCTGAAGAACTACGACGAAGCCGAGAACAAGGTCTTCAACATCTCCGATAACTTCTCGAAGTACGATTACTGGGTCGCCAAGTCGTTCATCGCGCTGGCCGACGTGTATGTGGCCAAGGAGAACTACTTCCAGGCCAAGGAGACCCTGCGCAGCGTGATCGACAACTACAAAGGCAACGACCTGAAACAAGAAGCCCGCGCCAAGCTCGCCGAGGTGGAACGTAAGGAACCCAAGGTGGGCAGCAGCAACGGCATCGAACCCATAGAACCCGAATAAGTCCCAGAGGGACGACGGACACTAAACGGGGACGCAAGTCCCCGGCCTAAAACCTAACAAGATGAAAAGACACATCCTAATAGCAACCCTCACCCTGATGGCCCTCACCGCCACAGCGCAACACGACGAACAAGTGACCGTGGAAGGCAAATACCGCCCCAAAGTCAACAAGGTGAACAAACTGCAACTGACACCCGAAACGCCTCAGCCCTCGTATGCCTATCCCAGCACCGAGGTCAACCCGAAGGAGGCCAAGCAGAAGTTCGCCCTCGACTTGGAGAAGATAGCTCCGACGGGCTTTGCAGCCAAAAAGGACCAATTGGTCACTCCAACCAAGAACTTCCTGATGGCTGGTCTCGGCACGCGCCTCTCGCCCGTGTTTCTCTATAAGCACAACTCCATGCTGACCAAGACCTTGGGCCTCGGCGTTGGCATCAAGCACAACTCGTCGTGGCTCAACATCAAGGATTACGCTCCTTCGAGCTATATGAACAACGCTTTCGACGTGAACCTCACGACAAGCAAGTTCGACGGCATCCAGCTTGACGGCGGCGTGTTTTACAAGAACGACATGGTTCACTATTACGGCGTCAATTTGGCGGAAATGCCACTGACGGACGAGCAGATTGAACTATACTGTCCGCGCCAGACCTACAACACCATTGGCGGGCATCTCGGCATCGCTTCCACTTCGACAAGGGTGGGTGAGTTGGGCCATTCTGGAAACCTTGACTATCAATACACTTTCGACAGGTTTGGCGCAAAGGAGCATTTCGTCGGCTTGGAGTATGGCCTCGGCTACACCCAAAACTGGTGGGGCGACAAGAACCATCCGCAGAAGGTGGGTTTGGATTTGGGCTTCCAGTATGACGGATTTGCGCCGGCAGGGTATGTTGGGAGTCGTATCTTCTTCAAAGTCAATCCATTCTTTGAAATGAAGGACGAGTTCTATCGCCTGCATCTTGGCGTTTGGACGGATGGCGTTTGGGGTGATGAATTAGACGATAGTTTCTTTGCCATCCGCCCCGATGTGAGCGGAAGTTTGTTCGTTTTGAACAAGAAACTGGAATTTTATGCAGGGTTGAAAGGTGGGCGCAAGTTGGTGAGATTCAGCGAAGTCGTTGAAGAGAATCCTTTTGTCTTCGTCAGGTCGCACGACGACGTCCACGTTGTCAGGAATGAAAAACTGTGTTTCGAAGGCGGCGTGAGGACCAATATCGCTGAAATCGTCGATTTGCATTTGGGTGTCCGTTACCGCCATGTTGACAATGATGCGCTCTATTGTGTCGACTATTTAGGCCCAGGGCAATACCAAGAAATGGCCCATAATAACTACGGATTCTTGTATACGAACAACGCCTTCGGTCTTGTTTATGACGAAACCAAAACCGTTTCCGTCCTGGCCGACATGCGCGTCAAGTTGCGCAACAGCCTGACCGCCGATTTGGGCTTTGCCTACAACAGTTGCAAGCCCACCAACGAGGAATACGCTTGGTATCGCCCCACAACGGAAGGCAAGCTGAAACTGACCTACGACTTCAACGACAAATTGGCTTTCAACACCACGTTGCTTTACCAAGGGGGGCGCTATGCGCAAGTGCCTGAGAATGGTGATAACACCACAACATACTCGACGCAGAAACTGAAAGACGTCTTCGACCTAAGCCTTGGTGCAGATTACAAAGTGAACGACCAGATCACGGCCTTCGCCTTGCTCGATAACGTGGCGCACCAGAAATACCAGCTGTATTACAACTATCCCGTCACGGGCATCCAGTTCTTCGCCGGGGTGAAGTTGAGATTTTGAAAATGTCTAAAACGCTTCGAAAAGCCCTTCCTCGTCGAAGGGCTTTTCGTTTTCCTGCGTGCGTGAAAAAACCTCTATATTGAAAATTTGCCTGTTTTTAGCCTCGTAGAGCCGTTTTTCGCTAAATCCAAATTTTCCAACTTTTTTTGGCATCGTGCCGAAAAATTCCTTATCTTTGCACCTTTAATTGAAAAACCCTAATTTTTAGACAATGACTGAAGAAGAAAAAAGAGAATTGGCAAGCGAAGAATATGGTGCCAATAAGATTCAGGTCCTCGAAGGCTTGGAGGCCGTGCGCAAACGTCCGGCCATGTATATCGGAGACGTCCATTTCCGTGGCTTGCATCATTTGGTATATGAGGTGGTCGACAACTCCATCGACGAGGCCATGGCGGGCTATTGCGACAAGATTGACGTGCGCATCCTGCCCGGCAACTCCATCAGCGTCCTCGATAACGGTCGTGGTATCCCCACGGGTATGCACCCCAAGGAGCATCGCTCGGCCTTGGAGGGCGTCTTGACGGTGCTGCACGCTGGCGGCAAGTTCGACAAAGGTTCCTATAAGGTCTCCGGCGGTCTGCACGGCGTAGGTGTCAGCTGCGTGAATGCACTTTCAACCCACCTCACCGCTGAGGTCTACCGCGAAGGCCAGATTTTCAAGCAGGAATATGAGTGCGGCAAACCGCTTTACGACGTGAAAGTGGTCGGAACGACCGATAAGAACGGCACCCGCATCACCTTTACGCCCGACGGCTCGATTTTCCAGACGACGGAATACGACTACAGCACCCTTGCCAACCGTATGCGCGAATTGGCTTACCTCAACCACGGCATCACCATCCAGCTCACCGACGAGCGCACCCAAGACGAAAACGGCGAATACCGCAGCGAGACCTTCTATTCGGAGAATGGCCTCGTCGACTTCATCGACTACTTGGATGCCAACCGCACCAAGCTCATCCCCGAGCCGATTTACATCACGGGCGAGCGCAACAACGTGCCGGTCGAGATAGCTTTGGAATACAACGACGAGTACAAGGAAAACCTGCACTCGTATGTCAACAATATCAACACCAT
>CAMOCK010000101.1 GCA_946610645.1 uncultured Bacteroidales bacterium
AGCCGAGGCTGCACGCATAGCTGCCGAACAGGAAGCCGCACGTCTGGCCGCCGAAGCCGAGGCTGCACGCATAGCTGCCGAACAGGAAGCCGCACGTCTGGCCGCCGAAGCCGAGGCTGCACGCATAGCTGCCGAACAGGAAGCCGCACGTCTGGCTGCCGAAGAGGCTGCACGCATAGCGGCCGAAGAAGAGGCAGCGCGTCAGGCCGCCCTTGCTGCCGCCGAAGCGGAACGCCAAGCCACCATCAAGGCCATGATGGATGAGGCTGATGCCTTATTTGACAATCAAGAATATGCAGCTGCCAAGGTGAAGTATCAGGAAGTCGTTGCCTTTGATGCTGGCAATGCCACAGCCACGACCAAAATCAGCCAAATAGATGGCATTTTTGCACAAATGGCTGCCGAACTGGAACAACATTTCAATGAAGCCATGAACGCAGGCAACCAAGCCATGGGAGCCGAGAGATTCGCCGAGGCTATCACACACTACCAGTCGGCATTGGTCTATAAACCCGAAGATGCCACAGCCCAAACCCAACTTGCCGCCGCCGAGAAAGCCGAGAGCGACCGCATCGCGGCCTTGCGGACCCAATACAACGCCTTCGTCAAGGAAGGCGACACCAACTTCAAGAGCAACACCTTCGACAAGGCCATCGAAGCCTACACCAAGGCCGAAGAGCTCAATCTTGAAACCTACCCGACCGAGATGATTGCCCGCATCAGCGAAATCATCGAGCAGAACAAGCTCTACGAACTGAACAAGGAACCCATCATGCTGGCCTCTGGACAAGCCAAACGCTTCGAGTTCAACAAGATCGAGGTGGCCGTCCGACGTTCCAACTACGTCATCATCAAGGTGCGCAACCCGCATCCCGAGAAGACCTTCCCGATGATCGTTTCCTTCGGCGGCGCCGGCGGAAAGAACGGCGGCTTCGTGCTGCCCATCGCCGCTACCGAGGCCGAAAAGACCTTCATCTTCCGCATCGGGTCGCAATACAAGTGGTTCAGCGAAGACAACACTTGGATTGAGTTCGTTTCGGAAAACAACGACATCGAAATTGGTACGGTGGAGATTTCGAGGAGCAACTAAATCAGCCCTCGTTGGATGGCGAATTTCACCAATTCGGCTGACGATTTGATACCTAATTTATTGTAGATCCGCCCCTTGTGGTTCTCGGCGGTGCGTTGGCTGATGCCCAACTCGTCGGCGATTTGCCTTGCGCTCTTGCCTTGGGCACACCCTCGAATGATTTCCATCTCGCGTTGGGTCAACATGGTATCATCGTCTTTCAGTCCGGAAAGGGCGAGGCCAATGTAACGATTGCCACGCATGACGGTCTCGACGATGTCGGCCACTTCCGCCGACTGCACATCCTTGCTGATGATGCCGCTGATGTCTTCGCCCACCAAACAGGCCAGTTCGGGAGCACCGGTGTCGCTGGTGACAATCAGCACCTTGGCTTTAGGGCAATGGGCCTTGACCATCTTCACCACATCGTGACCGTTGCCGTCGGGAAGGAAAAAGTCGAGCATGACAAGGTCAATCTCTTCGGGATGCGACGCAATGTATTCGTTGGCTTCCTTCACGTTGGCAGCCGAGGCCACCACCGTGCAGTTGATGCCCGAAAACGACAACGCCAACTGAAGTCCTTCGCGATAAATCGGATGGTCTTCCACAAGCAGTATTCCTATGTTTTTCCCTCGTTTCGTCATATCATTGCTTTGTTGTTTTGACAGAGAACCTCACCGTGGTCCCTTTGCCTTCTTCACTTTCGATGGATATGGATTCGCCATTGTGTTCCAAGAGTTGCCTGCACAGCAACAGGCCGATGCCCGACCCCGTGTTGCCGTGTTTTGCCGACAATACCTTGGTGGTCAGTTCCTTGATTCGATTTTGGCTGATGCCTATGCCATTGTCGGCCACGGCAATCCAGATGCGGTGGCCAGCTTCCTCGGCGGTGATGCGAATGCGTCCGCCTTCGTTGGAGAACTTGATGGCATTGCTGATGAGGTTGCGCAAGACGAGTTTCACCAACTCGGCATCGTCGTAGGCCTCCAGTGTGGGCGGCACTTCGTTGAAGACGTCGAGCCGCTTGATTTCCACCTCGGTGTTTTGCGCCCCGAGGCACTCGCCAACGGTGCCGCACAAGTTGAATACGGTGCGCTTGTTGCCGCCTCCGCCCATCTCGATTTTCATCCATTCAATCAGGTTGAACATGTTCTCGCGCAGGCTGTCGGACGAAGTCTTAAGCGTCAGCAGCTTCGCCTTGATGTCGGTCTCCGACATCTGGTCGATGTGGCGGTTCATTACGCCCAGCATGAGGTTTTGCGACAGCACCGACGTCTTGAAGTCGTGCGAAACGATGGAGAAGATGCGGTCTTTGGCATCGTTGATCTTGGCAAGGAGCGCGTTTTGGCGTTTCCTGACGAAGCTCAAGCGCATACCCAAGGCAAACAGGCCGAACAGCACAATGGTAAGGATGGCCAACAGTATGATTATCTGCTTGTTGCTACGGTTTTTTGCGGTTTCCATGGTGAGTTGGTGCTCTTTCTCGCTAAGGTCGTATTTCACTTGGTAGTCGCGGATGATTTGCTGCTGCTCGTTCCTGAGCAGGGTGTCTCTGAGGTCGGCTAATTCCTCGAGATAGCTGAGGGCCAACCCTTTGTCGAAGTGTTTGGCAGCTTCATAGGCACCTTTCAGGGTGGTCATCTGAAGCACGTCGAAATGGTTGTCCTTGGCCATTGAATGTGCCTTGCTGTAGTGGCCTTCCGCTTCCTTGTAGCGTCCCATGCTGGCATCGAGGCTGCCGTTCAGGGCGTATATCTCGGTCAGGAGGAAGGGGTTGTTGCCGGCCTCCACTGATGCTTGGGCCTCGTTGGCGGCGGCCACGGCTTCGCCAATCTGGCCAGCGGCTTGGTAGGCATGGGCGAGCGTCACCAACTTGCTTGTTTTCTTGAACGGCAACGCATCGTAGCGACGCGAAATAGCCACCGACTGCTCGGCCAAGCCCACGGCGTTGCCAAGCAAGGCGTTCCTTTCCACTTCGTCCTTGGTGGCTTCGGCCCGCTTCAACGTCACCTCGGCAAGGTTTTGCTTGTAGGTGGCCAAATCTTGGAACCCCAAGGTGTCTTTGACCTCGCCGAGCATTTCGACACACTCGCGATACAACTTCTCGGCACGGTCCAACTCGTCGATGGCAAGGAACACCTCGGCCATGTTGTTGCGTGTGTAGCGAATATTGCGGTCGTACATACCGCTGGCAACGCTGTTTTCGCCATCGGCTTGGATATCTTTCAATTGCTCCATAGCCTGAGCGCAACGCTCGTAGCTTTCTATGGCTTCCTTGAACAGGCCCATGCGCTGGTAGGCATTGCCAAGCAGGTTGTAGCAGCCTGCCAGATCATAAAGGTCGCCTTGGGCCTCGTATGTCGCAACGGCTTGCTTCCCAAGGCGGACAACATCCTCGAAATCCGACCTGTCGTAATAATAGAAAATACTGTCTTTCAACGGGTTGTATCCTCTATTGTTTTGAGCAGCCGCACCAACAGAGGCAATCAGGCAAAGCAATATGGCAGCAATTCGTTTCATAACATCGCCGCAAATATAGTTTATTTTCCGAAACACCAACAAAAAAAAGTAGAGACACCACATTGTGATGTCTCTAAAATGTAGAAGTAATAGACCATGCCATAGCCGAAGAGTTGGGTTTGCTGCGGGGCGTTGGCCGAGCGGCACATCTCCTGTTTGGAAAGTGGTGGCGTTCAGGTCGATTTCGCCGTTCACGGTGTAGATGTGGTCGCCATACTTCAATTGTTTGTTCCTGTTTTGGGAAGTGGAGACGGTGCCGAACACACCGTCTCCACAAACGTCATGGTTTAGCGAGTCTTGACGAAGCGGATGGTGGCATTGCCGCAACGCACCAAATAGAGGCCTTGCGACAGGTCCTTGACGCCGATTTCTTCGTCGGGGCTGGCATTGACCGTCTTGACCAACTCGCCGATGCTGTTGTAGATCTCAATCGAGCTGTTGGCTTCGATGCCGAGGATGCGAATCACGTCGGTGGCCGGGTTGGGATAGAGGCCGATGGCTCCATCGATTTCGTCAACGCCCGTGCTGGTGAAGAAGGCCACAAGGGTCTGGTCGCCGTTAATGGTGACCTCGCGCGGGTTGCTCGTCGAGCCGTCGCTCCATGTGTTAAAGACATAACCTTCTTTGGGGAAGGCTTGGATGGATACCGTCGTTCCAGCCACATAGATGCCGCCGCCGCTCACGGTGCCCTCGCTCGTGTTGCAGATGAGCGTCAGGTTGTATGTAACCACACTGTTGCTCCTGAACGAGGCTTGGTAGGAGGCATTGCCTGTCACGGTGATGGTGCGCGGGTTTTCGGTGTTGCCGTCGTTCCATCTGACGAACTCGTAGCCCTCGAAGGCTTGGGCACTGATGACGGCCGTCTCGCCTGCGACGAAGGTGCCGCCACCATAGGCGTTACCCATTTCGGGGTTGGCGCTGGTCACTTCGATGGTGTATTGCTGCACTGCGGCAAACTCGGCCTCGAACTCCATGTTGCTGTTCACGGTGACGTTGCGCGGGTTGTCGGTGTTGCCGTCGCTCCACTTCACGAAATTGGCCATGGCGTAAGGAATGGCCCTGATTTGGATGCTGCTGCCCGAAGGATACTGGCCGCTGCCAGAGGTGGTGCCCAATGTCTCGTCGTTGGAGGTCACGGTCACGGTGAACAGCGAACTGAGTCCTGAGACGAACAGGGCGGTGTAGGTGGCGTCTTCGGTGACCGTCACAGTGCGCGGGTTGCTGGCGTCGCCGTCGTTCCAGCGCACGAAGGTGAAGCTCTTGTTAGGCGAGGCCTGAAGGGTGGCCGTGGCTCCGAAGCTGTAGGTACCACCGCCCGTGACAGTGCCGCCGTTAGACGGGTTGGCGTTGGCCGTGATGGTGTATTGGTCAGCGGTGAAGTAGGCCGTGAACGACATGTTGTTATTGAGCGTGAAGGTACGCGGGTTTTCGGTGTTGCCGTCGTTCCAGTGGTCGAAGGTGTAGCCCTTGTTGGCGTTGGCCTTCAGCGTGACGATGGTTCCGGCGGCGTAGGTGCCCGTTCCGCTGACATAGCCGGAGCCGGCAGGCGAAACGTGGCCCGAAACTGTGTAGTAGGTGCCGCCGCCTTGGCTGAACGTGGCCGTGTAGGTGGCATTGCCGGTGACGGTGACGGCGTGCGGGTTCTCGCTCGAACCGTCGCTCCAGCCGACGAACTCATAGCCGCTGTAGGGCGTGGCACGCAGCGTGGCGATGTTGCCATAGCCGTAGGAACCGCCGCCGCTCACGGTGCCGCCCGTGCTCGGGTTGGCTGCCACGGTGATGGTGTACTGCATGAGGTCAAAGTAGGCCGTGAAACTCATGTCGCCGTTGACGGTGACGGTGCGCGGGTTGCTCGTCGAGCCGTCGCTCCAGCGCACGAAGGAGTAGCCTGTGTTGGGCGTGGCCGTCAGGGTGATGACGGTGCCGGCCTCGTAGGTGCCGCCGCCCGTGATGGTGCCGCCTTCTGCGGGGTATGATTCGACGACGACGGTGAAGTAAGAGGCTCCCACCTCGCCGAAGATGGCGGTGTAGGTGGCGTTGCCGATCACGGTGACGGTGTGCGGGTTTTCGGTGCTGCCGTCGCTCCAGCCGTGGAACTCATAGCCGCTGTTGGCCGTGGCCGTCAGCGTGGCCGTCTCGCCGTAGTGGTAGGTGCCGCCGCCTGTGGCGGTGCCGCCCGCAGGCGGGTTGGCCGTAACGGTCAGAGTGTAGCTGTCTTGCGTGAACTGGGCCGTGTAGGTAGCATCGCCGCTCACGGTGACGGTGCGCGGGTTCTGCGTGTTGCCGTCGTTCCACTGGCTGAAGGTGTAGCCCGTGTTGGCATTGGCCGTCAGGGTCACCGACGAGCCGGCCTCATAGGTGCCGCCGCCCGTCACCGTGCCAGCCTCGGCAGGCGTCACGTTGGTCGTGATGGTATAATAATTAATAGGTGTCTCGGCGAAGTAGGCCGTGTAGGTGGCGGTTTCGGTCACCGTGAAGCTGTAGTTCGGGTTGGTGCTGATCACCGAGCCGTTCTTCTTCCAGCTTTCGAAGTTGTAGCCACTGGCGGGCGTGGCCGAAAGGGTGCAGGTGGCACCGGCATTGTAGGTGCCGCCGCCGCTCACGGTGCCCCAAGCGTTGTTGTTCGAGTTGGCCGTAATGGTGTATTGCGCGATGGCTTCCTCCACCCTCACGTCCTTGATGTACCAGTTGTGGGCATAGGTGCCAGAATACTCGAAGCTGAACGAGATGTCGTGGCCTGCGTAGGCCGAAATCGGGATTTCCACATCCGTCCACGAACTGGAGAAATTGCCATCGTTCCAAATCATGTATAAATAATCATCGGGATTGGGGGTGCCCGTGCCGTCGAGCAAGATCCAAATCTTGTTCTCCATGTTCGAACCCGAAGAGGTGCTCTTGGTCTTGAACTTCAGCACATAGTCCTTGCCGCTTTGCAATGTGATGTTGGGCGACACGAGGCAGCCGTACTGGTCCACGCCATATTGCCCCCAAGGATGGTAAACGCAGTGCTCGGTCTCGTCGTATTTCCAATGCTTGTTGCCACCGCTCATGTCGTAGTCAACGTTGTACCAGCAGGTGGATTGCCAATTCCAGCCGTCGAAACTCATTTCGTAAGGCACGCTTTCGGAGGCACAGGATTCCCAATCCTCGGTAACGCTCACGTCGTCGATGTACCAAGCGTGGGCATAGGTTCCGGTGTACTTGAAAGCGATGTAGACAGCTTGGCCTTGATAGGATGACAGGTCGACCGTGACCTCCTTCCAAGTATCGGAGGCGCTGCTTTGGGTCCACACTTGGGTATAGGCGCTCGTCGCGGTGGGATCGCTGTTGGTCGACACCCAAACGCCTTCATATTCATAGTCGCCGGGTGAGGCTTCGTAAGTCTTGAAGGTCAGCGTGGTGTTGTCGCGTCCGGGTTGCAGGAAGAGTTGTGGCGAGATGAGCCAGCCCTCTTGGTTGGATCCACCAGAAGGCCCATAAGTGTGTCGGGCGCAATAGTCTCCCGTTGCGGGAGTCGCCACTCTCTTGCCGCCGCGCATCCAGTAGGAATCTCTCATTCCGTTGTCTTCGTCCACGTCGAGTTTGGTCCAGCAGTGCCAACTGGTGCTGCCGTTCTCGAAGGTCTCGGCAAAGGGTAGGCTGCGGATGTCGCTGTTGGTGCAGGTCGGCTCGTTGATGTAGAGGCTGGTGACCCTCATGCAGTTGGGAAGCGAGTAAAGCAGGCTGCCGTCTTTCCAAATCTTGCCACCGTTGTCACTGCCTGCATAGTAAACACCGTTGGTGTTGGCCACCACCGAAGTGAAAAAGTTGCTGTTGGTGTAAAGCTCATCTCCGTTTTTCCAGACCTTGTCGGGGAAGCCGTCTCGTCCGTTCACATAGACATCGCCCGCGTCAACATAAATCTTGAAGCGGCTTTGCTCTTCTGAATCCGTCGAGAGGGTGTACATGTCCGAAATCGCTCCGTCGGTACTGCTGACCCTCCACACCTTCAGACTAGTCGTGGAGCCCGCCGTCAAAGTTCCCACAACGTAGAAATAACCGCTAAAGTAGGCAATGTCGTAGAGCTTGGTGCCGTTGGCGAAGGTCGCAAAGGTGTTGCCGCCTTTCCAGATCACGCCTTGGGAAGTGGACGAGTTGGTGTTCTGGTAGCCGCATGAATACACATAGTCATCGTAGGTGCAGGCGCCATAGGCTTCGCTCTCGTAGGTGCCGTTGCCCAATTGATTGTTGTCGGTTTCGTCGTTTCTCCATCTCACGGCCGTTTTCACGCCATTGACCGTTGCGGCGCCCACCGACCACAATGTTCGAGCTCCATTAGGAAACCTGACCAATGCATTGATGTGGCGATTTAGGCCGGTCGGGGAGCTGAGGTAGACCGAGTTGTTTTTGTAGATGTCGGCCCAGCGGTATGCGTCGCCTTCCTTGCAGTTGACCACCCAATAGACGTCGCCGTTGTAGAAATCCACATCCGACGACGATCTTGGATAGTCGGTGGAAATGGCTGCGCTTTCATACAGCTTCGTCCCGTTTTTGTAGACGGCAGCCGTACCTAAGTTGCTGCTGTTCGTGTAGTAGCCCGAACTATAGATGTCCTGAGCCACCGTCATGCCGGCGAAGACCAACGCCGACAGGAGTAAAAGTAAACGTTTTTTCATGATGTTTGAGTTTTAGTGAAACATGAGTTTAATGGTATTTCGGGCAAAATTAGCGCATTAATTTGGATTTCCATTAGGTAAAAATACCTAATTTGGCAAAAAAATCGATTTTTTTTGCAAAAAAGCGCATCAAAAGACGATTGATCACTCCGCCAAGCAAATCATCGAGGACCTAAGCTGGACCAAAAAATTATTGAAGTACATAAGACTGATGACGATTCAGCACTGAAAAAACGGAAGAGGGTGTGTCGGTTCACGGCACACCCTCTTCGCTTTGTTGCCTGAAGAGAACACTTATGCTTCCATTAGTGCCTTCAGCGTTGTCGCAAAATCAGCGATGTCTTCCTCCGTCGTGTCGAATGCACACATCCAGCGCACCACGTCGGCATCTTCGTCCCAATCGTAGAAGAAATAGTGGTTTTGCAGTTCCTTCCATACCTTTCGGGGCAACTGTGCAAACACGCCGTTGGCTTGCACGGGATAGACGACATTCACTCCCTTAATGCCCTTAACGGCTTGGTAAAGTTTCTGCGCCATGCGGTTGCTATGTTCCGCATTACGCTTCCAAAGGTCGTTCTCGAAATAGGCATCGAACTGCGCCGCGATGAAACGCATCTTCGAGCAAAGCTGCATAGCCTGCTTGCGGCGGTATTTGAAGTCGGGGCAAAGGTCGGGATTCAGCAAAACGACGGCCTCGCCCATCATCAGGCCGTTCTTGGTGCCGCCAAAGGAAACGGCATCCACGCCGAGGTCGGTGGTCATCTCCTTGAACGAGCAACCCAAAGCCACGGCAGCGTTGGCCAAGCGCGCCCCGTCGATGTGGACGTACATATTATATTCCCTTGCCAGTCCCACGATGGCCTTGATTTCGTCCAAAGTGTATAAAGTACCAAATTCAGTCGGTTGGGTGATGGAAATCAACTTGGGCTGGCTGTGGTGTTCGAAGCCAAAGCCGTGCAAGCGGGTCTTTATCAACTCTGGGGTCAGTTTGCCATCGGGGGTGGCCACCGTCAGCAGGCGGCAGCCCACGATGCGTTGCGGCGCGCCACATTCATCCACGTTGATGTGAGCTGTTTCGGCACACACCACGGCCTCGTGCGAGCGCGTCATGGCATCGATGCATAGGGTGTTGCAGCCCGTGCCGTTGAAGGCAAAAAACACGCGGGCTTGTTCGCCAAACTGTTCGCGGAACCTCGCTTCCGTCGCTGCACAATACTCATCATCGCCGTAAGCCACAGCGTGGTCTTTGTTCACGCGGGCGATGGCTTCCAAAACCTCGGGACAAATGCCCGAATGGTTGTCGCTTCCAAATCCTCTTTTCATGGTTGTAAAATTTGGGGCAAAATTAATGTTTTTCGGGTTGCAAAGCCATAATTCCTTACTTTTGGGAGAAAATTAATCCCCTCATTGAGGGCTTGCCTTTGGTAGCGTACAGCCATCAACTCCACACCGTAGCCGAAGCCTATGGCTACCATCTTTTGAACCACCACGCCTTTGCCGATGTCGAAGCATGCGCTCGGATTGCGCGGGATATTCTTTAATTTGTTACTTTTGTCGCTTGATTCCAAGAAAAACACAAACAATGAAAACAACTGTAAAACAATCACTTAAAACCATCATTCCAGCGCTCTGCGCTTCAATTTTAATGCTTATGACCTCATGCAACCAGAAAACACCCGTTGACCTCATCGTCCACAACGCCAACGTCTATACCGTTGACGACGATTTCTCCAAAGCCCAAGCCTTTGCCGTGAAAGACGGAAAGTTTGTCGCAGTGGGCGATGAAGCGACCATCATGGGCCAGTATTCAGCCAAGGAAACCATTGATGCCCAAGGTGATGCGGTGTATCCGGGTTTTATGGACGGGCATTGCCATTTCACGGGATACGGTGAAAACCTCATCCGCTGGGCCGACCTGAAAGGCAGCCGATCCTACGACGAAATCATCGAGCGGCTAAAAGTCCACGATAGCCTCTACCCTTCCGAATGGCTCTTGGGTCGCGGCTGGGACCAAAACCTTTGGGAAGTGGCCGAATTTCCTGACAATGAAAGACTTGCCGAGGTCTTTCCCGAGAAAAAAGTCCTGCTG
>CAMOCK010000102.1 GCA_946610645.1 uncultured Bacteroidales bacterium
CGAGACCTTCTTGGAGGTCATCAGGAAGTTGACCCAGTGGAAGCCCGTCTTGGTGAACGTGCCTTTGTACTTGCCGAAAAACAGCATCACCATGGCCTCGTTAGGCTCCAACTTGCGGAACCCGATGGGCAGGATGCAGGCCAACAGCAGGCCGACGATGGAAAGTACGGGCGTGGACAGCTGTTCGTTGGTGAACGCGACCAAACCCCAAATGCTCAAGCCAATGATGGCAAACTCGACAAACAATGCGACGAATCCGTTCATCGCAAGTCCCTTGAATTCAAATTCTTTTGTTTCCATAGATGATATTATTTTGATATTATTTTGATGCTGCAAAGATACATTAATTTTGGAACATGCAAGAAAAAAAATGCACTTTTTTGAAAAAAATTCCGCTTTTATGCACTATTTTTGCAGGGTTAAACGAGTATAAAACATAAAACCTCCTAAAAATGAAGAAATTAGCATTGACTTGTGTAGTGGCGCTTTCGATGGCGAGCTGCACCTCCATGAAATTAGTGGACCAAAACGCCGCCCTTAATGCAGGTGCGGCTGCGGTTCAAGCCCTAACCATCAGCGATGCCCAAGTCGCCCAATTGTGCAGCCAATACATGGTAGAGTCGGACGGGCAGAACACCGTCTTGCCAGCCAATAACGATTACACCAAGCGTCTTGACCGTATCATGTCTAAATTCCGAAACATCAGCAACTTGAACCTCAACTACAAAGTGTATCAGTCGAAAGAGGTGAACGCCTTTGCCAGTGGCGACGGTAGCGTGCGCGTCTATACCGGCCTAATGGACGTGATGAGCGACGATGAATTGTTTGCCGTCGTCGGTCACGAGTTGGGACACCTTATTAATAAAGATGTCCGCGATGCCTACCGCACTGCCTATCTTGTAGTGGCCGCTCGCTATGGCATTGCCGCTGTGAACACCACCGCAGGAGCTCTCTCTACGGGTTTCCTTGGTGACATCGGACAACAATTGGCCCAAAACGCCTATTCGCGCAAACAGGAGTATGAAGCCGACGAAAAAGCGTTCCAATTCTGCATCCAAAACGGTGTGGACCCTTTCGCCATGTACAAGGCACTGAACGTTCTCATCGGACTGAATGGCAGCAGCGGAACACAAAGCACTGTGGCTCAAATGTTTGCAACGCACCCCGACAGTGGAAAACGCGCTGCTCGCATCAAGGAGATGGCCGAGGCTGCTGGATATAAGCTGAACGCCACCGGAAGCAATGGCAGCATCGGCCCCAAGCCCACGTCGGGTTCGGGCACGGTCGCGCCCAAAAAGAACAACGTCACGCCGACGCAAAAACCAAGTAACGGAAACAGCGGATCAGGCGGCAAGACCATCAACGTCGGGAAGGGATAACCTTAACATACAACTTTTTGCTAAAAAAAACGCTTGGACAACCAAGCGTTTTTTTGTATTGCTCATTCTCTTTCTTTCTTGCTTCGTTTGAAAATCTTCGTCCTAAGCATGAATAGCGTGAGTGCTGCCCAAAACACAATCAAAATGCCCAAGGTAATCCATGTGGCCTTGAGGCTTTGCGGTGCATAACCCACCAACAGTAAGACGGGGAAACCCAAAACGATGGCCGAAAGGGTTTGCAGCACGAGGTTGTTGGCGGCAGGCGTCTCAAACTTCGGGTCGATCTCGCGGAGCAAAATCATGCCGTTGCTGGCCGTGCCCGTCAACATTCCAAACATCGAGAAAAAGCCTTCGTACTTGTAATCGGGATACAAATGCTTGGAAATCAGCAACACATAGAAAAAAGTGACGATAGCTCCCAAGGTGACAATGATGATGAAAGGCAGCACAAACTTGCCAATCTCATTGAAATTGATGGCCGCCGTGCCCGCCACAATCATAATGTCGAAGCAGAAGCCGCTGATGCGGTTGAGCATATAGTTGTTGATGTATTCGCGGCTCATCAGTTTGGCCTTCTTGAAGCGACCCAGCAACCACTTGAACAGGATGCCGAACAGCGTGCCAATCAAGAAGTTGAAGCCCCAGAGCATGGGTTTCAGCGTGTTCTCCCCAAACTTGCCCAACTCCATGCCCTGAATCCAGTTGGTGAACAGATATACGAGGAAATAGACGAACAGCACCATGCAAATTTGCACCGACAGCTTGTCGATGGACTCGGCGTCGGGGATTTCGCCCTTGCTTTCGTAATCCTCCAACTTATTCATCTGTGCCTCAGCGATTTTCTTTCTCGAAAGTATACCTTTGCGTCGCAAGATGTTCATATAGATCACGCCCACCACGCTACCGACGATGAAACCCATAGCGGCGATGGAGAGGCCGAAATCCGCCCCCGGGAAGTCGATGCCCTGCTCCGTGGCCCAGCCCGTGAAAATCTTGCCGAAGTTCAAGGCCTGCCCCGGACCTTGCCCGTAGCCCATCGGAAGCAGCAAGCCTGCGGCGTAGAACAAACGCTTGCCGAAATAGAAGAACAAAATGGAAACGATGAGACCCACAATGCCTTGTATGACGTATGTCGAGGCCGTCAAGGCACCCGTCTCAATTACCTTCAGCGGTGTGGACTTCGATTCTATCCTGTTGTTTTTCAACGCCAAAGCCACGAAGCCCAAGCCCAAGGCATGATAGGTCACCACCTCCATCATAGGTTTGTTGATGATTTCACGACAGTTGGGGAAGGCCTTGAAAATGAGCAACAGCAAGCCGCCCAAAAGTGCCGAAGGCAACAGGCTTTTGTTCAGGAACGGGATTTTGGTTCTCAGCACATTACCCAAAAGCAGGGCCGTCGCCAAAATACAGAATTGCACCAACCATTGCCAAGCCTCGGGCCGGTCAAAGGTCATCACGGAAACGTCTAAAAGCATATATCTAAGTATTTGATTATACTTATTGGAGTTTTACCGCAGTGCCTGAAGCGGAAACCATCAGCATCGAACCGCTTTGGCCCAACACTTCATAATCCATATCGATGCCAACCACAGCATCCGCATTCACTTGTCGAGCCCGTTCTTCCAATTCTCTCAAGGCTTGGGCGCGAGCATTGATCAACTCTTGCTCGTATGAAGCAGAGCGTCCGCCAACGAAATCGCGAAGGCTGGCCTTAAAATCCTTAATAAAATTCACTCCGGAAATCACTTCTCCGAACACAACACCTTTGTATTCAGTGATGGTGTGACCTTCAATGGTCGGTGTAGTTGTTAGTATCATAATGCAAAAGATTTAGTTTTCTGCCGCAAAAATAATGTATTTTTCAATCAATGCACAAAAACCTTTAATTTTGCGCCATGAAAAAACCGCTTCAATTGTTCTGGTCTTTCTTCAAAATCGGGGCTTTCACCCTCGGCGGCGGCTATGCCATGCTCTCGATGGTGGAGAAGGCCGTCGTCGACCAGAAGAAATGGATCCCGACGGACGAGTTTTGGGACATGATTGCCGTGGTGCAATCGTTGCCAGGCGTGTTCGCGGTCAACACGGCCTTGTATGTCGGCCATCGCGTGGCGGGCACCAAAGGCGCTTTCGCCGCCATGCTCGGCGCCATCATCCCCAGCATCACCATCATTCTGCTCTTGGCCACGGTCTTCCGCGAGTACCGCGACCAACCCGTGGTGGAGCGCATCTTCAAGGGCATCCGCCCGTGCGTGGTGGCCCTCATCCTCGCCCCTTCCCTGCGCATGATCAAATCCGCCAAAGTCACTTGGAAGACCGCCATCATCCCCATCGCCACGGTGTTCCTGATTTGGTGGCTGAAGGTCTCGCCTGCTTATGTCATCCTCGCTGCCATTGCGGGAAGCCTCATCTATGCAATCATTATTGGACAGAAGACGATGGACGAAGGACAAAGGACGGAAGACGATGGACGGAAGAAGGAAACCGCCCCCAGTCCCCAGTCCCCAGTCCCTCGTCAAAACAGAAAGGAGGCCCAGCCATGATTTACCTGCAACTGCTTTGGGTCTTCGTGAAAATCGGGGTGTTGGGCTTCGGCGGCGGTTATGCCATGCTCTCGCTCATCCAACATGAGGTGGTGGACCACTACGGCTGGATGACGATGACCGATTTCGCAGACATGGTAGCCATTTCGCAGATGACTCCTGGCCCGATTTCCATCAACTTGGCGACCTACGTCGGCTACACCACGGCGGGCTTTGGCGGCTCGTTGTTGGCTTCGTTTGCACTTTGCCTTCCGTCCGTCATCATGGTGTATCTGATTCTCAAACTCTTTATGAACAAAAGAAACAACAGTTTGATGGACAACACCTTGAAAGGATTGAAGCCCGCCATCGCAGGACTTATTTTCGCCGCCGGCCTTTCGATGATGAACACTCAGAATTTTGTGGATTTCGGTCGCGATCAACACAATATCAGCGTGATTATCTGCGTTTTGGCTTTTGTGGCCTCGTATTTTTTCAAGGCCAACCCGATTTTGCTCATAGTGTTGTCGGGAGTGGTGGGGTTTGTTGTGTATTAGTGGATTTCAAGATTTCAAATTTCAAATTCAAGATTTCAAATTTCAAGATTAAACAATTCAAATTCAACAAGATATGAAAAAGTTACTTATCGGAATAATCGTTTCTTTATTGGTGCAAGCCGCAGTTGCGCAGCACAGCCTTTCCTATTTGACTTACGCCAAGGGCATTGCGGAACAAGACACTACGACAGTGCAAGTTATGGAGAACAACAAATGCCTAAAAATCAGAACGGTAGAAAAAAAGCTTTCCAACCCAGTCCCTGGTTATTGCGAGTCGAACATATACGTTAATTACATCGAGGACTCCGTTTACACCATCGCGGATTTCGCCGACGCGAAATATTACAGCACCTACCCTTTCAAGGATAACAACGTGGTTTTCAGCGAAGAAGGTCAAGAAAAAATGTTGGGTTACGATTGCAAGAAATACAAAACGAGCATCAACTCCAACACCATAGAAGTGTGGATGACAGAAAGCCTCGGTTTCGAGGCCACGCCCATGCCTGGCCTTGGCCGCTTGAACGGCGTGATGGTGCGTTGCATGAGAAACGGTTCCTACATCACTGATTTGGAAGAAGTTAAAGAGCAAAAATTCGACCTAATCAACCTCATTCCTGAATACAAAGGCGAGCGCAAGACCTCGCGCGAGTTGGTCCAGCTTCGCAAGGACAAGCTCATCATACACATCCCTGTTTTTGAGGACGAGACCATCAATTTCGCTGACTACGAACCTTTTACGGGAGAAATCCCCTTCGACACGACCATACATTTCAGTCATGGCACATTGATTGTCAAGCGCATGAGATTGCCTTTGTTGCCAGCGCATTACCAAATCTTCGCCGAGATCCGCCAACGCTCAGACGGCGATGCCTACGACCGCTCGGCCTCCGTCTTCGTCATCCCGACCGAAACAGCCAAAAGCTTCAAGGATGGTTTGACGCAAGGCATTGAAGCCCTTCCTGTTAGCGTTGGAAAAGACGGACAGGAATACCAAGGCATCAAAGCGGAGAAAGGCTATCTGCCGCCTGTGGAGTTGGTGCGGTTTTTCACCTCGTTTGGCGCAGGCCATTTCAACAACAAGATGATAATCGATGGTTTGGAATGGGCCGAGGAGAACTATTACAAACAGGAAATCAGCGAGTTGCGTGACCGTTTGCGCGGCGATGTGCTCATAGGGGCCTTCATCGGCAATTACGACCGTGGCGGACACAAGATTTCCCTCGACCTCCTTGCCTACCCGGGCGACAACAAATGGAGCGAAAAACCGTTGAGACAACATTCCACCCCTTTGTTCAACACCTGCAACGTACTGGAAATGAGCGGACAAAACTACGGACGCCTGTTTGCCACGGACGACCTTGAAGTGGAATTTGAAATCCCCGAAGGTGCCAAGAAGGTGCGTTTGCGTTACATCAGTACAGGCCATGGCGGCTGGGACGGCGGCGACGAGTTCAACCCGAAGGAAAACGCCATCTTCATCGACGGCGAGAAGCGTTTCGTACACATGCCTTGGCGATGCGATTGTGCCACCTTCCGCGACCAGAACCCCGTTTCGGGCAATTTCTGGAATGGCCTCTCCTCCTCCGACTTTTCGCGCTCGGGTTGGTGTCCTGGAACGGCCACCAATCCCGTTTATTTCGACCTCAGCGACCTGAAACCTGGCAAGCACACAATCCGCGTCGCCATCCCCCAAGGCAAGGACGAAGGCGAAAGCTTCAACCATTGGATGGTTTCGGGGGTGTTGTTGTATGAACTACCTAACAAGAAGTAAGCATTGCCGGGTTGAGAATCATCCTCCAACCAGGCTCAATTGCTTTGCCATCATCCTCAAATCCAGCGTCACCACGGCAGCCAAAGCCTCCACCAGCACCACGGCGCGGGGCAAAGCGCAAACGTCGTGCCTCCCCTTGATGGCAATGGTGCAGGCCTCTCCTGCGCGGTTCACGGTTTGTTGGGGCTTCGAGATGCTCGGAATCGGCTTGAAAGCCACGCGGAAAACGATATCGTTGCCATTGCTGATGCCACCTTGTATGCCTCCGGAATGGTTCGTGGCAGCACAAATCTCAATGCCCTCCGTCCCACGTCCCGCGTCCTTCAGTCCCACGTCTGAAACAATAAAGGTATCATTGGCTTCTGAGCCTTTCATCTTCGCCAAGGCGAAGCCGTCGCCGATTTCGAAACCCTTCACGGCGGGAAGGCTGAACATGGCATGAGCCAACTGCGCCGAAAACTTTCCGAACATCGGTTCGCCCAAGCCCGCAGGCACTCCGATGATGCGACACTCCACGATGCCGCCCACCGTATCGCCTTCATTTTTAGCTTGTTCTGCATCGCCCATCTCGGTCACTTCAGCGACGATTTGGATGCCTTTGCCTTTCAGAATCTGCTTGGCGATGGCACCAGCCACCACGATGGGCAAAGTGGTCCGCGCCGAAGCCCTTCCGCCTCCTCGCCAGTCGCGGAGGCCGTATTTCTGCTCGTAAGTGAAATCAGCATGAGAAGGGCGAAAAACATCTTTCAAATTCTCGTAATCGCTTGGTTTACAGTCATCGTTGCGCACCATAAAGGCGATTGGCGTGCCCAAAGTGATGCCATCGAGCAAGCCCGAAATCCACTCGATGTGGTCGGATTCTTTTCGTTGCGATGTGGTTTCGGATTGCGCCGTTTTTCGTCTATCTAACTCAACAGCAATGAAATCGAAATCCAATTTCAGATTTGAAGGGCAGCCGTCGATGACGCCTCCGATGGCTGTGCCATGCGACTCGCCAAAAGTGGTCAGTTTGAAAAGATGTCCTATCGTGTTCATCGCGCAAAAGATTATAGGTATTTGGCAAACATGGCAGCCAGCTCGTCACCTCTTGTCAGGCGGCCGTCAATCATGCAAACCGTTGAAACTGATGCTGATATACAGAGTTTCATATCCGCTTTGCGATAAATGTCCTGCTCGAAAATGAAGCGAGGTCCCTCGCGGCGCACGTTGAGGCATGAGAGAAAGGTCTCTTGTCCGTGCAACGGTGTCTTGTATTTCATCGTGATTTCGGCCACCACAACGTCCATGCCTGATTCGTGCCATTGCCGAAACGACTGCCCTTCCTGCTGCAGCCATTTGTGGCGCGTAGCCTCAAGATAATGCTGATAATTGGCGTTGTTCACGATGCCTTGAATGTCGCACTCATAATCGCGCGTTTCCATTTCCAAAACGAAAATGTAGTCTTTCATTTGCCGTATTTTTTCTGCAAAGATAATCTTTTTCTTTTTTCACAAAGAAAAGACCTCTTCATCTCTTTATTTTTCCGTTTCACATGAAAATTCTTTCCGCTTTGTCATTTGATTTTATTATCTTTGCAGCAAATTTACGAGCAATGAAAAGATTCCATGTTTTGAAAGTCACGCTTTTGGCGTTTTTTGTCCTATCTACCTCACTGACCATCGCACAACCACCTGGTGGCAGAAATCCTGGAGGCAGGAATCCAGCTGGCAGACCGCCCTACGGAGGCGACCGCCAATGGGGCCAAACGGAAGGCAACATGCCCACGGTGAAGCCGAAAAAGAAAGTCCGCGAAGGCGACACGTTCACGGTGGTTGGCGTATTGCGCGACGCCAAGACGGGCGAAACGATGCCCTTTGTCAATCTGGCCGTGCTCGACTCTGTCGATAATGAGTTTGTCAAAGGCGGCATCAGCAATATGGACGGCGCATTTGAAATCAACGGAGTGCCTCAAGGGGGATTCGTGTTGCGTGTGTCGGCCATCGGATATGAAAATTATTTGCATTCGTTCCATGTGACCAACAACACCAACCTTGGCACTTTGCGCATCAATCCGGGCGTGACCTCGCTGGGCGAAGTTACGGTGTCCGCCGAAAGGCCGCTCTATGCCATGGAAGGCGAGAAATTGGTTTACAACGTCAGCGAGGATCCGTCCATCCAAACGGGAACCACCGAAGATGCCTTGCAGAACGCGCCGGGCGTGGAGGTGGACGTGGAGGGCAACATCACGCTGCGCGGCACGTCGAGTGTGGAGGTTTGGATCAACGACAAGCCCTCGCACATGACCGCCGAAAACCTCAAGACCTACATCCAAACCATGCCCGCCAACAGCATCG
>CAMOCK010000103.1 GCA_946610645.1 uncultured Bacteroidales bacterium
AGCGAAAAGCCCAACGCCCACACGACGGCGAAGGTGCCTACCAACGACACGATGATGGAAATCGAGGGGATCAGCGTGGCCTTGAAGTCCTGAAGGAACAGATACACGATGAGGATCACAAGGAGGATGGCGATGATAAGGGTCTCAACCACATTGTGGATGGAGGCGTAAAGGAAATCGTCAGAGGTTTCCAACTGCCTGAATTCCAAACCAGCGGGCAACGATTTAGAAATATCCTTGATCACCTTGTTGATTTCCGCGTTGACCTCAGTGGCGTTGGCACCAGGAGCCTGTTTGACGAAGAACATCGCGCCAGGATGTCCGTCGACCCTCGAACGGAAGGAATAGGACTTGGTTCCAAACTCCACATCGGCCACGTCTCTCAGGCGAACGATATCACCTCCGGGCGTGGCACGCACAATGATTTCCTCGAAGTCGCTCATCTCTTCGAGTTGTCCCTTGAACTCGATGTCAATCTTGTTCACCGCGCTCTCAATACTTCCCACGGGCGACACAAAGTGTTGCTCCTGAATGGCAGAGATGACTTCCTCGCGGGTGATGCCGTAGGAGGCCATTACGTCAGGCTTGATCCAGATACGCACACCGTAAGTGTCGCCAAGGAGGTTGATGCTACCCACGCCCGTGATGCGGCTGATACGTGGTATCACGTTGATGTCCAAATAGTTGATGATAAACGTCTGGTCGAATCGGTCGTCGGTGCTCTCCAAAGACTGGATTTGCAGGATGGAGTTGACGCTCTTTTGCACGGTGACGCCCTGCTGGGTCACTTCGGAAGGCAACTTGCCTTGCGCCTGACTCACACGGTTTTGCACATTCACAGTGGCCTTGTCGGCATCGGTGCCTTGCTTGAAATACACGTTGATTTCGGCGCTACCATTGGAGAAGGCCGATGAGGAGACGTACATCATGTCCTCCACGCCGTTCACCTGCTCTTCGATAGGAATGATGACCGATTTCATGATAGATGAGACATCGGCGCCGGTGTAGCTGGCCGAGACAACGACCTGCGGAGGCGCAATGTTAGGGTATTGCTCGATCGACAGCGAGTTGAGTCCCACTACACCGATCAGGCAAATCAGCACGCCGACGCCAAGCGCCGACACCCAGTGCTTTACGAAATATTTTTCTTTCCTTATTTTTCCCATGGTCATCTGATTTTCTGTCCATTCGTCAACTTGCCCACGCCGTTGGTGACCACCTCGTCGCCTGGGTTCAAACCTTCAAGAATGTAATACTCCGTTCCATCGTTCGAAGAATACACTTCCTTGCAGATGATGCCTTCCACCGTCCCGTCCTGCTTGACGCGGTAGAACATCATCTTGTCTTGCAGGCGCACGGCGGCCGTTTGGGGCACGCTCAGCACACTGTCGAACGCCGTCGGAATGATGACATTGGCCGACAAGCCCGAACGAAGCACGCCGTCGGGATTCTCAAAGCTGGCTTCGCATGCCGCCGTACCCGTGTTTTGGTTGACGATTGCGCTAATCATGGATATCCTGCCTTCATGTTCATAAATAGTGCCGTCTTTCAGCTTGAGCTTCACCTTGGGCAACACATCGCTGACGAGGGATCCGTTGGGACCTTCCATGCCGTTTTTGCCCGAAATCAAATGATACACCCTGACCAAGTCCAGCAAGTCGGTTTCCGTGATGGAGAAGTTGGCCAACACTTGGCTGATGTCGCTCACGGTGCAAAGGGGTAAGACGCTACTAACCATGTCTCCCACATCGAATTCGTTGCCGGCGATGAAGCCCGTCACCGGTGCCTTGACCGTGCAATAGCCGAGGTTGGTTCGTGCAATATTGAGCTGTGCCTGTGCCTGCGAAACCGAGGCCTGCGCCGAGTTGTAGGCGTTAAGGCTGGTATTGAGGACATAGTCGCTGATGATCCCTTTTTCATGCAGCTTCTGGTTCGACTCATACTGCAACCTCATGGTTTCCATATTGGCTTTGGCCACCTTCAGGTCGGCTTCGGCACTCTGCACGCCGAGTTGGTACTGGGTTGGGTCGATCACAAAAAGCGTCTGGCCTTTCTGGACGATGGTTCCCGAGCTGAAGTTCTTCTGCGTGACAACGCCTTCAACCTGCGGATACACCTTGATTTCCATGGTGCCGACGGTCGTTGCCGGGAATGTCATGTTATAAACTTCAGTCTCAGGTTGAAGCACCTTGGTCTCGTATTTCACCATGGGCACCTCAGTTTGTGTTTGGCTTCCACCACAGGAAACCATTAAACCACAGCCTATTAACAGTGCTGTACAAAGTAAAAGATAAGGTTTGTTCATAATTAGGATTTTTAATTATTTGCAAAAATATGGAAAATATAGATATGCTCGGTTTCCCAATGGCATTTTTTGCAAAATATGCACTTGAAACCCATCCTTATGGTGTTTCCAACGACCTGATTCTGTATCATAAAATTGTCCAATTGGCCGAATATTGCTACTTTTGCACAATAAAAATCGAACCTCATGAGAAAATACACATTCATCGCACTGTTTTTGTTGGCAAGTCTGTCAACTTTCGCCCAAAACGACCAACAGCCCGAAACCGACCCCGTCATCACCAACCGCATCAGCCAATGGCAAGACCTCAAGTTTGGCTTCATGATGCACTGGGGCATCTACTCTCAATGGGAAGTGGTGGAGTCGTGGTCGATCTGCAACGAGCCTTGGATCAACCGCAACGGCGCGGATTATTACAAGTATAAAACTGATTACCAAAACCTTAACAAAACCTTTAATCCCAAGCACTTCGACCCGACCCAATGGGCCGAAGCCGCCAAAAACGCAGGCATGAAATACGTCGTCTTCACCACCAAGCACCACGACGGTTTCTGCCTCTTCGACACCAAGGAGACCTCCTACTCCACCGTTGATGCGAGTTGTCCGTTCTCGAACAACCCCAAGGCCGACATCACGGGCGAGGTGGTGAAAGCCTTCCGCGAAAAAGGCCTCTGGACGGGCCTCTACTTCTCGAAGCCCGACTGGCACTGCGACGACTATTGGGCGCACGAATGGGCCACCCCCGACCGCAATGTCAACTACGACCCGACCGTAATGCCCGAACGCTTTGAGAAATACAAGCAATTCACGCACAGACAGATACACGAACTCACCCACAACTATGGCGACATCGACATCCTGTGGCTCGACGGCGGCTGGGTGCGCCCCGAATGGAGCGTGAACGACGAAACACGCCCTTGGCTGGGCTGCCAAGGCTACATCCAAGACATTAATATGAAAGAGGTGGCCGCCATCGCCCGCGAGAACAACCCCGACCTCATCATCGTCGACCGCTCGGTGGGTGGCAAGTACGAAAACTACCAAACCCCTGAACAGCAGGTGCCCGACTCGCTCCTGCCCTATCCTTGGGAGACCTGCATGTCGATGGGTAACTCATGGTCGTATGTCTCGACCGACACCTACAAAAGCACTAACAAACTCATCCATCTTTTGTGCGACATCGTGGCCAAAGGCGGCAACTTCCTCCTCAACGTGGGCCCCGATGCCGACGGCAACCTGCCCGACACGGCCCTGCTCCGCATGAAGGAAATCGGCGAGTGGATGAAGGTGAACGGCGAAGCCATCTACGGCACACGACCCGTCTATCCCTTCACTTACGGCAAGTTCCGCTTCACGCAAAAGGACCACAAGGTGTATGCCATTTTCCTCTTGGACGAACAGGAAAGCCCTGTGCCTGAGACATATTGGTTTGACTTCAACGGTGCGGACAAGCCGTCCGCAAGCTTGAGGACGGGAAAAATCAAAGTGCTGGGCAGCAACAAGAAAGCCACCCTCAGTAAAGAGACCGATGGTCGCTATCGCATCGACTTCCCAAACAGCTTTGAAATGCCCCATGCCGTGGTGTTTGAAATAAAAACGCGGAAATAATTCCGCAATTTTTGCGTTTTTTGAGGAAATAATTCCGCAATTTCCCGAAGTCGGCAACATCCGCGAGACGTTCTTCCTCTCGCAAATGCAAGTCAACCATGAAGTTTTCGCTTCAAAGGCTGCCGATTTCCTCATCAACGGAAAGACCTTCGAAGTGGGCGGGAAGAGCAAAAGTAAGAGACAAATCGCCGAAGTGAAAGATGCCTTCGTTGTGAAAGACGACATCGAATACGGCTACGAAAACATCATCCCGCTGTGGCATTTCGGGATGAATTATTGAGCTACAAATCCATCAAGGTTTTATCCAACCACGATATTCACGATCTTCTTCGGCACGAAGATGACCTTGCGCACTTGCTTGCCTTCGAGCCACTTGGCTGACTCGGGAGCGGCAAGCACGGCGGCCTGCACTTCGTCGACACCCATCGTGACGGGCAACTCCATCGAGAAGCGCATCTTACCGTTGAAGCTGATGGGATAGTTGAAACTGTTCTCCACGGTCTTGCTCTCGTCGTAAACAGGGAATGTGGCATTGACCACCGAAGTATCGTGACCCAGCAAGTGCCACAGCTCCTCAGCAATATGCGGTGCGTATGGCGAAATCATAATGGCCAACGGGTCGAGGATTTCGCGTTTGTTGCACTTGAGGTCGGCAAGTTCGTTGACGCAAATCATGAAGGCC
>CAMOCK010000104.1 GCA_946610645.1 uncultured Bacteroidales bacterium
AACAACTGCCGCATCATGGACAACACCGCGTCGATGGGTGGCGGCATTTGCGACCGCATCGGTGCCGACTGCACAAATTGCCGCATCAGCAACAACCGCGCCTCGACCAAGGGCGGCGGCATATACCTTTATAATAATACCGAACCGACGCTCAAAAACTGCATCATCAGCAACAACACGGCCAACAACGCCGGCGGCATGTACGCCCGAGGCCAGTTCACGGCTTACAACTGCGACTTCGTGATGAACTTGGCCACGGAAAGCGTCGGCGGCATCTATCACGAAAACAGCCACAACAAATACTACAATTGCATCGTTTGGGGCAATGTGGCCAATGGTCTGTCCAACCAGTTTGCAGGGTTGAGCGACTTCGACCATTGCGCCGTCGTCGGCATCGTCAATGGGTCGGAGAATTACAATGTTCCCGTTGAGAACGATGGCGAAGAGCCAGGTGTTTTCGTCCGCTTCGCCCATCCCGCCGAAGGTGCTGGTGCCGACTATCACAACGAGAATTGGAGCCTGCATCCGCGCAGCATTTGCCTTAATTCAGGCAAGCCAAACACGACCGGGCTTGGTGCCACCGACATCGCGGGCAACCCGCGCATCCAAAAAGGCCGAGTGGAAATTGGAGCCTACGAGAGTTGCGCCTCGCTCACCAACATTGAAGAAGCATCTTACGGAAACTATTATTTCCATGGGAGATACCTAAACGAACCGGGCTACTACACCGCCGTCCTCAACGGACCCGACTGCGACAGCGTCATCGGATTGACACTCAATATTTTGACTGGAACAACCGAGCAAAAGGAAGCAGAAATCAATGTTTGGCCCAATCCAACTTCAAGCACGTTGCACATTGAGGCCGAAGGGATTGAAAATGTGGAAATCCGCAACCTGTTAGGGCAAATTGTTTTGACTGCCGAAAAGGTTGAAGCCATCGACTTGAGCTGCCTCGAAAAAGGGGTTTATTTCCTGATTATCAGCGGCAAAAACGGTAATAAAAGTGTCATCAAAATAATAAAGGAATAAAATGTCAAAAGCCTATTTTTCAGCAGGATGCTTTTGGGGCGTGGAGTATTACTTCAAGCGGCTCAAAGGCGTGACGAAAACCACCGTCGGATTCATGGGCGGCGAAATCGAGAACCCAAGTTACAAACAAGTGAAAACAGGCACCACCGGGCATTTGGAAACCATCGAAGTGGAATACGACCCCGAAATGGTTTCCTACGAAGCCTTGGTGCGCTATTTCTTTGAAATCCACAACTTTGAACAGGCCGACGGACAAGGCATCGACATCGGGACGCAATACCTTTCGGCCATTTGGTTCAACAATACCGAGGAGCGCGACACGGCCATCCGCGTCTTTGGCGAACTGACGCAGATGGGCTACCATCCGGCCACACAGATTCGAGAGGCCAAGCCCTTTTTCCTTGCCGAGGATTATCACCAAAACTATTTGGACGATCGGCAGGAAACGCCTGAATGCCATGTGTATAGAAAGATATTCTGAAATCCTCAACTAATCGGCAATCCTCACCCTCCGCAAATCCAGCAGATTCGTCGGATTGCTGCCCAAGTCTTTCACCCGCTCGTTGACGAAGCGGAGCACTTCATCGTAGAACAGCACCACCACGGGCGCATCTCGCATCATCAGGCTATCCATTTCAGTGTAATACTCGGCTCGTTTCTGCAAATCATTACATTTCAACGCTTTGTCGAAAAGCAAGTCGTATTTCGGATTGCTGTAATGGCTGTAATTAGGTCCTGCCGGGGCGAAATTCTGTGTGACGAACAGCGAGAGGTAGTTCTCCGCGTCGGGGTAGTCGGCCACCCATGACGAGCGGAAGAACGGCAGGCTGCCGTTGCTTCTCATGCTGCGCAACGTGGCGGGCGGCATCACTTCCATCTTGCATTGCAGCCCGATTTGCTCCACCTGACTTTGGACAAACTTCCCGATGTCGGCATAGTCGGCCACGGTGGAAAGCTGCAGCAGGTGACCTTCAAGGTGGTTTTCCCTGACCAATTGTTGGGCGCGTTTCAGGTCGTAGCCATAGCCAATGGTCGCGCTGTGGCCAGGCAAACCGGCGGGAATCATACCGCCCGTGCCAGGTTCTCCGATGCCGTTGCGCAGGTAGCGCAACATCTTCTCGCGGTCGATGCAAAGGCTGACGGCCTGACGCAAAGCGCGAGCGCGGTCGGGGCCAAGCGGGTCGTTCGGATCGATGTAGAACGAGAAATACTCAGTGTTGAGGTATGGCTCGGTGATCAATTGGATTTTGTCCTCGTACTTCTTCCGCAGCTGGCCGTCGTGGGTCAGCAGCTCGTCCTTGTAGCGCGCATCGATGCCCGACATGAAGTCGAACTTGCCCTTGACGAACTCCAAGAACGCCACTTGCTTATCAATCAGGAAACTGATGGAGACGGCATCGATGTAGGGCAGCCTCTCCCCTGCCTCATCGCGCTCGAAATAGTTGGGGCTCTTGCGGAAAACGAGCTTCACGCCTTCTTTCCAATATTGGAACTTGAACGGTCCTGTCCCCACAGGATGGCTGCGGAAGTCGTCGCCGTAAAACTCGACGGCTTCGTGCGGCACCACCGACGCGTAGGTCATCGAAAGGATGCCCAAAAACGGTGGAAACGGCTTTGACAACTCGATTTGGAAAGTGGAGTCGTCCAAGGCAGTGAAGGCGTAGTGGTCGTTTTCCTGTTTGACGGACGAAAAAATCCACATTCCAGGCGAACTCAACTGCTTGTCCACCACACGATTGAAGGAATAGACGAAGTCGTTGGCGGTCACGCAACGCGGGGTTTTGAAACAAGTGTCATTGTGGAAAAACACATCATCTCGCAAATGGAAAGTATAAACCAATCCGTCCTCGCTGACGTCCCACGACTTGGCCACCATCGGCACAAGGTTCATCTCATCGTCGAAGGCCACAAGGCTGTTGAACACTTGGTTGCAAGCCCAAATATGCGGCAAATCCTTTGCGTAAATTGGGTCAAGGGTCAGGATGCCGGCGGATTCGTTGTACTTGAAAATGGCCAAATCCCGATCATCATCACGTCGTTGGCCGCATCCTGAAGCCAACAGAACAAATAGCAACAATCCAATCCAGCCTCTTCCCATCATCATTTGACTTTGAAACCGATAACTTCAGGATGCAGGTTGCGCAGATACTTGTTGTAATCCAAGTCGTTCTCGTCCTGTTCTTTCTCCAAGGCAAGGTCAAGCACCTGCATCATGTTCTCCACATAGTGGAAGTTCAAACCGCTGACGTAATCCTCCTTGATGTCTTTGACATCGTGCTCGTTGTCTACCGAAAGGATGAGTTCGGTCACTCCGTTGCGCTTGGCGGCCAAGATCTTTTCCTTCACGCCGCCCACGGGCAAAACGCGACCACGCAACGTGATTTCGCCCGTCATGGCCAACTGGCTTTTCACCTTGCGTTGGGTGAATGCCGAGGTCAAGGCTGTGAGCATCGTGATGCCCGCCGAGGGACCATCCTTGGGCGTGGCACCTTCGGGAATGTGGACATGGACGTTCCAAGCGTCGAACACATCGGGGTTGATGTTGAGTTGCGAAGCGTGTGCCTTGATGAACTCAAATGCGATGGTTGCAGATTCCTTCATCACCTCACCGAGGTTGCCCGTCAGCGAGAGATGACCACCGCCACGGCTCAAGCTGACTTCGATGGACAGGATTTCGCCGCCCACCTGCGTCCAAGCCAAGCCAGTGGCCACGCCCGGCATGGTGTGCCTCACCTCGTCCTCGTCGTGGTGCATCGGCACACCGAGCACTTTGCGCACGTCGGCGAGGGTGATCTTCTTCTCAAACGGTTCTTCCGTAACGACTTGTTTAGCGCGGAAACGCATCATGTCGCCGATGCGACGCTCCAAGTTGCGCACGCCCGCCTCTCGGGTGTAGTCGTCGATGATGTGCATCACCACATCCTTCGGGAAGGTGATTTGCTTCGCGTCCAAGCCATGTTCCTTCATCTGCTTGGGGATGAGGTGACGCTTGGCGATTTCGTATTTCTCCTCGCGCAGATAGCCGCTCAAGTCGATGATTTCCATACGGTCGCGCAAGGCGGGATGGATGGTCGACAGGTTGTTGGCCGTGGCGATGAACATGATTTTCGAGAGGTCGTAGTCCAACTCGATGAAGTTGTCGTAGAAGGTATTATTCTGTTCAGGGTCAAGGATTTCAAGCAAGGCGGCTTGCGGGTCGCCACTGATGTTGTTGCCGCTCACCTTGTCGATTTCGTCCAAGACGAAAACGGGGTTGCCCGACTTCACCTTGCGCAGATTTTGGATGATACGGCCCGGCATGGCGCCAATGTATGTTTTTCTGTGGCCACGCAATTCCGACTCGTCGCGCACGCCACCGAGTGACATTCTGACATATTTCCGGTTCAACGCCCGCGCTATCGACTTGCCCAACGACGTTTTGCCCACACCAGGAGGGCCTACCAAACACAAAATCGGGGCCTTCATGTCCTGACGCAGCTTCAGCACGGCCAAATGCTCGATGATGCGGTCTTTCACCTTATCCAAACCGAAATGGTCGGCATCCAACACCTTTTGGGCGCGTTTCAGGTCGAAGTTGTCCTTCGTAAACTCCTCCCACGGCAAATCGACAAGATACTGCAAATAGTTCAATTGTATGCCGTATTCGCTCGACTGCGGATGGGTGCGTTCCAATTTCTTCAATTCACGGTCAAACACCTCAGAGACTTCTTTCGACCATTTTTTCTTCTCGGCCTTTTCCTTCAATTCCTTGACATCCTGCTCGTTAGGATTTCCACCCAACTCTTCCTGTATAGTTCGCAGTTGCTGGTTCAAGTAATATTCGCGCTGCTGCTTGTCCATATCGTCGCGCACCTTGCTCTGGATTTGCTGCTTCAGTTCAAGCATCTGCTTGGCCTCGGTCAGCACCGACAGCAGGCCTTGAGCCATTTCGTTGAGGTTTCGGGCCTCCAAAATCCCTTGACGCACAGGCAATTCAGCCTCGATGTTGCTGGCCACGAAATTGAGCAGAAACATTGGGTCGTCGATGCTCTTGATGGCGAAGCCCGCCTCTTGCGACAGGTTGCGTGAGCGGGGAATGACTTGTACGGCCAAGTCCCTGACCGATTGCAACAAAGCCTCAAACTTGCGCGATGCTGGCACGTCTTCCGAGGCTGCGTAAGGCATCACGACGGCCTTCATATATGGCTCATTTTGAATGGGTTCCACCACCTCAAAACGTCGGATGCCTTGAATGATGACCGTCACGCTGCCGTCGGGCATCTCGAAGTTCTTGAGAATCTGCGCCGACACGCCCACCTTATACAAATCGTCGAGCGTCGGCTCGTCGACATTCGGCTCTTTCTGCGCAATCACGCCGATAGGCTTGCGCTTGCGGCTGTATTCCTTCACCAACTGGATCGACTTCTCGCGCCCAACGGTGATAGGAATGACCGTACCCGGATAGAGCACTGAGTTGCGCAACGGCATGATGGGCAACTCTTCCGGGACGACATCGTTTTGGCTGAGTTGGCCCTGCTCGATGGTCAGCACAGGGATGAACTCGGCGTCCGTATCTATCATGTCTGAAAACAGTTCGGTTTCAACTTTATAACTCATAAACAAGATTTGAGAATGGTGACGCGGGACACGGGACTTCGTAACTATGACCACTGACCATGACCATGACCGCTTTTACGAAAAGGCAAAAGTTTTACGCCTTTCATTAAGCTGTCATTGTCACAAGTCATAGTCCCTTTGTCTCGCGTCTCGTGTCTATTAACTGATTTAATCATTTCAATTGGCTTTTCCATGCGACAAATTGTCAGTCTGCCGCAGTTTCGCACCTTATTATATAGTGGCGCAGGGATAGGGCAAAATCAGTGCCAAAAACGAAAAAAGCCCTCGCTTTGGGCAAGAGCTTCCTTTTTCTCAGTTGAAACGGCTTTATTTGGCCTCTTTCTTCTCGAAGAACTTCTTGTACTTGTTGTTGAACTTGTCAACGCGGCCGGCGGTGTCGACGAGCTTCATCTTACCAGTGTAGAACGGGTGCGAAGCACTAGAGATTTCGAGCTTCACGAGCGGATACTCGTTGCCGTCTTCCCACTTGATGGTGTCCTTGGTGTTGATGGTCGAACGCGACAGGAAGGTCACATCGTTTGACATATCTTTGAAAACAACCAGTCTGTAATTCTTAGGGTGAATTTCTTTTTTCATCGCTTGATTCCTTTAGATTTTGAGTGTGCAAAAGTACAACATTTTCTTGGAATGGCAATGCATTTCACTATTTTTTTTCTCCATTCTTTTTAAATTATTAAATATCAATCAATTAGACAATGCAAAGTTTTGTAAGCATCGGTTAATCACAAGATTGCAACACCTTTGAAAATAAATAAGCAATAAAAGGCTTGCCGCAAGGTTTTATTTGCTATCTTTGCAGCAAAATACGAGCGTAAAACTCTATCAACAAATTATAAATCAAACTTTTAAATCAATAATTGAAATGAAACAGGCTTTTAATTTCAACGCAGGTCCCTGCGTTCTGCCTAAACAGGCCATCGAAAGCACCGTCAAGGCGCTCTACGATTTCGACAACACTGGCATCGGCATCGCCGAAATCAGCCACCGCACCCCGGGTTGGGAGCGCATCATGGCTGAGACCCGCCAACTTTGGCGCGACCTCCTCAACATCCCTGAGGAGTACGAAATCCTCTTCCTCGGTGGTGGTGCCAGCACCCAATTCTTCACCGTGCCCGCCAACCTGATGAAGACCAAGGCCGCCTATCTGCAAACCGGCGTCTGGGCCAAGAAGGCCGCCAAGGAAGCCAAGTTGTTCGGTAAGGTCGACATCGTCGCCAGCAGCGAAGACAAGACCTACACCTACATCCCGAAAGACTACACCATCCCGACGGATGCCGACTACTTCCACACCACGACCAACAACACCATCTACGGTACTGAGATCAAGCATGACATGGACTGCCCCATCATGCTCGTCGCCGACATGAGCTCCGACATCATGAGCCGTCCCGTCGACGTGAAGAAGTACGGCCTCATCTACGGTGGCGCCCAGAAGAACGTCGGCCCCGCTGGCGTGACCTTCGTCATCGTCAAGAAGGACATCCTCGGCAACATCGGCGACCGCGCCTACATGAACCCGCTGCCGACGATGGTCGACTACCGCACCCACGCCGCTGAGGAAGCCAAGAACATCTCGATGTTCAACACGCCTCCGGTACCGCCCATCTTCATGATGCATGAGACCCTCGTTTGGCTGAAGGACACCATCGGTGGCGTCGAGGCCATGAACAAGATCAACACCAAGAAGTCGCAAATGCTCTACGAAGAGATCGACCGCAACAGCATGTTCGTCGGCACCGCCGAGA
>CAMOCK010000105.1 GCA_946610645.1 uncultured Bacteroidales bacterium
GAGGCCGCGGGTGAGGTCGTGGCAGGTCTGTGCGGGGCGTTACAGCACGGGCCCGACGCCTTCGGCAACGGCCAGACGCTGGACGAGCTTATAGGCGATGTTGCCCACTTCGAGGCAGGGGAACACGAGGGTGTTGGCCTTGCCGGCGACGGGGCTACCCGGGGCCTTGCTCGAACCGACGGACGGCACGATGGCGGCGTCGGCTTGCAGCTCGCCGTCGAGGACGAGGTCGGGACGACGTTCCTTGGCGATACGGGTGGCTTCGATGACCTTGTCGACCACCTCATGCTTGGCGCTGCCCTTGGTGGAGAAGCTCAGGATGGCGGTGACGGGGTCGATCTTGGCGATGGCCTTGGCGGTGTCGGCGGTGCAGATGGCGATTTCGGCCAATTGCTCAGCCGTCGGCATGGGCGTGACGGCGCAGTCGGCGAAGACCATGCGGCCGTTGGTGCCGTAAGGACAGCCTTCGGGCAGGAACATCGTGAAGGCGCCGCTGACGCAACTCACGCCAGGGACGGTCTTGATGATTTGCAGGGCAGGACGGAGCATGTCGCCCGTGGTGCTGCGTGCGCCGCTCACGAGGCCGTCGGCCTCGCCGGCCTTCACCATCAAGATGCCGAGATACATGAAGTTTTGGGCCAGCTCGTCGGCTTGCTCTGGGGTCATGCCCTTGCTCTTGCGGAGTTCGAGGAGCAGGTCGGCGTATTTCTGCTTGTCGGGGTTGTTTTTCGGGTCGATGATGCGGGCCTTTCCGATGTTCTTGAGGCCAAATTCGGCGGTCATCTCCTTGATTTTCTCGGCGGGGCCGATGAGGATGATGTCAGCCACGTTGTCGGCCAAAAGTTGGTCGGCGGCTTTCAGGGTGCGGGGCTCGTCGCCCTCGGGAAGCACAATGCGCTGGCGGTTGGCTTGCGCGTTGGCAATGATTTCTTGCATTAATTCCATTTTGAATCGTTTAATTGTTTGTTGATTTCGTTGAAATGATAATTCGGCGTTAGCCAATCTTCGATTTGTTGAATTGTTTGTGACTGTCGGATCGAAGGTCTGTCACAACTTGGCAACACATACGGTTGATTTTGGTTGCAAAGTTAGAAAGTTTTTGTGTCGGTTTTGCAAATAATGATTTATTTTTGCAGCCTGAAACCGAAGTCATCCATGCCGCAATATCCATACTTATATTATCAGAGCCCTTTTGAGCCTGCGCGGGCTTTGGACACCGTGCAGGAGCAGGCCGGTGGTTTGGCTTGCGACAGCGTGGTGCCGAGTTTCATCACCGAGGGCTTTGGCAGTGCTATCACGCCGTTGCCGCGCATGACTTACGACATCCTGCAAGGCTGGAACCTGGTGATCATCGCACTGGTTATGTTGGTCATTGTGCTGAACAAGCAATTGTATCCGAGGCAGTTTCGTCAGGTGCTGAGTGTTCCTGGCGGGGTGGCGCATACCAACCAGTTGCTGCGCGAGTGGAACTTGGTCAGGAGTTTCTTGGGCTGGACTTTTCTGCTGTCCTATCTGGCCATTGTGACGCTTTTCATCCAAAAAAGTTGCGTCGTTCTCACCCGCGACGTGGGGCAATTCGACACAATGCGCGTTTTTGGTTCCGTTTGCGGCATCGTGACCGGGTGGGTTTTGCTGCGTGTCTTCATCTTGTATTTCATGAATTGGCTTTTCGGCACCAAAGATGCCGTCGAAAGGCAGATGGCCGTTCAGCTTTCGGTTTCCACATACGGTCTTCTTGTCTTGTTGCCCGTGCTGCTTTTGCTGCTCTACAACCCTTATTCCCTCTTTGTTTGGCTGGGCTTTGGCGTGATTGCGGTGGCGGCCCTTGTGCGCTTCGTCAAGGAAGTCGTTGAAACGAGAATTTCAGCAAAAATGTCGGCGTTTTATATTTTTTCGTATTTTTGCGCCCTCGAAATCGCACCTGTCGCGACACTTATGACGGCAGGCCTTCGTTATATCAACCAAGGTTCTGTTTTTTAACGAGTTGAGCGTTTTTTGGTGCCTTAGGAAACAGGATACAGGACACACTAAAAATCTTATAGGAAGAATGAAAATCAAGTCAATTTTGGTGTCTCAGCCACAGCCTGCGGACCTTTCCAAGACCCCGTATGGCGAAATGGCAAGGAAGTACGGTGTGAAATTCACTTTTGAGAAATTCATCAAGCTCGACGACGTTACCGCGAGCGAACTCCGGCAAGAGCATATCAAGCTTCCCGACTACACCGGCATCATCCTCACGAGCCGCAACGCCATCGACCATTTCTTCCGCGTGGCAAAGGAAATGCGCTACAACGTGCCCGAAACCTTGAAGTATTTCTGCATCAACGAATCGACCGCGCTCTACCTTCAGCGCTATGTGCAATACCGCAAGCGCAAGATTTTCTTCGGCAACCAGAGCCTCGGCGACTTGATTGACATCATGAAGAAACACAAGGACGAGAAATACCTCTACTGCTGTTCCGACATCAGTTCCGACGCCACCATCGACATGCTCACCGCTGCCAAGCTCAACTTCACCAAGGCCGTGATGTTCCGCACGGTGCCCGCCGATTTGACCCAAACCGTCAAGATCGAAGACTACGACATGCTGGTTTTCTTCAGCCCGATGGGCATACAGTCGCTCAAGGTCAATTTCCCCGATTTCAAGCAAGAGGGCAAGGTGGCCATCGGCGGTTTCGGCGATGCCACATGCCAAGCCATCGTCGATGCCGGCTTCGAGTTGAACGTCAAGGCTCCCACCTCTACCGCCCATTCCATGACGATGGCCATCGAGGAATATCTCGCCGCCGAAGCCAAGAAGAGCAAGAAAAAATAAAGCTTCACCATGACCGCGAAGCAGGATTTTCCGAAATACGAACGTCTCTGCAAGGAGAACGACATACAAGCCCTTTTCGCCAAAGGAGAGGGCTTTTCCGTTTATCCCTTTCGCGTCATCGTGTTTTACCGCCGCGACAAAGAGCGTCCTGTCACCGTCAGGCTGCTGGTGTCGGTCTCCAAGAAACGCTTCCACCACGCCTTCAAGCGCAACCGGGTGAAACGCCTGATGCGCGAGGCATGGCGCAAAAACAAGGCCCCACTCTATGAAATCTGCCAACGGGATAATATTTCTCTTGATGTGGCGTTAGTCTATACGGCTACGCTCATCCACTCCTACCAAGAGATGTTGGACAAGACACATAAAGCCGTCGATGAAATCGTAAAACGTCATGAAAAACATCGCCAAGCTGCCCGCTAAGTTCCTGATCTTGTTGATCAGGCTCTATCAAATGACACTGTCGCCTTTCATCGGGAAAAGCTGCCGCTATGTGCCCACTTGCTCCAACTATGGCATCGAGGCCATCGAGAAATACGGCTTCTTCAAAGGCGGTTGGCTCACGTTCAAGCGCATCTTGTCGTGCAACCCTTGGGGCGGAAGCGGATACGACCCGGTCCCGTAGGGACGGCAGACCAGTATACAGGCGACGTAAGTCCCTGTACAGACAGACACGGACAAACAAACGTAAAATGAAATACATCAACACCCTACTCCTGACACTGCTCCTTTCCGTGAGCGTTGTCGCCCAAGAAAAGCAAAACAACTTCGAGATCGCCAAGAGCCTCGACATCTACAACAGCCTCCTCCGCGAGCTGAACCTCAATTATGTCGACGAAATCAACCCGGGTGAGCTCAACGAAACCGCCATCAAGGCCATGCTCGCAGGCCTCGACCCCTACACGGTGTTCATCCCCGAGTCGGACATCGAAAACGCCAAGTTCATGACCACCGGCGAATATGGCGGCATCGGAGCCCTCATACAATACGACGGCGAGTTTACTCGCATTTCGGAGCCATATTATGGCTGGCCTGCGCAAAAGTCGGGACTGATCGCCGGCGACGCCATCCTTGAGGTGAACGGCGTGGACTGCCAAAAGAAGAACACCGCCCAGGTGAGCGAACTGCTGAAAGGACAGCCCGGCACCGAAGTGAAACTGAAAATCAAACGCTTCGGGCAGGAGAAACCGATAGAAAAGACCTTGAAACGCGAAAAGGTTCACATTGACAACATACCTTATTATAAGGTGTTCGACAACGGCGTGGCCTACCTCTCGCTCTCCGGCTTCACCCGCGACGCCGCCAAGGAAATGAAGGAGAAGTTCCTCGAAATGCGCAAGGACCGCGAACTGAAAGGTTTCGTCCTCGACCTCCGTGGCAACGGGGGCGGCCTGATGAACGAGGCGGTTGATATTGTCAATCTGTTCATCCCCAAAGGGAAACCCGTCGTGTCGATGAAGGGCAAGTCGGCCTCGTCCAACAGCCTGCACGGCACCAACAACGAACCTGTCGATTTGGAGATCCCCTTGGCCGTACTCGTCGATGGCGGCAGCGCATCGGCCTCCGAAATCGTGGCAGGCGCCATACAAGACTACGACCGTGGCGTTGTCATAGGACAAAGGACTTTCGGCAAAGGCTTGGTGCAGAATATCTTGCCGCTGAGCTACAACACCCAGATGAAAGTCACCGTGGCCCACTACTACATTCCCAGCGGACGCTGCATCCAGGAAATCGACTATTCACACAAGAAAGACACGGCGCAAAAGAAAACCGACACCCTCGGCAAAGCCTTCAAAACCATGGGCGGACGAACCGTCTATGAAGGCCACGGCATCGCTCCCGACGTGAAGGTGAAACGCGACCCTTACGCCGCCGCTACGGCCTACCTCTACGGCAAAAACTACATCTTCGACTACGCCAACAAATATTACAGCGAACACCGCAGCATCGACTCCGCCGACCGGTTCAGCATCGATGACGCCACCTACAACGACTTCGTCAAGTTCGTGAAAGACAAAGGCTTCACTTATACCACCGAGAGCGAGAAAGCTATAGAAAAGCTGAAGAAAATGGCCAAGGAAGAGGGTTATTTGGAACAAATAAAACCCCAAGTCGAGCAACTGGAGAAAAACCTTGCCGCCGACAAGGCCAACGACTTGCAGAAAAACCGAAAAGACATCGAGGAACTCTTGGTTTCGGAAATCGTGTCGCGCTACTACTACCAAAAAGGCCGAATCAAAGCCGCCTTGCAGGACGACCCCGACCTTGAACGCGCCTTTGAGATTCTGCTCAACACCAACGGGAAAAACGAGTACAACACGATCCTTGGAAAGTGATGACCGTTGCGGCATCCATAAGACCCTACCTGAACCAAGCCTATCTGCTCGGCCTGCTGATGGTGGCTGTGGGGCTCACGCTCTCGCCCTTCCTGATGGGAATGTCGCAGTTTTGGCTCCTCCTCGTATGGATTGTGGATGGCGTTGTTGGCCATGATTTCAAGCAAAAGCTCACACGTTTTTGGCGAAACAAAGCCGCTGTGCTCCTCGTCGCGTTCTATCTGTTGCATGTTGTCGGCTTGCTGTGGACCACCGACATCCAGTATGCCATGAAAGACCTTCGCGTCAAGTTGCCGATACTCGTCATGCCTTTCGTTTTGGCCTCGATGCCTTCGTTGGACCGCAAGCGCTTCGACTTGATCTTGAACGTTTATGTGCTCTCGGTGTTTGTGGCCACTTTGTTTAGCTTCAACTCCTACATAAAACATGATTATGAGGATGTTAGGGAAATCTCACGTTTCATCAGCCACATCCGTTTTTGTCTCAATATCGTGTTTTCCATGGCCGTGCTTGGCTGTTTCCTCGTTGCCCGAAAAGATTCTTGGTGGATTAAAATGGCTCAGGTTGTATTGCTTTTGTGGTTTGGCTACCAAATCTACATTTTCGAGTCGCTATCGGGCTATGTGGTTTTGGCTGCGGTGGTCGTCCTATCAGCCGTTTTTGCCTTTTTGCGATGGAAAAACGGCAGGGTCTGGCGCATCACCCTGAGCGTTTCTGCTGCGGTGGTTTTGCTGCTCGTAACCGTTGCTTTGGTGCGTCAAGTCAGGCCTTTGATAGAGGTTGAACCTGTGGATTTCAGCACTTTGGCCCCGACCACGGCGCTTGGCAATCCCTATTGGCACGACACGATTTACAATCCCGTTGAGGACGGCAAGTTTGTGGGGCTGTACTACTGCAAAAAGGAAATGCGAGAGGCTTGGGCACAGCGAAGCCATGTGCCTTTCGATGGCACTACTGCCAACGACGAGAATCTGGAGGCGACACTGTCCCGTTACCTGACTTCCAAGGACTTGCGTAAAGATGCCGAGGGCGTGATGGCCCTAACCGACGAAGATATCCGCAACGTGGAGCAAGGCGTGGCCAACTACAACAATTGGATGCATCCCGGGCTTCGGGCGCGGCTTTCGGTGACCTTGTTCGAGTACAATCTTTACCGTCGATCGGGCAACCCCAACGGTGGCTCGCTCTCGCAACGCATCGAGTTCACGCGGGCAGCGTTCCACATCGTCAGGAAGCATCCCTTGTTTGGCGTGGGCACTGGCGATGTGCCAACGGCTTTCAGCCAAACCTATGACGAGATACAGTCGCCGCTTTCCGAAGAGTATCGTTTTCGCGCTCACAACCAATATCTTAGCGTGATGATTGCTTTTGGCATTGTGGGGTTGGCTTTGTTTTTGACCATGCTGTTTTATCCTTGTTTGGCAAAGAAAACACGCAGTACCTATTTATATGTGACGTTTTTGTGCATCATGTTGCTGTCGATGTTGCCCGAAGACACTTTGGAAACCCAGGCAGGCGCTTCTTTGTTTGCGTTTTTCGAGAGCCTATTGTTGTTTGCAGTGCCGCAAGAGTTAGAGACACAAAAAGAAAAACAGCCCTCGAAATATTGAAGGCTGCCTTAGTACCGAAGGCCGGGATCGAACCGGCACGAGTGTTACCTCATCGGTTTTTGAGACCGACGCGTCTACCGATTCCGCCACTTCGGCTCATGGGTTCTTCGCGTCAAACGCGGCTGCAAAAGTACGCATTTTTTTCGTTCCAGCAAGCAGGTTTTGAAAAAAATGTGTTTTTTATTCCGCAGACCTATAAAACTCGATGATTTTGCAGCGGAAGAGGTATTCGTAACGCGCTTGCAGCAAGTCCGACTCGGCCCGGTGGAAGCGTGTCTTGCTCTCGTTCAGTTCCAAAAGGGTCTTCTTGCCCATCTCGAAGCCGGCTTGGGCGTATTCGTAGGCGATGCGCGAAGCCTCCAAACTGTTCGTCGAAGCCTCCATTTTCTGTTTGGCGGCTTTTGCGTTTCCGTAGGCTTGCTTGATTTCCTTGCGCAGCGATTTCTCCGTGTCCTCAAGGCTGAGTTGCTGGTCGGCGATGGAAAGTTCGGTCATCTTCACGCGGTATTTGGTCTTCATCCCGTTGAAAATCGGGATGCTGAGCGAAACGCCGAGTTGCGCCCTGCTGTTGCGTTTCATCTGTTCGCCGACGGGCGTGTTGGGATAGTTTTCCGAGAAGTAGTGATACAGTCCGTTGGAATAGCCGGCGAAGAAGTCCAGCGAAGGATACCACGCTGATTTTGAAGCCTTCAGGTCGTAGTGGCTTTTTTGAAGGCGCAGGCGTGCGGCTTCCATCGAGGGTTGGTTCTGCAACGCAAACGCGATGGTGGCTTGCGGCGTGTCGAGAAACTGTTCTTGGTTGGCGAAGAAAGCTTCCGCCCCACTGATTTCGAAGCCCTCGCTATCTTCGATTTCAAGGGCTTGTGTCAGGGTAAGCAGGCTCAAAGCCAAATCGGTTTCGGCTTGGGTTAGGTTGGCTTGGTCCAAGGCGAGTTGGGCTTGGCTTTCATAGACATCGGCTTCGGCAATGCGCCCATTCTCAAAGAGTTGGCGGGCCTTTTGCAGTTGCTCGCCGGAGAGTTCCTTTTGCCTGCGGGCGATTTCCACCTGTTCCTTGCCGTATAGCACCTGCATGTAGAAGGCCATCACGTTGAGCTTCAGGTTGAGTTGGGCGGCCTTTTGGTCCATCTCGGCGGCTTGCAGGTTGAAGGCGTCGGCCTTGGCGGTGTTGTAGAGGCCCAGACCTTGGAACAAAGGCATGGAAAGGTTGGCTCCAAAAGATGTCGAGGACGAGTTGTCGGAAACATAAACGCCTGTGTAAGAAGGCGATTGGCCGAAGCCAAGGTATTCGCCCGCGCTGGCATTCAAAGTGGGCAGCCAAGCGTTTTTGCTGGCTTTGTATTGGTATTCGGCCTGTTGTCGCGCCAACTGGGTCTTTTGCAAATCAAGGTTGTGCGCCAAGGCATGGTTGATGCATTCGTCGAGCGTCCACACCTTTTGGGCTTGCGCGGCGAAAACGGTGGCCGCAAGCAGCGTTATCAGAAGTGCTCGTTTCATGGTCATTCGGTTTTTTCGTTTCCACGGACTTTGTCGCCGACTTGCAGACCTTCTTTTATGACGATGTTCACGCCATTGGAAAGCCCGACTTTAACGGCTTGTTTCTCAAATTGTTGCGGACTGTCTTCCTTAGTGCATCGATACACGAAGGCTTCTCCGTCCTCGTAGCTGATGCAACTTTCGGGCACGGTCATAGCGCCTTCTTCCTTGTCGAGGATGATTTCGGCGTTGGCGGAATAGCCAGCTCGGATGAAGACGTCGTCGGGCAGGATGGCGCGGGCTTTCATCTCGAAGAAGACGGCGCCGCTTTCTTGCGTTCCCTTGGGTGCGATGTATTCCAACTCGGCATTGAACTTGCGGTCGTTCATGGCGCCGATGGTCAGGGTGATGGGCATTCCCTCATGGATTTTGCCCACCTCGGTCTCGTCGAGTTTGCCCTTGAAAATCATGTCCTTCATGTTGGCGATGGTGGCGATGGTGGTGCCGTCGTTGAAGGTGTTGGAGTTGATGACCGAGTTACCTACTTTTACGGGGATGTCGAGGATCATGCCGGAGATGGTGGCCTTGATGTTGGTGTTGCTGTAGCCCGCCGTGCTTTTCGAGATGCCCTCCTTGATGATGTTCAGTTGGTCCTTGGCGTTGTTGTAGCTCTCTTTCGACTGTTGGTATTCGAGTTGCGACCTTTCAAATTCCTCAGTGGAAATCAAGCCTTTGTCCTTCAGGTTCTGCTGCCGCTGGTAGGTCTTTTCCACGTTGTCCAAGTTCATTTTGGCCACGCGCACTTGCGACTCGGCGGCGGCGAGGTTGCTCACGTCGGGGATGACTTTGACCACGGCGATGACTTCGCCTTGGTTGACGAACTGACCGGGCTCCTTGAGGATTTCGGAGATGATGCCCGACACTTGCGGTTTCATGGCCACCTCGTCGCGCGGGTCGATTTGCCCCGTCACGACGGTGGTTTTCAGGATGGTGTCGATCCTCGCCTCAACGATTTCGTACACGACCTCCTGCGGTCTCGATTTCTTGAAGAGATACACGAAAGTCCAAATGACCCCCATTCCTAACAAGATGAAAAACAAGATTTTGAAAAACTTCTTCATGGTATTTGTTATTTGATATTCAAAATTTAAGATTCAAGATTCAAATTCACTATTAACTCTAAACTGACTCTCAACTCTAAACTCTAAACTCTAAACTCTAAACTAATCACTCCTCCCTAATAGCATCAATCGCCTTGATTTGAATGGCTCTCCAAGCGGGCAACACGCCAGCCAAAAGGCCTGAAAAAATGACAATTATCGTGGCCCAAACAGCAGCTTTGAAACTCATGTATGGGTCTTGGAACATCATGTTGTCGCTCGGCATGTTGGAGGTAATCATTCCCACTATCGCCATGATGCCTACGCCGATGCACAGCCCGACCAATCCCGCCAAAGTGGTGAGCAACAGGCTCTCCGACAGCACCTGGCCGATGATGTCCTTCGGCTTGGCCCCGATGGCACGCCTGACTCCGATTTCGCGGGTGCGTTCCTTCACCGTGACGAGCATGATGTTGCTCACGCCGATGATGCCCGACATGAGGGTGCCCAAACCCACAATCCAGATGAGGACGTGGATACCGAAAAACAGGCCTTTGAAGGCCTTGAACATTTCCGTGAGGTTGAACGCTTCTATGGCTTCGTTGTCGGTAGGCGCAATGTCGTGCCTTTGCTTGATGAGTTGCTTGATGTCCTCCTCAATGTCGGGGATGGGCGTGTCGTCGTCGGCAGCCATTGCAAAGAAACGAATCTTGTCACCTAAGGCATATACCTGCTGCATAGTCGTGTACGGCAGGATAACCGACTCGTCGATGGAACCGTTGATATTCACGTTTTCAGTGTAGGAACGTATCACCCCCACCACTTGAAAATATATCCCGTTGACCTTGACCATCTTGCTTAGTGGGTCTTCGCCCCTTTCAAACATGGTTTCATACACTTTCTTTCCCAAGAGGCACACCTTGCGGTTGGCAGAGATATCAGTATCGTTGATGAAACGGCCCCTTATAATCTTCGACTTTTCAATCTCGTTGTATTCGGGCATCACGCCCTTCACAGAGAAACTGGCGCTGCGGCTACCGTAAATCACGTTCTTGTCCTCGCTCGACCACACACTGGCCTCGGGCGAGATGGCTTTGACACACGGGAACGTTTCCTTGATAGCCTCCAAATCAGCCAATTGCATCGACCAAGAGCGACCTTTTTGATAGCCTTTGTAAGGTTCGCTGGTTTCGCCGGTGAAGAAGAAAGCCGTGTTGGGTGTCACACCTTCCACCTGCATCATCAGGCCTTTCTCGAAACCGTTTCCCGTGGAGGAAAGCACTACGAGCAGGAAAATGCCCCAAAACACGCCGAAGGCCGTCAGCAAGCTGCGGGTCTTGTTGCGCGTGATGGTCTGCCAAATCTCGTGTATGCCGTCGAAGTCGAACATGATGCGTGGTTTTTATCTGTAATTCATTGCTTCAATAGGTTTGATTTTCACTGCGTTGCGGGCTGGAAAGAAGCCTGCAAGCACACCACAGACAACGAGCAAAGCCGTGGCCATCAGCACGATGCGGATGTCGATAGAGGGGACGATGTTCATGGAAAGCCCCTCGCCTGCCTGGATATCGCCCAAGATCTTGCCGCTGACCTCGGCCACCATCATGCCGAGCCACATGCCGATGTAGCCGAAAACCGTGGTGATGATCAAGGATTCAGTGACGATGGAGGCCAGGATGGAGCGCGACTTGGCGCCGAGGGCCTTGCGGATGCCGATTTCGTTGGTGCGTTCCTTCACGGTGATGCGCATGATGTTGCTCACGCCCACAATGCCCGAAATGAGCATGGCGAAACCGATGATCCAGATGAAAAGCTCAAACGTGTTGAAGATTTTCATGGTTTGCAGGTATTCCTCTTGCATACTGCGGATGTAAACGGCGGAAGTGTCGTCGGGGTCAAACTCGTGGAGACGCGCCAGTTGGGTACGCAGATAATGGGTGAACGCCTCGTTGTCTTCCTTGGTTTCCAAGCCTTTGACGGTGAAACTCAGCTTCCAATAACGACTGATTCGCCTGATGGATTTCAATGTGGAAAAAGGAATGTAGCTATCGCCGCCATCGGAGTGTCGTTCCGCATCGCAAACACCTACAACATTGAAAGCCATGTTGTTGACAATGACAAACTTGCCGAGCGGCGACACGCCTTCGCCAAAGAGCTTGTCGCGCAAAGTTTTGTCAATAACGATGAACTTCTCGCCGCTTTTCTCGTCCTGCGCGTTGATGAATCGTCCCTCCAGCATCTTGACGTTGTTGATTTCCTTGTAGACAGGCCTTACGCCGTTCACGAAGATGCTGTTCGACTTGTCGTTGAACGAGGCTGTGCCGCTGAAATAACTGCTTGGCGACAATTGGTCAACATGCTTGGACTCGGTTTCGAGGAAGCGTATATCCTTGTCGTTGAAATAGATGGCGCGATTGGTGCCATGCCCTTTGAACGGCTTTGAGGTCTCTCCCCAATAGATGGTATAGACGTTTCTGGACTGGTCGCTGAACTCCTCGCCGACCGCATTGATGATGCCATTGCCGGCAGCGAGCAGCACAATGAGGATGAAGATGCCCCACGAAATGGCAAACCCCGTGAGAATCGTCCTCGACTTGTTGCGCCTCAACGCCATGAATATTTCTTGCCAGAAGTCCATGATTCATTTTTTTGACTCGTGACACACGGGACAAGACCCAAGTCTCGTGTCTCGCGTCTATTATTTGAACTCAATCTGCTCATTTTATCTCTTTGCTAAAATCGATGCTGTCGGGGTCGTTGGTTTCGATGTTCTCGATGATGCCGTCCTTCAGGTGGATGATTTTGTCGGTGCGGAGGGCGATGCCGCGCTCGTGCGTGACGATGACCATGGTGATGCCCGTTTGGTGCACCTCACGGAGGATTTGCATCACCTCGGCGGAGGTCTTGCTGTCCAAGGCGCCTGTGGGTTCGTCGGCGAGGATGATCTTGGGTTGGGTCACCAAGGCTCGGGCCATCGAGACACGCTGTTTCTGACCGCCGGAGAGTTGGTTGGGGTAGTGGTCGGCCCATTCCTTCAGGCCGAAACGCTCCAAGTATTCCAATGCGAGTTGGTTGCGCTTCTTGCGGCCCACGTTTTGGTAATACAAAGGCAAGGCCACGTTCTCCATCGCCGTCTTGAAGGGAATCAGGTTGAACGACTGGAAGATGAAGCCAATCAATTGGTTGCGCATGTCGGCGGCTTGGTTTTCGGTGAGGTTTTTCACCAATTTCCCGTTGAGGCGATAGTCGCCCGAGTCATAGTTGTCGAGAATGCCCAAAATGTTGAGCAAGGTCGATTTGCCCGAGCCCGACGCGCCCATGATGCTGACCATCTCGCCCTCCCCAATGTGGAGGTCGATGCCTTTCAGCACATGCAAGGGCTGAGCCCCGAAATAGGTCTTGTTTATGTTTTCCAATCGTATCATGCCTATATTAATTAAGGTGTGTTTCGCTGCCTTGACAATGGTAATACGGAAAAACCACCTTTTTTGTACACCTTGTCGAAATGATTTCTTTTTCTACGCAAGTCTTTGATAATGTATATGTTGCTTTATTTGCTATTAGTGTATTAGTGAATTAGTACGCTGCAAATATACGACAAATTTCGAATAGGCAAGAAAAAAAGGAGCATTATGAGAAAAAAAGTTGAAGTCATGCGGAAAAAATGCCTATTTTTGCAGCTTCAAACAAACCATGTAGCCATGTCAGGAAGATACGTTTCCATCTTTTCCGGAAGGGCCACCAAGGATTTGGGCGAGCGCATTGCCGAAGCCTACGGTGCGCCACTGGGGAAGTCGACGGTGGTCGAGTTCTCCGACCATGAGTTCCAACCCTGCTTCGAGGAAAGCATTCGCGGCCGCCATGTGTTCTTGGTGCAGTCCATCGTGCCGCCCACCGACAATCTGATGGAATTGCTGCTCATGATTGACGCCGCCAAGCGCGCCTCGGCGCACAAAATCATCGCCGTGATTCCGTATTTCGGCTGGGCGCGTCAGGACCGCAAGGACCAGCCGCGTGTGAGCATAGGCTCCAAGTTGGTGGCCAACCTTTTGACCGCCGCAGGCGTCAACCGCATCATCACGCTCGACCTCCATGCAGACCAAATCCAAGGCTTCTTCGACATCCCCGTCGACGCGCTTTATGCCTCGAGCCTCTTCATCGACCACATCCAGAAGATGCAGATTGAGGACTTGCTCATCGCCGCGCCCGACATTGGAGGGTCGAAACGCGCCTCGGCCTATGCCAAACGCCTCGGCTGCGACCTCGTCATCTGCCACAAGCAACGCTCGCGTGCCAACGTGGTCGACTCTATGACGCTCATCGGCGACGTGAAAGACAAGAACGTCATCCTCGTCGACGACATCATCGACACGGCTGGCACCATCGTCAAGGCAGGACAGGTCATCATGGACCATGGCGCCAAGAGTGTGCGTGCCTTTGCCACCCACGCCGTGTGCAGCGGCCCTGCCATGGAACGGTTGGACAAGTCGGCATTCAGCGAGGTCATCGTCACCGACTCGATACCGTTGCCGGCACATGCCTCCAAGAAAATCAAGGTGGTGAGCACCGCCAACCTTTTCGCCGAGGTCATCCGCCGCGTGGAATCCTACGAGAGCATCAGTTCGCTGTTCAAATAGACATAAGACGTAGGACGAAAGACATAGGACGGCCTCCGACAAGTCAGAGACCTTTACCAGTCCCAAGTCCTTCTTCAATAACAATTAATCAAATCAACAATTAAACAAATCAACACAATGAAAACAGTATCATTGAGCGGTTCTCTCCGCGAGAACGTAGGGAAAAAGGATACTAAGGCTCTTCGTAAAGCCGAGATGGTTCCTTGCGTGATGTATGGCTCTGGCATCGACCAAGTGCATTTCGCCACCTCCGAGAAGAGCTTCAAGAAAATCCTCTTCACGCCCGAAACCTACATCATCGATTTCGACATCAACGGGAAGACGTACAAGACCATCCTGCAAGATGTCCAGTATCATCCTGTCACTGACAAGGTGCTTCACGCCGACTTCCTCGTTGTGACCGAAGACAAACCCATCACCGTTGTGCTGCCCGTCGCCCTCCAAGGCTCGGCTGTCGGCGTGATGCGCGGCGGCAAGCCCAAGATGGGCGTCAAGAAAGTGAAGGTTTGTGGCCTTATCAAAGACCTGCCCGACTACATCAACGTGAACATCAGCAACGTGAACATCAACGGAGCCATCAAGGTGAAAGACCTCAACATCGAGAACGTGACCCCTGTCACCCCCGACTACACCGTCATCTTCGCCGTCAATATGGCCCGTGGCGCCTCCATCAGCACCGACGAAGAGGAAGCCGCAGCAGAATAAACGTTTGTTTCGCATTTCAGAGGCCGTCTTCGGGCGGCCTTTTTTAGTTGATAGTTGGCAGTTGTTCAGTTACCAGTTGTAGGGACACAACGCTTGTGTCCGCAAAATAATGCCATGTCATTAATTAGTCGTATTTTTGCAAGGTTTCTCCGAAAAGGGAAAGCAATAGAATTAGACGAAATGAAATACCTGATAGTCTGTTTGGGAAACATCGGCGCGGAATATGACGAGACGCGCCACAACATCGGCTTCAAGATTGCCGACCGCTTGGCGAAAGACCTCGAAGCCTCGTTCACGACAAGCCGTTTGGCACAGGTCGCGGAGATGAAATACAAGGGAAAGACCTTGGTGGTCATCAAGCCGACGACCTACATGAACCTCAGCGGCAAGGCGGTGAAGTATTGGCTCGACCAAGAGAAGATTCCCATCGAGAACCTGCTTGTGGTCAACGACGACATTGCGCTGCCATTGGGCACGTTGCGAATGCGAAAACAAGGTGCCGACGGCGGCCACAACGGCCTGACCGACATCATCGGGAAGTTGGGCACCAACGTGTTTTGCCGGCTGCGTTTCGGTCTCGGCGACGACTTCCCGCGTGGCCGCCAGATCGATTTCGTCCTCGGCCATTGGAAGCCCTCGGAGGAGCCCATCGTGGACGAAAAAGTGGACCAAGCCGTCGAAATCATCAAGAGCTTCGTCACCCAAGGGCCAGACAGGACGATGAATTTGTTTAATAAGAAGTAAATTGTCACTTTGCGCGGATTATGATTTTGTTTTTGGCTATGAAGCCGCAAAAATGTGCCTCTATAGCCAAAAATAATCCTCATCCTTGTTCGTCGGCCTTCGCCTCGCGGGCTTTTTGCTCCTTCATGGTGCCAGCAAAAATGTTGAACAGCACGAAGCGGCACTCCAACGGTCCGTTCCAAACAGGTATTTTGAGTCTGGGTTTCAGCCCGACGTGCTTCAGTGCCACGGCATCGTCGGTGATGAGCCAGCACTTGAAGCCTTGGAAGTTGTGCTTCAGTGTGCGCCCGATGTCCTCGTAAAGTTGGTCGATGTCGTCTTCCTCGAGGCGGTCGCCGTAGGGCGGGTTGATGATCATGATGCCGCCGCCCTCTGGGGGAGTCAGGTCGTGCATGTCCTTCTTCATCAGGTGGATGTCGTGCTGCAAATGGGCATAGTTGATGTTGCCTTCGGCGATGGCCACGGCCTTGGGCGAGCGGTCGGAGGCCCATATTTCGTGGTCGAAGTCGCAGATTTTGGCGTCGGCCTCTTTGCGGATGCGCTCCCACAGCTCGGCGTCGTAGTCGTCCCACTTCATGAAACCCCACTGCTTGCGGTAGTAGCCGGGCGGAATCTTCATCGCGTACATGGCCGCCTCGATGGGCAGCGTGCCCGAGCCGCACATGCAGTCGATGAAGTTGCAGTCGGCCTGCCAGCCCGAAAGTTGGATGAGGCCGGCGGCCAATACCTCGTTCATGGGGGCCTTATCGACCTGTTTGCGGTAGCCGCGATGGTGCAGGCTCTCGTTGGAGCTGTCGAACAGGAGAGTCACCTTGTCCTCGCGGATGTGCAAGTTGATGCGCAGGTCAGGATTCAAAGTGTTGATATTCGGACGGATACCATAGACATCGCGGAACTGGTCGACGATGGCATCTTTCATCTTCAGACTGGCGTATTGCGAGTGTGTGAAGAAGCGTCCCGTCGTGATGGCGTCGATGCAGAAGGTCTGGTCGGTGCGGATGAGTTCCACCCAGTTGATTTCCTGCACCTTATTATATAGGTCGTCGGGGTTCTTGGCGAAGAAGGTCTTGAAGGGCTTCAGTACCTTGAGCGCGGTGCGCACCTCATAATTAATGCGGTACATCAGTTCCTTGTTGCCTTCGCAGATGACGGCGCGGTGCATGAGACGGACGTTTTTAGCCCCCAAGGCCTTGATTTCGGCAGCCAAGACCTCTTCGAGTCCGGCGGCGGTTTTCGTGATGAGTTGATAGTTGTCTTGCATGTGGGGAAATTTTTGGCAAAAATAGCGAATTTTCTTGCTTTCTTTTCACAACTAATCCAATTATTTCCTATTTTAGCCGATTGTTTTTGACAAGGGGATTGCAAATCCCCGTTTCATGGCTGTCGGATAGCAAATCCGCCAGAATTTAATCTTTGAATTTTGAATCTTGAAATTTGAAATTAAACGAAATATGAGCACCAACTTTGACCCACGCGCCAACTACGAGCTGACCAAGCAACAGGCCGGCTACGTCGAGCGCAAAAAAGCCACCCAGGAAGACTATGACCGCATAGGCTTCATGTCGGGACTCGAAGTGCACCAGCAGATCAAGACCAAGGAGAAGCTGTTCTGCCACTGTCCCGCCGGACAATTCAACAAGTTTGAGGACTACGACGCCGAACTCATCCGCCACATGCGCCCAACGCTATCGGAGCTCGGCGAATACGACGGCACCGCCCTGATGGAGTTCAAGACGAAGAAGGAAATCGTCTACCGCATCAAGAACGGCACCGCCTGCACCTACGACGTCGACGACACCCCGCCGTTCCCCATCAACCGCGAGGCCTTGCACAACGCCATCGTCATCGCACTGCGTTCCAACCTGAACATCGTGGGCGAGGTGCATATCACCCGTAAACAATACCTCGACGGCTCCATCCCGACGGGCTTCCAACGCACCGCCATCATCGGCGTGGAAGGCCTGCTGAAGCTGCCGAAGAAAGACATCCGCCTCATCCAGCTGAGCATCGAGGAAGACGCTTGCCGCGAAATCAGCGACATCGGCCACCGCCGTGTCTACCAGACCGACCGCCTCAGCGTGCCGTTGATCGAGACCGTCACCTATCCCGACTGCAAGAACCCCGACGAGCTGAAGGAGACGGGCGAATACATCCGC
>CAMOCK010000106.1 GCA_946610645.1 uncultured Bacteroidales bacterium
CCTATTACACCATCAAAGAAAAAGACATCAACGGCAAGGGTCTCACCATCAGGATGAAAACCAGGAGCCACGAACTGCTTGAAGTGACGGTGACTGCCAACGCGCCGCACATCGCCTTCGACAATCCCGTGATGAGCGTCATCGACTACACGATTCGAGAGGACGGCATCTATCTGATTGTCTATCGTCGCCGCAACTCCGCTTTGCTCCACCTCTCCTTCGACGGGGATACGCTTAACGAAATGCCCATTTCGTCGCGCTACAAACGCCTCAACAAAGACGCTTTCGGCGACATTTATGCCCTCAACGATTACCAAGCCAGCCAAATCGGGTTCATCGATTACGGCAACGGAAAGAAAGGCATGATGAATTTCTATAACTCCATGTCGCGCAAGACTTTCCAAGACAAATTCTCCCTGATTTTGGCCGCCATCGACAGCGTTTACATCACCGGACGATATTTCTATTACAACAAGGAAATGGGCTATTACCGCCATCGTTTGGGCAACGACGAGGAACCAGAACCGCTCCATTACATCGTGGACGAGGAAGCCCGCGACGACATTTGGTTGCTCCTGCACACGGGTGGCATCGGCGACAACTTTTGGGTGACCGACCCCATCTATAACCCAATCTATGCCATCGGCGACAAGTTCTACATCTTTGCCTACACCGACCGCGAGACCCTCGTACTTGACAAAGAAGGCAACGAATTGGAACGCCATCCCCTCACCTTCCACGAATACCGCAAATGGAACGGAAAAATGGAACCCGACCGCCGCTGGAAACAAAAGATGATGATGGACGCGGCGCGGAAGGAGTTCTACACCTTTTTCGTCACCGACGGCATCTACACCCTGAAGCGCATCGACTTAAAGACCGGCACCGTCACTTCCGTGATGGACCTCAGCGGCTATCCCTTCGCGCAAAACCTCCGCATTCACGACGGAGTCTTGTATTTCATCTACCCGACGGGGATGAACAAAAGGAAGGCGCTGTATCAGGTGAGGGTGGATTAATCACGCAGGAACCTGTCCAACCAACACGCCATAGGCGATGGAATGCTGAGCATATTCCCGTTCAGTTGAAGGTTGTTGGAGGAGAATCTGACGCGATATTTGGGATGGTATCTCTGGTTATAGACGGTCAGGCTTTTGCCGCCCACGTTTTCCTCCGCTTTGACCTCAATTGGAACGATTTCCGCCCCGTGCTGGATGACAAACTCGACTTCTGCCGTATTGCCCGAAGTCCAATAATAAGGCACTTCTGCATCGGATAGCGACATCAGCGATTGAAGCACCGCATTCTCCGCCAATGCCCCCTTAAACTCCGTAAAGCCCGCATTGCCGTTTGTGATGGCTTCAGGAGTCACACGAGCCAGACGACGCAACAAGCCGCAATCGCAGGCATACACTTTGAAAGCATCGCGCTCCGCATAGCCACTCAACGGGAAGCCAGGCTTGGAAACATTAAACACCTGCGTAATCATTCCTGCATCATTCAGCCAAAGCAAAGCATCCTCGTAATCCTTCGAGCGTGCGCCCGTGCGTATCACCCTGTAAATGAACTTGCGGTTTTCCTTCGACAGTTGAGCGGGCAGCGAATGCCAAATGGAACGAATTCGCGGTATTTCCATCGGATCGGCATATTTGGCGAAATCCAATTCGTACAAGTCCAAAACGCCCTGCAAGGCCTCATCGACGGCGGCCATTCCCTTGTTTTCGAGCATGGCCACCACCGCCTCGGGCATACCACCACAAACCATATACCGCTTATACTCAAGCAGTAGTTTGTTCAACACCATAGTAGGAAGATGCTCCGCTGTTTGGATGTCTTCAACGTATTCAAACGTCTTAGGGTCAGAAGATTGGAGAAACTCGCGGAATGAAATTGGGTACATCCTTACCAGCTTCACCTTCCCCACAGGCACCGACATTCTCCGCTTCTTGACAGCCACCCCAAGCAACGAGCCAGCCGCCATAATGTGGTATTGAGGCGCATCCTCATGGAAATACTTCAGGCTGTTCAACGCCTCCTCGCATTCCTGGATTTCGTCGAAAATGATGAGTGTCTTTTCGGGGAGCAAAGGCACGTTGCTGTAAATGGACAATTCCTTCAACACACGTTCAGGCTCTTTGGAATTCATAAAGGCGTCTTTGTATTCGGGATGACGGTCGAAGTCGAACTTCACGCAATAGTCGTAGTGGCCTTCCCCGAACTTCTCCATAACCCAAGTCTTGCCGATTTGCCTCGCTCCCTGCAGCAATAGCGGCTTTCTGTTTTCCGATTGTTTCCATGCCAAAAACAAGGCTTCAATATCTCTTCCAATCTGCATAATCTACATTTTTTCGTATTGATTTGTGTTGGTTAACTACACTTTTCCATAGGAAATGACGATTTTGCAAAAATAGAAAGATTTTCTTTTCAAAGTGTCTTTTTGTCGATTTTTTTGAAATAATGGTATGGTTTTTGCAGCGTTTTAACCGTTAAATCAACGTGTTAAACGATTAAAAATCACATTCTATGAAGAAAATTTACCTTGTTGTGCTTTTGGCGGCACTCTCATTCCAAAGCGCCATGGCGCAAAACGAACAGCCCAATCCTTACCAAGTGGCTAAAGAAGATGGCTACGGCTACCGCTCGCTTATCAAACTGCTCGATATGGACAGCACCTTTATCGGCTC
>CAMOCK010000107.1 GCA_946610645.1 uncultured Bacteroidales bacterium
CCTTGGCCGTGAGGTCGTAAAGGGCGCGATAGGCGTCGTCCTGCAAGGGGTTGCCGAGCCAAGCCGTGAGGTCGCGCTCCTCGTCGCTCCACGAGAGCACGTTGGGCACGTTGACAGCGCTCACCGGCTGCAAGGTTTTGGCCAACTCCTGCGGCGTGGCGAATTTGAACTTGCTGCCTTCCAGAACCGCCTTGGGCAGACGTTCCATGAAGTCGAAGATGCCCGTCTCGGCCTGCTGGTGCTCGCCAAAGGTCTCGTAGTCCATGAAGATGTTGACCACTTCTTCCTCTTCGGGTAATGCGTTGAGCCAACTGACGAAGTCCTCCGTGCGGAAACCGTCCTGCACGAAGCGGAAGGCAATCTCGTCGCTGAACTTGAAGTTGCGCAACAGCACCTTCAGCTTCGGGTTGATGGCGTTGGCGTACATGTAGTTGGGACTCTTCCAGCCCAAAATGTGCTTCGCGCCTTCGGTGAGCATGAGGTTGTAGCCCATATCGGCCACCGTCGCCCCGATTTCGTCGCTGTAAATCAGCTCAGTGTTGCGGAAGGTCTTGGGCGTGACGCCAAACACCTCTTTCATCTTGCGTTTGTGGGCCAGCACTTGCCGTTTGAACTCGTCGGGGTTGTTGAGCGAGGCGAGGCTGTGGGCGTAGGTCTCCGAAAGCACCTCCACCCTACCCGTGCCCACCAGTTTCTGGAAGCTCTCGAGCACCTCGGGGGCATATTGCTCCATCTGCTCAATGACGACACCCGAAAACGAGAACGCCACCTTGAACTGATCGCCCAATTGCTCGATTTGGCGCATCAGCAGCTTGTTCATGGGCAGGTAGCATTTCTCGGCCACGCGCCGCATGATCATGCGGTTGCTGTAGTCATCGTAGTAATAGTGTTTCTTCCCAATTTCAAAGAAACGATACGTGCGCAGCCTGTAAGGCTGATGCACTTGGAAATAGAAACAGATTGATTTGCTCATATCGTTTGTTTTTTTATTATTCGCTAATTAAACCACTGACTCATAAACCGCCTTGATCTTCTTCGCCGCCAGTTCCCACTTGAGGCTGTCCACCTCGTCCTTGCCTTCGTCCTTGAAGCAGTCGGCTAAGGGCTTGTAGTGGCATAGGCCGTAGATGGCGTCGGCCAGGCCATTGATGTCCCAGAAGTCGACCTTCAAGGCGTGCTTGACGACCTCCGAAACGCCCGACTGCTTGCTGATGACCACCGGCACGTTGAGGCGCATGGCCTCCAACGGCACGATGCCGAACGGCTCGGAGATGGACGGCATGACGAACACGTCGGTCATGGCGAACATCTGGTCGACGGCCTCGCCCTTCAGGAAGCCCGTGAAGTGGAAATGGCTGCCCATGCCCAACTGCGCCACGCGACGGATCATCTTTTCCAGCATGTCGCCCGTGCCCGCCATCACGAAGTGGATGCTCGGGTCGACCTGATGGATCTTGTAGGCCGCCTCGATGAAATATTCCGGCCCTTTCTGGTAGGTGATTCTGCCGAGGAAAGTCACCACCTTGGCATCCAAGCCGCTGCGCTCGTACTCCGACTTGGGCTTGTCGTTAGGCTCGACGGCATTGTGCACCGTCACCACCTTGTTCGGATCAATGCCGTATTTCTCAATGACGATGTTGCGCGTCAGGTTGCTCACCGTGATGACACGGTCGGCGGCTTCCATGCCACGTTTTTCGATGGCGTAAACATCCGTATTAATGTGCTCGCCCGAGCGATCGAACTCGGTGGCGTGCATGTGTACTACCAAAGGTTTGCCTGTGGTCTCCTTGGCCGCGATGCCTGCCGAATAGGTCAGCCAATCGTGGGCGTGGATGACGTCGAAGTCGTATTTCGTGGCCAACGACGAGCCAATCAAGGCATAGCGTGCCACCTCCTCCATCAGGTTCATGCCGTATTTGCCCGAAAACTGGTAGTTGCGCGCAAACACCGACCCGCTGCGGTTGAAGTTCTCCACCACATGACGGTCGTATTCCAGCACGTTGGCGAACTCCTCCGGCCCGACATACGGGATGATGTTGGACCCGATTTCCATGTATTGCACACGCTCCCAATAACTTCTGTCGGCCTCATGGTCGATGTCGATGGTCACGTCGCTGGCATTGAGCAGGCGGACGTTGCTTTCGTCCTCGTCGCCGTAGGCACGAGGCACCACAAACAGCACCTCAACACCGTTCTTCGCCAAGCCTTTGGTCATGCCGTAGCAAGCCGTTCCGAGACCGCCTGTGATATGCGGGGGAAACTCCCACCCAAACATCAAGACTCTCATTTTGAGCCTCCTTTCTTGTTTAATTCCTTGATAAGATAATGGAGATAGAGCAATGCGCCCACGCTCGTCGACTGCGAGATGCAGCCACGCGCCTCGTAAGGCGGGTTGCCGTCGTAGATCTCCGAAATCGTCCCGATGCCGTTCTCCTTGATGGCCACCTCGAAACCGTTGTAAAGATCCTCAAGGTAAGGCAACGAGGTCTTCCCGAACAGCTTCACTGACAAATCGGCATAAAACGCTATCAACCAAGGGAATGCCGTACCGTTATGATAAGCCCGTTCACGTTCCGAATGGTTGCCGATGCTCACGCCCTTATAGTTTTCGTCGTTGGGCGACAACGAGCGGATGCCTCTTGGCGTCAGCAACTCGGAATGGGCAATGTCGAAGGCGCGTTTTTGCATCGTTTCGGTCATCGGCGTATAAGGCAAGGCCGCCGCAAGCATCATATTGGGGCGCACCTGCGTATTGTGCTCGTTACTGTTCACATAGTCGTAAAAGCCATTGGTCACCTTATTATAAAATGTGTCGGCAAACGAGACTTTCAGTTTGTCTGCCAAAGTCTGCCATTTCTTCAAGTTGGGATTCCTTGGTTCGGCAACTTTTACCAATTCCACTGCAAAACACAAGGCATTGTACCACAGGGAATTGACCTCAATAGCCAAGCCTGTTCTCGGTGTCCACGGTTTGCCTTGGGCGAAGACGTTCATCCAAGTCAAGGCCAAGTCGCGGTTGCCGGCATAGAGCAAGCCGTTGTCCAAGGTATGAACATTGAAATCGGTGCCCGCAATGAAGCTCTCCAAGATGGTCGTCATGGGTTTCTTGTATCTCTTCCAAATGTCCTTTTTGTCCTTGCCGAGCATCTTTTCGTAGCATTGCAGCACATAAAAAAACCACAGCGGCGAGTCGACCGCCGTGAAATACAGGCTCTTCTGGTAATAGCGATGCGGGAAGAACGGTCCTTGCATCCTTGAAACGAGGTAGTCCAAAGCCGCGATGAAGGTCTTTTCATCGCCTTGTGCCAACGTGATGCCAGGCAAGGCAAGGAACGTGTCGCGACTGCACGAACCGAACCACGGGAAGCCTGCCCAAAGTTTCGTGGCTTTTGCATCGCGGATGATGAACTGGTCGGCGGCCTTCAGCAGACAGTCTTCGTAACTTGTTTGAGGCAGCAAACGTTTCACCTCGGCCTCGCATTGCCGTTTGATGGCCGCTGGATTTTCTTCCTGTAGGCTCACCGAAAGAATCACCGAGTCGCCTTGTTTCATCGTGAGTTCAAAGAAACCGGGGACAAACTGATCCTCGGTAGCCTCATAGCCGCGTTCTTGCTCGCGGATGTAGAACATGTTGTAGTACCAATGCGGGA
>CAMOCK010000108.1 GCA_946610645.1 uncultured Bacteroidales bacterium
ATCAACAACCGCAAGGTGCTGGCGGGCATCGCCGAATACATCGGCAAGCCTGAGGCTTTGGTCGACATCACCGTGGCCATCGACAAGTTAGACAAAATCGGCATTGAGGCCGTCAACGCCGAACTCGCCGAGAAGGGTTTGGAAGCTGAAGCCATAGAAAAGCTTCAGCCCATACTCTTCATGAAAGGCGACACGAGGGAGAAACTTGCCCAACTGAAGCCTTTGTTAGACAACGAAGTAGGCAAAAAAGGCATCGAGGAGTTGGAGACCTTGTTTGACTACATTGACGACATGGAACTCAGCATCGCCACCGAGCTCGACTTGACCTTGGCCCGTGGCCTGAACTATTATACAGGCGCCATCTTCGAGGTGAAAGCCTTGGACTTCGCCATCGGCAGCATCTCGGGCGGCGGTCGTTACGACAACCTGACGGGCATCTTCGGTCTGCCCAACGTGTCGGGCGTAGGCATCAGCTTCGGTGCCGACCGCATCTACGACGTTTTGGAAGGCCTCAACCTCTTCCCCGAGACCATGTCGGAGAGCACCAAGGTCATCTTCCTCAACTTCGGCAAGAACGAGGAAAGATACTGTCTGAAGTACCTCAACCAAGTGCGCAAGCACGGCATCAACGCGGAAATCTATCCCGATGCGGCCAAGATCCAGAAACAGATGAAATATGCCGACCAACGGAACATCCCCGTCGTCGTCATCGCGGGCGAACAAGAGGTGGCTGAGGGGAAATTCACCGTCAAGTTCATGAAGGAAGGAATGCAAGAGACCGTGGAAGCCAACAAATTGGTGGAAACGATTTTGAAATAAACGTTGTAGGGACGCATCGCATGCGTCCGCCAACAGCAAAGCGGACACACACGGTGTGTCCCTACAACCACAACAATTAAACAATTAAACAATCAACAAATATGAACACCCATTACATCTCATCGAAGGAATTGACCTTCAAACAGGTAAATGAAATAATCACGAAAGGCTACAAGCTCGCCTTGAGCGACGACGCCATCGCCCGCATCCAAAAATGCCGCGACTACCTTGACAAGAAGATGGAGAACCCAGAGAAACCCATCTATGGCGTGACCACCGGCTTCGGCTCGCTCTGCGACCACAGCATCTCGAAAGAAGACCTGAGCACTTTGCAGAAGAACCTCGTCATGTCGCACGCCTGCGGCACGGGCGAGATGGTGCCCGAAGAAATCATCCGCCTCATGCTGTTATTAAAGGTGCAAAGCCTCAGCTACGGCAACAGCGGCGTGCAGGTGGTGACCGTCCAGCGCCTCATCGACTTCTTCAACAACGACGTGCTGCCCGTAGTCTACAACCAAGGCTCACTCGGTGCCTCTGGCGACTTGGCACCCTTGGCCAACCTCATGCTGCCTTTGCTCGGCTTGGGTGAGGTGCATTATGAAGGCAAGATCGTCCCCGCCCAGCAAGTTTTAGACAAGTTTGGCTGGGAACCCATCACATTGCAATCGAAAGAAGGCTTGGCTTTGCTCAACGGTACGCAATTCATGAGCAGCTATGGCACTTATGTCCTATTGAAAGCCTTCCGCCTCAGCTACTTGGCAGACCTCATCGGAACGGTTTCGTTGGAAGCCTTCGATGGCCGCATTGAGCCTTTCTACGACCAAGTGCACCAAATCCGTCACCACAACGGACAAATCGTCACCGCCAAACGTGTGCGTGAGTTCACCAAAGGCAGCGAGCTGATTGTCAGGGAGAAGAAACACGTGCAAGACCCCTACTCGTTCCGTTGCATGCCGCAAGTGCATGGTGCCTCGAAGGATGCCATCGACTATGTGGCCTCAGTATTTTGTGAGGAAATCAACGCCGTCACCGACAACCCGACCATCTTCCCCGACGACGACTTGGTCATCAGCGCGGGTAACTTCCACGGCCAACCTTTGGCCATCACCTTGGACTTCTTGGCCATCGCCATGGCTGAGTTGGGCAACATCAGCGAGCGTCGTATCTATCAGCTCATCAGCGGCAAACGCGACCTCCCGTCGTTCCTCGTCGCTGAGCCTGGACTGAACAGCGGCTTCATGATTCCGCAATATGCCGCCGCCAGCATCGTCAGCCAAAGCAAGCAACTCTGCACGCCCGCCTCGGTCGACAGCATCGAGTCGTCGCAAGGACAAGAAGACCATGTCAGCATGGGTGCCAACGCTGCCACCAAGGCATTGCGCGTAGCCGAAAACCTGGAGCGTGTGTTGGCCATAGAGCTTTTCAATGCAGCCCAAGCCTTGGAGTTCAGAAGACCGCTGAAGTCGTCGCCCTGCGTTGAGCAATTCGTCGCCGAATACCGCAAGCAGGTGGAGTTTGTGCGCGTCGACAAGGTGATGTACACCGAGATTGCCAAGAGCGTCGAGTTTGTGAAGGACTATCCGCTGGATTTTGATATTTTGAAGAACGAATAATTTTGTGGTTGTAGGGCTGTCGTATCACGGCAGCCGCCATTCGTGCATTCGAGACGAAACGAATCCAGGCGGCTGCCACAATGTGACAGCCCTACAAGATTGCCACGGTATGGCAGCCCTACAAAGCATAACAATATGGAAACCATCGAACAAAAGAAACGCCCCACGGGCATGACCATCTTCCTCGTGTTGTCGTTCATCAACGCTTGCTGGAACATTTTGCGTTCCTTCATCATGTATGTCAGCACTCCGATGATGACCAAGATGATGGAAAACGGTGAGTTTGAGGACGCGATGGAGCCTTTCGTGGCCACTTTAGGCGAGGAGATGCGCCAAGCCATGATGGACAACATGACCCAACTCGCCAGCATCAACCCGAGGTATTACCTTATATTAATACTGCTGTTCGTCGGATCGCTTGTCGGCGTGTTGAAAATGTTCAAGTGGGACAAGCGCGGTTTCCACATCTATAGCATCGCGCAAATCCTCATGCTCATCAACGCCTCGGTGTATCTGTATCCATTGCAGCACCCGTCGCCCTTCACCTACGACCTGCTCCTCACCGTGATGTTCATCCTCATGTATTACCTCTATTTCAAGCGCAAGGAACAATTTGATAATATACAACCTAACGATGATCAAATATAAGAACCATGACTTGTGGCAATGACCACTTAAACAAAAGCAATAAGATTCTACTATTTGCAAAAGCGGTCATGGTCAGAAGTCATAGTCAAGAAACACCATGAAACAGCCCGAAGGAAAAATCTTCAACCTGAAGCCCGAGATGACGCTCGCCATGAAGCTGGCAGCCACCTTTGCCATCACTTATTATGGCCTGCTGCTCATTTTCGAAATCTTAGTGGTGGTTTTCCGTCGGTATTATTTCGATGCGCTGTATCTCAACCAAGAGGAACTTACGCTCAATTCGAGGGATTTTGTCTATCAAATCATCCAACTGGTGCTTTCCGTTGTTTTGGTTTTCAGTCTGATACAGATTTTCCGAAAGAAGGTGAACGGCAAACTCATCTTCGTTGCGGCCACATTGGTGCTTATCGTGTTCCAATTCATCGCCACGGGACCGATTCCGATTCTGAAATACATCCTTGAGCTGCTGATGCTGTTTTTCATCGCGCCGTTGCGGGTGAAGAAGAAAATCCGAATGAAAGACGGAAAACTGAAACTCGAGAATGTGGAGTCATCGGAAAACACCGCTCTTTCTTCAGAAACCACCTCAGAACCAAACACTTCCACCTATGAATAAGCCAAGACTTGTTATAGTCCTCCTATTGATTATCGTTGCCACCGCCTGCAAAAAGGTGGAATACAATGGACAGACGGGCAGAATCTTCCACAAGACCTACAGTCCCGCGCTCAACATCAACTATGTGATGAACGACGAGGAACAGCATTGCGACACCCTCAAGCTCGACCTCGACCAAGACGGCGCCACCGACCTGAAAATCTGCTTCCAGTACGATACACCCTACATCATCGGCTCGAAAGACTGGGAACTCAGCGTGGCCTACGACGACCTCTATATCAACCAAGTGGACTGGTGGAACCGCGACTACCATGTGTATTTGAGCCAAATGAATGCCATCTGCGTGCGACACACCATTGACGACGAATATTGCTACGGCTGGATTGACGCTTATACCAAAATAGGCAGCGAAGGCCAAGTGGACGCCATTCGGTTTTACCTGCGCGAAACAGCCTATTGCACCTGCCCGAACTACCCACTCAAATGGGGCGAAAAATAGAAATTCCCGACTGGAACTTCCAATCGGGAATTTTTCCTGTAGAGACGCATTGAATGCGTCTCGTTTTCAATAAAGACGCAAGCATTGCGTCTCTACAACATTATTTCGTGGCCTGCTCGTAGCCGGCACGCACGGCCTGGATGTTGAGGTCGACGACCTCTTGGCCTTTCTTGCCGAAGATGTGGGCGATGGCCTCTTCCACCTTCTCCATCTCGATGCCGAGGTAAGGCACCGTGGCACCCAGCAGCACCATGTTCGAGCGGGCTTTCAGTTGCTTGGCAATCTCGTTGGCGTTGAACGAAACCACATGCTCTAACTTGCCCAACTCGGCGTTAATCAACTCCATGTCAGGATAGTTGCCGATATTGACAAACGGCTCGTTGTTGGTGATGACCCAGCCCTCCTTGCTCAGCCAAGGCAGGTAGCGAAGGGCTTCCATCGGCTCAGAGGAAAGGATGATGTCGGCCTGACCTTCGGGGATGACGTCGGCAAAAATCTCGTTGTCGGACAAACGGAGGTGCGAGAACACCGAGCCGCCACGCTGCGACATGCCGTGGATTTCGCTCTGTTTCAGGTTCATGCCCATATTCAAGGCAGCGTCAGAGATAATCTTGGCCACCGAAACGATGCCGTCGCCACCCACGCCGCATAATACTATGTCTTTTTTCATATGTTGAATGTTTACTGTTTAATTGTTTAATCGTTGACTCGGGACTTCGGGACGTGAGACTTTTTCGTCCCGTGTCTCGCGTCTCGCAGTCTCGTGTCTTATTTCTTCATGTGTTTCTTCAATTCCACGATGCAGGTGCGGTGCGGGATGATGACCGATACGCCGTTGTAGTTAACCTCTTCCTCGATGATTTTCACGTTCTCGTCGTGGTTCTTCGGCAGCGGGACGATGTCGCGGATGTGTTCGGGCTCCACGCCGAGGCCTTCGCAGATGCGGCGGATCTTGTTGTGGGCCGACGAAGGCTGGCCGCCCGTCATGGCGGTGATGTCGTTGTCCAAGATGACGATGACGACGTTGGCTTTCTCGTTGACGCAGTCCATGAGGCCCGTCAGTCCGCTGTGGCCAAACGTGCCGTCGCCAATGACCGCCACGCTCGGGAAAATGCCCACTTCGCTGGCGCCTTTGGCCATGGTGATGGAGGCACCCATGCACACAGTAGTGTTGATGGCACCCATGTTGAAGCCCAACGTGTAGCAACCGATGTCGCCAAACACCTTGCCGCCCTTATGGTTGGCCATCACCTCGTTGAGGGCGTTGTAGCTGTCGGTGTGGGGGCAGCCTTGGCAGAGCGCGGGCGGGCGGTTGGTGACTACCTCCGGCACCTTGAACATGGTAGGCACGTCCATGCCGAGAGCCTTGGCCACCTTTTCGGCGTTGAGCTCGCCGTCGCGGCGGATGGTCTCGTCCAAGCGGCCCATCACGTTCTTGCCCTTGCCGAGGAAGCCCTTGATGTGCTCCTCGACGAAAGGCTGGCCGTCTTCGAGGACGAGGATTTCGTCGCACTCGTCGTACAGCTTATTAATCATGTCGTAAGGCAGCGGATACTGCGTGATTTTCACGACGGGATAGGGGCAGCGGCCATCGGGGAAGTTCTCCATCAGGTAGTTGTAGGCGATGCCCGTGGTGATGATGCCGAGGTTCTTCTTCGAGCCGTCGAAATACTTGTTGTAGCCCGACGTGGCCGATGCCTCCTCGAAAGCGGGTTGCTTGTCGATGAGGTTACGATAGAGACGCTTGGCGTTGGCCGGCAGCAGCACGAACGACTTGGCGTCGGCGGGCTCGGTGAGCTCGTTTTGCGGACGCACGGGCTTGCGCACCACACCGGCGCGGCTGTGGGCAAGGCGGGTAGGGATGCGGTAGAGCACCGGCGTGCCGAGTTGCTCGCTGAGTTCAAAGCCGTAGTGAACCATGTCGTAGGCCTCCTGTTGGTTCGAGGGCTCGAGCATGGGAATCATGGCCCAGTGGCCGTAGAAGCGGCTGTCTTGCTCGTCTTGCGACGAGAACATGCTTGGGTCGTCGGCCACGACGACGAGCACGCCCTTCGTGCCGATGATGGCAGCGTTCATGAAGGGGTCGCCGCACACGTTGAGCCCCACATGCTTCATGCAGGTCATGGCGCGTTTGCCGGCGTAGGCCACGCCGAGGGAGGCCTCGAGGGCCGTCTTCTCGTTGGCGCACCAGTTGGCGATCACGCCTTGTTCCTTGGCTTGTTTCGAGTTGATGACATACTCCGTGATTTGGGTCGATGGCGTGCCCGGATAGCTGTTGATGGCCGAGCCGCCCGCGTCGATGAAGCCTTGTGCAATGGCCTCATCGCCTAAAAGCAGTAATTTCTCCATATCTCTATTTCAGATTTCAGATTTCAGATTTATGACCATAACCTTTTTGCAAGGGTTGGGCAAAGATACGGATAAAAACGATACGCGCAAGCAAAACTTGGGATTTTGTTTTTCAATCGTTCCCGATATTCCTCAGCATCGGCACGAACTTGAAATCGCCGAATTCTTCTTTTTGCAGGCTGCCGTCGGGTTGTTTGGTGAGGCGAAGCATGAGTTGGCCGTTGCCTTCGGGACTGTCTATGGGGACGACCATCATGCCTCCCGTTTTCATCTGTTCCACCAACGCCGTTGGCACGCTGGGTGCGCCTGCCGTGATGATGACCCGGTCGAAAGGTTGGTAGGTAGGCAAGCCTTCAAAGCCGTCGCCGAGGAAGGTTTTCACGCGGAAGGGCAGATGGTCGAGGATTTCCTTGGTCTTGAAGTAGAGGTTGCGCTGTCGCTCGATGCTGAACACTTTGGCACCGAGGGAGGCAAGCACACAGGCTTGATAGCCCGACCCTGTGCCTATTTCGAGCACTTTCATGCCGCGTTCCACGTTCAGCAGTTGTGTTTGGAAGGCCACGGTGCTTGGCTGCGAAATGGTTTGCCCCGCCCCGATGGGGAAAGCCTTGTCCTGATAGGCCTGCTCTACGAAGGAAGAGTCAAGGAACACATGGCGAGGCACCTCGTTGATGGCGGCCAAAACCGCCTCATCGGTGATGCCTTTGGCGCGCAGTTGATCCACGAGATGCTTGCGGAGGCCTTTGGCGCGGTAATTGTCTTGCAGATTATGGTTCATTATTTGCATTTGTGGCGCGAAATTACGGCAATCCTAACGATAAAAGAACTATTTTTGCGCAAAATTTTTCGATTATGCTGAAAATAGGTGTCTTAGGTGCTGGGCATTTGGGGAAGATCCATTTGAACTGCATCCGACAGATAAGAGAATACGAATTGGTGGGTTTTTACGACCCCGACGGGGCTATTGTACAACAGGTGGAAACCGAGATGGGCATCAGGCATTTCGACAGCATCGAAACGTTGATTGATGCGGTGGATGTGGTTGATATCGTGACGCCTACCATCAGCCATTTTGAATGTGCCTCGAGGGTGCTGAAAAAACGCAAGCACGTCTTCATAGAGAAACCCATCGTGGCCACCCCTGGCGAGGCCAACGCCTTGAAAGTCTTGGCCGACGAGGCCAACGTGAAGGTGCAAGTGGGCCATGTGGAGCGCTTCAACCCGGCCTTCATCGCTGCCGAGCCGTTCATAGGCAGGCCTTTGTTTATCGAGGCTCACCGTTTGGCGCAATTCAACCCGCGAGGCACCGACGTTCCTGTTGTCCTCGACTTGATGGTGCACGACTTGGACATTTTGCTCTCCGTGGTGAAGTCGCCCGTTTCGCATGTCAGCGCGAGCGGCGTGAGCGTGGTAAGCCCCACGCCCGACATCACCAACGCCCGCATTGAGTTCGAAAACGGTGCGGTGGCCAACCTTACTGCCTCGCGCTTGTCGATGAAAAACATGCGCAAGACCCGCATTTTCCAGAACGACGCCTACATCGCAGTAGACTTCTTGGACAAAAAGGCCGAAATCGTGCGCATCCACGACGAAGTTGACGAAAGCAACCCTCTTTCGACCACCATCACCCTTGCCAACGGCAGCGAGAAACAAATCACCTTTGAGATGCCTGAAGTCCGCCCGATTAATGCCATACAGACCGAACTGGAATGTTTTTACGAAGCCATCATGCACAATACCACCCCCGTTGTCAGCATCGACGACGGAATCGACGTGCTCAAGCTGGCCTACCGCATCTTGGATGCCGTCGGCGAATCGAGTGCCAAGGTGATGAAATAAAACCTTTTGGCAAACAATAAACCCCATCGCCATCCGTTACATAGAAAACACGTTTATTATGACGAAAACACATACCTTTTTCGCGTTGCTTTTGTTCGGTGCCGCCTTTTCCTCGTGCCACAAGTTCGAGGGGCAGCGCATTCCGGCCTATATCCACATCGACTCCATTTCTTTGGAATGTGATTACTACACCTATGGCGCGGCCTCATGCCGTTTCACCGATGCATGGGTTTATATCGACGACCAGATTATCGGCTGTTACGAATTGCCTGCCACCTTCCCCATCTTGGAGAAAGGTCAGCACAAGGTGAGCATCTATGGCGGCATCCAAATCGACGGCATCGGTGCCACGCGCTCGCCCTATGTTTTCTGCCAACCGAAAGTATATCCAAACCTCAATTTGGTGGAAGACAGCATCATCAACCTCAATCCCGTGCTCAACTATTATCCCATCGGGTCGGGCGTCAATTTCGGCTGGAGCGAAGACTTCGAGAGCACCAACACGCTTGCCAGCTTGTCGTCGAGCGACACCAGCGCGATCCGCATCGGCGGCAACGAGGCTTGGCGTTCCGAAAACTCGTTCTATTCGGCCAAAATCACGCTTCCTCCCGACTCGCTCGACTTTTGGGTGGCTTGTACCGAAGAGATGGATTTCCACAACAACTATTTGAATTTCTGCATGATGGAGATGGACTACAAGTGTAACGACACCTTCTTTGTAGGCGTGATGTATTACAAAGACTACACCCTTTACCGGCAACCCCTCGTGAAAGTGTTGCCTACCGATAAAGAACACACCACACCAGAAGTGTGGAAAAAAATGTATGTGAATATTGGCAAATACATGAACTCGCAAGTGAACTCCTCGTATTTCAAGGTTTATTTCACCTCCGACCTGACCACGAAATATGATCCGCCGTACCATCCCATCAACGAGCAGAGATATTACTATTTCGACAACCTGAAAGTGATTTACCGCTGATGATGAACAAGAAAAAACTGGCTTGCCTCTATTTCTTCGTCGATTGGACGGCGTTCATTCTGGCGTGGGTGCTGTTCTATTTCTTCCGCAAGACGCACGAGGACCTCTACCTCAACTATTGGGACCGCATCTCTTACTCGCTAGGGACTACCAGTTTCTGGCTCGGCGTGATACTCATCCCTGTTTGCTGGCTCATTCTCCACGCCATGACCGGAGCCTACGAAAAGGTCTATTTCAAGTCGCGGCTGAAAGAGTTGGGGCAATCTTTCTTCATCACGCTGCTCGGCGTGGTGGTGCTTTTCTTTGTGGTCATCCTTGACGACGAAGTGGCAACATACAAGTCTTATTACCAGTCGTTTATCGCGTTGTTTACGATACAATTCCTGCTCACTTATATACCGCGTCTCATCATCACCACGACGGTGATTTCGCGCATCCGCAGCAAGAAAATCTGGTACAACACCCTCATCGTGGGCAGCAACGACAACGCCTGTGCCATCTATAAGGAAATTGAGGACGAGGTGAAGCCGTCGGGGCGTAAAGTCGTCGGTTTTGTCCATGTTTACGACAAGAACGTATACAAATTGTCTGACCGCCTGCCCAACCTGGGTTCCTATCGCGACATTGGACGCATCGTGAAGGAATATGACGTGGAGGAGGTCATCATCGCCATCGAGCGCTCCGAAACGGAAACCATGAACGTGCTGCTCTCTGTTGCCGACCAAACCGACGTGAAAGTCATTCCAGCCATGCAAGACCTTGTGTTTGGCACCATCAAGCAATCGGCCATTTGGCATGCTCCTTTGGTTCAGGTCACGCCCGATCTGATGCCCATCTGGCAAAGAGTGGTCAAGCGTATTTTCGACATCGTGGCCTCCACATTGGCCTTGGCGGTGCTTTCGCCCGTGTTTTTGGTTTGCGCCATCATCATCAAATCCACCTCGAAAGGGCCTGTCTTCTATGTGCAAGAACGCATCGGAAAGGGCGGAAAGCCTTTCAAAATGGCCAAATTCCGCAGTATGCGCGTTGATGCCGAAGCCGCCGGAACGCCACAACTTTCGAGCGACAACGACCCACGCATCACCAAGTTCGGCAAATTCATGCGCAAGGTTCGCTTGGACGAGATACCCCAATTCTGGACCGTGCTGAAAGGCGACATGTCGCTGGTAGGCTATCGTCCTGAACGCCAGTATTTCATCGACAAAATCATGGAACGTGCGCCCTATTATCGCCTCCTTTTGATGGTTAAACCCGGCATCACGAGTTGGGGCGAAGTGAAATATGGCTACGCCGAGAACGTGGATGAGATGATCGAACGCTTGAAATATGACGTGCTCTATATTGAGAACGTTAGTTTGGCATTGGATATCAAAATATTGATTTACACCGTTCTAATAGTCATCCAAGGGAGAGGAAAGTGATGAATATCGCCGCTTTGGTTTCGGGGGGCGTGGATAGCTCCGTGGTGGTGCCACTGCTCAAGGAGCAGGGCTACGACCCACATATCTTCTATATCAAAATAGGAATGGAAGGCAAAGAAGACCTGTCGAGCTGCCCTTCGGAGGAAGACATAGAGATAACCACTTATATCGCGAAGAAATACGGTTGCAAGTTCGACATTGTCGATTTGCAGCACGAGTATTTCGAGACCGTCGGGAAATACACCATGGAAATGGTGCGCAAGGGCCTCACGCCCAATCCCGACGTGATGTGTAACCGCTGGATCAAACTCGGTGCCTTCGAGGAAAAGGAAGGCCACAACTTCGACAAAATCGCGACAGGGCACTACGCCCGCTCGTGGGAAGACGAAAACGGCTATTTCTGGCTCGGCACGGCTGCCGACACCTTCAAGGACCAGACTTATTTTCTTGGACGCATCACCTATTCGCAGTTGAGCAAGGTCATCTTCCCCATCGGCGACATTCCAAAACCCGAAGTGCGCCAAATAGCCGCAAAATATAAACTTCCCAGCGCGGAACGCCACGACAGCCAAGGGATTTGCTTCTTGGGAAAGATTAATTACAACGACTACATCCGTGAATACCTTGGCGAAATGCCTGGCGACATCGTGGAGATGGAAACAGGCAAGAAACTGGGGTGCCACAAGGGTTTTTGGTTCCACACTATCGGACAGCGCAAAGGCCTCGGCTTGAGTGGCGGTCCCTGGTTCGTGGTGAAGAAGGACATCCCGAACAACATCGTATACGTTTCGCAAGGCTACGACCCAATTTCACAATACACCAACATCGTCCCTTTAGGCGACCTGCAGCCGATGAATCCCATTTTGCAATTCGTTGATGGACAACGGGTTCGTTTCAAGATTCGGCACCAGCCAGAATTCACCTTCGGCACAATTCGCCTCACCGAGCGAGGTGCCGACATCGTTTCGGAAGAAGCCCTATCGGGCGTGGCACCCGGACAGTTCGGCGTGGTTTACCATGAGACGGAGCCGTTTGTTGTGGGGAGTGGGGTGATAGTTGAAAGTTTGTAGTAAGCAGTTGATAGTTATGAGTTTAAGTGACCGAATCCTCTACGAAGACAACCACCTCATCGTGGTGAACAAGTTGCCGTCTGAAATCGTGCAAGGCGACAAGACGGGCGACAAGTGCTTGCTCGATGACGTGAAAGAATACATCAAGGAGAAGTACGACAAGCCTGGCAACGTGTTTGCCGGCCTCGTCCACCGCATCGACCGCCCAGTGAGTGGCGCCGTGGTCTTCGCCAAGACGAGCAAAGCGCTCTCACGCATGACCGTCAAGGTGAAAGACCGCGACTTCCGCAAGACCTATCTCGCATTGGTGAAAAACCATCCGCCCAAACAGGCTGGCGAACTTGAAGATTACCTCGTCAAAAACGAGAGAATGAACAAGTCGTTCATCGTTACAGAAGGCACCAAAGAAGCCAAATTGGCACGCTTGGGGTATCGGGTAGTCGGAAAGTCGGAAACGTTTTATTTGCTTGAAGTTGAACTGTTTACAGGACGTCATCATCAAATTCGTTGCCAATTGTCCAACATCGGTTGTCCTATCCGTGGCGACCTAAAATACGGCTATCCACGCAGCAACCCCGACGGCTCCATCAGCCTTCATGCCTGGCGCATCGCCTTCGAACATCCTGTTTTGAAGACACAAGTCGAGGTGACAGCACCATTGCCCAATGTTTCGCCATGGAACCAGCTGACGATTCCTTGAACAAGACCCAAATTTTCCTATTTTTGCGTTTTAATTTAATTCGACATTTTGCCGTTATGCAATTCAACATCGTAAACTCCTCAAACAACCCCTTGCCAGCCTACGAGACGAAAAACTCCGCCGGCATGGACCTCCGCGCTTATCTTCCTGACGGCCCAATCACCCTTGAACCCTTGCAACGGGCCTTGGTGCCGACAGGCCTTTACATGGAAATCCCCGAAGGCTACGAAGGGCAAGTGCGGCCTCGCAGCGGCTTGGCACTGAAAAGCGGTATCACCGTCTTGAACTCGCCCGGAACCGTGGACGCGGACTACCGCGGACAAGTGTGCGTCATCCTGATAAATCTCTCTGACATGCCCTTCACCATCAACAGCGGCGACCGCATCGCGCAAATGGTCTTTGCCAAATGCGAACAAATGGAACCCGTTTTGGTGGAAACGCTCTCTGATACCGAGCGCGGAGCAGGAGGTTTTGGGCATACGGGGAAAAATTGAGGTATGAAGTTAGGAGGTATGAAGTATGAAATATAGATTCCTTTTATTGTGTTTGGTTTTGGGCTGCACCATGTGGAGTTTTGCCCAAACGATGGAGTCGGAGTTCAAGGACAGACCCGACAAGAAAAAGAACGCCACCTATTTCTCAAACGGATTGCAAAGCAAGTACCGCGAAGACATCGAAGGCGCCATCCGCAACTTCGAGCAGGCCTTGCGTTACATGCCCAACGACGATGCTTCGATGTTTGAGCTTTGCGAACAATACTACAACGCCGGTCGCATGGAGGACGCTTTCCGCATGATTCAGCAGGCCGCCGAACTCGACCCCGAAAACAAGTGGTACCAACTGCGCCTCGGGCAATTCTACCGCAATCTGGAGCAATACGACGACTTCATCAAGCTCTACGAATCGCTCACCGCCAAGTATCCCGACGACCCCGACATGCTCACCGAACTCATTGACGCTTACATGATTACGGATCAATACGACAAGGCTCTGGCCAAGATGGACGTGCTGGAGAAACAAGTCGGGCAGAACGAGATTATCACGGAGCAACGCTTGGGCATCCTCAATCGGAAAGGCGACAAGAAAAAGGTGGTTTCCGAACTCGAGAAACTCATCAAGGAAAACCCCGAAAACCCACGCTACTACAGCATGTTGGCGCAAGTTTATGCCGAACAAGGCAAGGAAAAAGACGCCCTGCTCATGTACGAGAAAATCAAGGAAATGAACCCTAACGACCCGTACATAAACATTTCGCTTTTGGAGTTTTACGAGAAAAACGGCGACAAAGAGAAAGCCTTCAACGAGCTGATTGCGGCCATCCGAAACAAGAGCCTCGACCTCAACACCAAGGCCAACATTTACGACTACTGGATGCAGAAAAACCAAGATTCGCCCAACATCAACGAGCAAGCCAAGCAATGCGGCCTCGCCTTTAGCGAAACCCATCCCGACGACAAAATAGGCTACCTGATACTCGGCTCCTATTACATCGTCACAGAAAACGCTTCGCTGGCCCGCACCTATTACAAAAGGTCGCTCGCCATCGACAGCACCGACTTCCTCTCGTGGCAAAACCTCATCATCAGTGAATCAAGGCTGAACGAGAACGAGTCCGTCCGTGACCACGCTGTCAAAGCGCTGAAATACTACCCGATGCAGCCTGTATTCTATTGGTACGCAGGTGTTTCCAATGCGGTTCTAAAAGAAAACGAGAACGCCATCAGCTATTTGGAAAAAGGCCGTCGTTACACCACGGACAAAATCCAAATGGCCAACTTCGACGCTTTTTTGGGCGACCTCTACCACGAGCAAGGCTATGAGGAGAAAGCCTTCGATGCCTACGAGCGCACCCTTCGCAACGACCCCGACAATGTGCTGGTTCTCAACAATTATGCCTATTATCTTGCTGTGAAAGGCCAAGACTTGGACAAGGCCTTGGAAATGTCCACCAAAGCCATCGCCGCCGAACCCGACAACCCGATCTATCTCGATACCCACGCCTGGGTGCTGTACATGAAAGGCGACTACAAGGAAGCCGAAAAGCACATGAGCAAGGCCCTAAAACTGCTGAAAGAGCCTGACGAAACCTATACGAAACATTATGAGGCGATTAAGAGCAAGTTGAAGTAAGTTGCTCATTCCACAACATATCCTCCACCGTCATTGTGTCGCGGTCGAACTGGATGCCGATATTCACTACTCGGCGGCCTTCGGTGTCGTTCTATACCAACGGCGTGGAGATCCATGTTTGAACTTTAGCACCCAATGGCTCTCGAAATCACCAGACGGAGGATTTCGGAGGTGCCTTCGCCGATTTGCAAGATGCGCTGCAAAAGTAATCAGAATCAGATATACTCCGAATAATTATTAGCGTTCACCACCGCAAATTTAGCCTCTGGATAGGCTGCGTCAAAGGCTTTTGGTGCCGATGGCGACTTCTTCCCCGACTTCATCTCAAAAGCATTCATCACGCCCGAACCAATCTCTATCAGGTCAATTTCCTGCTTGTCGTAGGTGCGCCAAAAGTGGAACTCAAGCCCAAGTCGCTCATTTTGATTGCGTTTCATTCGCTCGGTGATGATGTAGTTCTCCCAAAGTGCGCCACGGTCGGCATCGGTCCGCAACGAAAGCGGCTCGAAATTGCGGATGACCGCATTGCGAACCCCATTATCGGTAAAATACCACTTGCTCGATTTCGTGACCTCTTTCCGAAGGTTCTTGGAGAAGCCGCCCAAACGATACAATACGAACACCTTTTGCAGCAAGTCCAAATAACGCTCGACCGTGTTCTTGCTGATTCCCAATTGTTTGCCGACCTCCTCACAGGATAGTTCGTCGCCCATTTGGTAGGCCACCAAGCGCAGCAAGTCACGAATCTTGGCCGAGTTCTTGATGCCATCCACGGCGAGGATGTCCTTCAGCAAATACGACTCCACTATATCATTAAGGTATTCCTTTTTCTCCGCAAACGTATCCAACATAACCACCTCGGGATAGGAGCCGTAAATCAGACGCGCCTCCAAATTCCGTTTGCTCTCAATGGGCGACTCCACCGTGGCAATCTCCTGTTGTGAAAAAGGCAGCAAAACAAATTGGGTTCCACGACCTACCAATGGCTCGCCGGCTTGGTTTTTCAGGTCGAAGGAAGAGGAACCGCTCGCAATGACGCGGATGCCGGGAACTTCGTCCACGATGAGTTTCAACTTCTTCCCGATGTCGGGGATGTGTTGCGCCTCGTCGATGGCCAACAGATCCATACCTTCCAACACATGGCGATAGTTGGCAATGCTTATCGGCTCAAGCATGGCAATGGAATCTGCATCCTCGCCGTTGAGCATAAGCGACTTGCCCTTAAACGATTGCACGATTTGCTTGAGCAGGAAAGTCTTCCCCACTCGGCGTGGTCCGAAAATCATCATGACCTTTTGTGGCTTCATGCGATCCACCACCCGCTGTTGCAATGCCCTTTGAATCGTATCCATATCATTGAGAATTAACGACGCAAAAGTACGATAATTTCTCCTTCTGACAAGCAAAAAACAAAAATTCCGTCAGTTGACTGACGGAATTTAGCTAAATTGCGTCAGTTGACAGACGGAATTTACAGTTTTCCTATTCAAAAATCAGCACCCAATAGCCCTCGAAATCACCAGACGGAGGATTTCGGAGGTGCCTTCGCCGATTTGCAGAATGCGCTGGTCGCGGTAGAAACGCTCCATGTCGAACTCTTTCAGCAGCCCGTGGCCGCCCATCACCTGAACGGCGTTGTCGCACACCTCGGCGGCCACCTCGGAGCAATAGAGTTTCGCCATCGCAGCCTCCTTTCCGAAGGGGCGGTGCTGGTCCTTGAGCCAGCAGGCGTGGTAGAGCAGGTTGCGTGCGGCCTCAATCTTCACGGCCATGTCGGCGAGCTTGAAGGCCACGGCTTGGAACTTGCACACGGGCTTGCCAAACTGCACGCGCTTCTTGGAGTAGGCCAAGGACATCTCGTAAGCACCTTGCGCACAGCCCAATCCCATTGCGGCAATCGACAAACGGCCCGAATCCAAGGTGGCGAGCATGATGTGCGAGCCTTCACCGGGCTTGCCGAGGATGCAGTCGTCGCCGAGGCGCACGTCCTCGAAAACGAGCTTGCCCGTGTTAGATGCACGCCACATCATCTTGTCGTGCATGGGCGTTTGTGTGAAGCCTTCCTTCTTGTTCTCGACGAGCAGGGCCGTGAACTCCGGCTTGCCGTCCTTCATGCCCGAAACGGCTTGCACCGTCGTGCCCAAGGTGAGCGGTGTCGCGCTGTTGGTGATGAAGATTTTGGAACCGTTGAGGTGCCACAGTGTGCCGTCGTATTTGGCGGTGGTCTTGGTGCCGCGCGAGTCGCTTCCGGCATCTTCCTCGGTCAGGCCGAAGCCCCACAGACGGTCTTTGCAGAGGCGGGGCAGATATCGTTGCTTCTGCTCCTCGGTGCCGTAATCCTTGATGGGTCCGATGCCCAAACTGTTGTCGGCGGCGATGGTGGCGGCGGTGGAGCCGTCAACGCGGGCGAGTTCCTCCACGGCGATGATATAACTCAGGTTGTCAAGCCCTTGTCCGCCATATTCCTTCGGGACTGTCATGCCCAAAAGGCCGAGTTCAGCCATTTTCAGCGTCAGTTCGACATCGAAATGCTGGTCCTCGTCGTTTTCGCGGGCCACGGGTTTCACTTCCTGTTCGGCGAAGTCGCGCACACGTTGGCGCAGGGCTTCCTGTTCTTTAGTGAGGTCGAAGTTCATATATTTTTGGATTTCAAGATTTCATATTTCAAGATTCCAACTCTAAAAGTTGCATTTTATTATCCACCATCTGCCCTTCGGCGACGAGGATTTTCTTCACTTTGGCGGTTCCGGCGGCCACGATGTTGTTCTCCATCTTCATGGCTTCCACTACCATCATAATCGTACCTTCGTTCACTGTGTCGCCTTCTTTTACGTTGATTTTCACCACCTTGCCTGGCATAGGCGACACCAATCGCGACTTGTCGCTCACCGTTTCCTTGCAGGCGTAGTCGGTCGTGTCGTTCAGTTGGTCGGTGCGGAAACAATTGAAGTTGAGGCCATGGAAATTGACGATGGTCTTTTGCTCGTCGTTGATGGAGCAGTAAACCGTCTCGGTGCGACCGTTCAGCATGATTTTCAGTTGTTTGTTGTCGTATTGGATAAACTCCACCCCAAACGGATGGCCATCAACCGCGCCTTTGATTTTTCCTGCTTCGGCGGCGCAAATGCTGACGGGAATCTTCTTGCCTTCCACATCCACAACGAGTTGCATATTGTAGCGCCAATAGCCGATTTTTTCCCAAACGTTTTCGGGATGCTGCTCGACTTGTTTCTTGCAGAAGTCGTACATGAGGAACGAAACAGTAATATCGTTGATATTCAAGTTGTTGCGACTTTCATTCAAGGCTTTCAACAAAACCTCTTGATGCGAGGCACAAAAACCTGTATCTATCTTGTTATCAACGAAATCCGCATTTTTGATGACTTCCCAAAGATAGGCCTTGTTGGTGGTCAGGCCTTGGATGATGAAGTCTTTCAGGGCGCGTTGGGCGGTTTCCAAAGCCGCTTGACGGTCTTTGGCATGACAGCTCAACTTGGCAATCATTGGGTCGTAAGCTTCTGAAATCGTGCAGGTTCCGTCAATGCTACTATCGACCCTTGCGCCGCGCACTTGCGGCTCGTGGTAGGCCGTCACTTTGCCGGGCGTGGGCAGGAAGCCGTTTTCAGGGTTTTCAGCGTAAATACGAAGTTCGACAGCATGTCCTTGCGGCTGTATGGATTCCTGCGTCCAGCCCATTTCCTTGCCTCGCGCGATGCGAATCTGCTCCTCCACGATGTCGATGCCCGTGCGCAGCTCCGTGACGGGATGCTCCACCTGAATGCGCGTGTTCATCTCCAAAAAGTAGAAATTCAGGTCTTTATCGACCAAAAACTCCACCGTTCCAGCATTTTGGTAGCCGATGGCCATGCACAACTTGACCGCTGTTTCGCACAATTGTTGGCGTTTTTCGTCCGTCAAAGTCGGCGAGGGCGACTCCTCGATGATTTTCTGGTAACGGCGTTGTATGGTGCACTCGCGCTCGTGCAAATGGATGACTTTGCCGAAGTGGTCGGCCAAAACCTGCACTTCGACATGCCGCGGATTTTCAATGTATTGCTCGACGAAAACGATGCCGTCGCCGAAGTATTTTTCCGCCTCGCGGGAGGCGCGTTCCATCTCGTCCTTCAGGTCGCTTTTTTCCCAAACGATGTGCATTCCCTTGCCGCCGCCACCCGCCGCCGCCTTTATTAATATAGGATAAGGAAGCGTGTCGGCCTGTTCAAGAATCTCCTCATGGCTGCCCATCATGCCGAAAGTGACAGGGATGCCATGCTTGACCGCCACTTTTCTTGCCGCCACCTTGTTGCCCATCAGCCGCATGACTTCGGCGTTGGGACCGATGAAAACCAGGTTGTTGGCTTCGCAAGCCTCGACCAATTCAGGGCTTTCGGAAAGGAAACCGTAACCCGGATGAATGGCATCCGCGCCCGTGTCCAAAGCCGCGTCGATGATTTTCTGTACGTTGAGATAGGTGTCTTTCAACGCGCCGTTGCCCAAAGGACAAGCCTCGTCGGCCATGCGCCGGTGTAAGGCGTTGGAATCGTCGTCGGCAAAGACCGCCACCGAGGCGATGTGCAGCTTGCGCAAAGTCTTGATGATGCGCACGGCAATCTCCCCTCGGTTGGCAATCAGCACTTTATGGATTTTCTTGCTGTTCATGGTTCGTTCAGTCATGGGACAAAAGTAGTGAATTTTTGAAATTTCGCCGCCAAAAACTGATTTCTTGTGTTTTTCGGGGTTTCGGCGAGTCTTTTTGAACGCCAAAAAGTGCCTTCAACTCTGCGGAAAGTGCTTTTTTTTGATAGATTCCGCAGAGTTGAAGCACTTTTTTGTTATTTTTGCGGCATCAAATCCATGCAAGATGATTATCGGAAGAACCAAAGAAAAGGAAAAGATGATACGGGCGTATCAGTCTGAGTATTCGCAATTTGTAACTGTTTATGGCCGTCGTCGCGTAGGCAAAACCTTTTTTGTCAAGGAAACTTTCGGCTATAAATTCACCTTCGAGCACGCAGGATTGGCGCGCACCGGCATGAAAGGGCAGTTGGCCGCATGGAAATCGTCGCTCCACGACGCGGGCGTGGCCAAGCCTAAACTCCCCAAAAACTGGCTCGACGCCTTCGACATGCTCAAAGAGCTCATCAAGGCCTCCGACGAGAAAAAAAAAGTCATCTTCATCGACGAAATGCCTTGGATGGACACTTTGCACTCCGGATTCATCCCGGCATTGGAACACTTTTGGAACGGCTGGGCCTCGGGACGGAAAGACATCTTGCTAATCGTTTGTGGTTCAGCCACTTCATGGATTATCAACAAACTCATCAAGAACCATGGCGGACTGCGGGGCCGCATCACGGCGAAAATCTTCATCCAGCCTTTCACCTTGGCGGAATGCGAGCGTTATGCCAAAGCCTTCAAGTTGGGCATGAGCCGAAGGCAAATCGTTGAAGCTTACATGGTTATGGGTGGCATACCTTTCTATTGGTCCTATCTCGACAGGACAAAGAGCCTCGCGCAAAACATTGACGACTTGGTTTTCAACCCCAATGGCGAACTTTACGACGAGTTTGACGCGCTTTATGCCTCACTGTTCAAAAACCCCGAGGCCTACGTCCAAGCCATCACCATCCTTGGGAAAAAGAAGGCCGGCATGACTCGTGAGGAGTTGATCAAAGAAGGCATGGACGACAACGGTAAACTCACTAAAATCCTCGCCGAACTCGAATATTGCGGCTTCATCAGGAAATACAACACTATCGGCTTCAAGAAGAAAAACGCTGTTTTTCAATTGATTGACTCATACACCTTGTTCTATTTCAAGTTCATCGCGGAGAACTCGCGCGGCGACAAGCATTTTTGGTCTGTCAATCAAAACACGCCACTGTATTACAATTGGTGCGGCTTGGCTTTCGAGCGGGTTTGTTTCGCCCACGAGGAGCAAATCCTTCAGGCTTTGGGCATTTCGGGCGTTTCGACTGTTTTCTACTCGTGGCGGACAACGGCAGACGAAAACACAGAATCGGGGGCGCAAATCGACTTGGTCATCGACCGCACCGATGGGGTCATCAACCTTTGCGAAATCAAGTTCACGAAAGAGCCATTCGCGGTAAATGCCGACGACGAGGACAATTTGGAAACCAAAATCGCCCGTCTTTCCGAAGAAACCCGAACCGACAAGGCCATTCATTTGGTGCTGATTTCAGCCAAAGGATTGAAGAAAAACGAATATTCAAGTATCTTCCAGAATATCATCACTTTAGAAGATTTATTCAAAGCATAATCCTCCAAAAAACAGCCCTCAACTCTGCGGAAAGTGCTTTTTTTTGATAGATTCCGCAGAGTTGGAGTATGTATTTTGGTTCATAACAGATAGAAAAACAAGTTTTTTTCCAAAAACCAAAGCACAGTTTCAAAAACAATGTAATTTTGCACCGTCAACCCGCCGAAGCCTCTGACGGGACAGCGGACGGGTGACAAACATTTTGAGAAGACGTTAGACTGACGTTTTATCTGCGGCTTGTTCGAATCTCGCAAATTCAATTCGTTCGCATGGTAAAGCAATGGCTGGCGTCCATGGCATCGTTGACACCTTATATATATTGTGTCAACGAGGGCGTGGGCTTCGGTATTGCTTATCTTCGAACGAAGGGCAATGCGAGAGCCTGAACAAGCGGGATAAGCAAAGACAGGATTCCCGCGCTTTTTCTTTATGTTCCAACGAAACAAGACGACAAAACCTCGGCATCTGGGAGTCTGCCGATAAGGAAAAGAAGGACGGTCCAAACATGAACGACATCCATTTCGGCAATATGATTCTCCGCGAATTGCGCAAGCAACGCTATAGCGTGTCATGGTTTGCAAAAGAGATGGGCAGCGACCGCAGCAACATGTACAAGCTATTGGCCCGCCCGCACCTCAACACGGATTTTGTGCTTCGAGCCTCGCGCTTGCTCCGTCATGATTTTTTTGGCGAAGCCTCAACCCAATTACTTGACAAGTCCTGTGCTTGTGGTGAAAACAACAACATCTTGTGGTGAAAGTAACAACAAGGAATAGGTTGGTTTTTAAGAGATTAGTCGTTACTTTGCTTAATCTAACTACAAAAAAAGAAAAAATCGTAACACATTAAAATTCAAGACTATGAAACAAATTTACAAAAATCTCGCACTGCTCGTCATGCTGGGAGCGGCCCTTGTCGGATGTAGCAAGAAAGTGGACAACCCAAAACCGAGCGTTAAGGCGATTTCGGGCAATGGATTCGTGTCCGACTCAAAAAAAATAAAGCCCAACACCACAGTCAAGTTTGGCTTTGATGCGGCCAGCAATGCACAAACCAACCAAAGCCTTTCCAAATTCAGGGTTTTCATCTCTGGAGAGCCTAACACCAACACCGTGATTTACGACACCGTCTTCACGTTGAACGATGAAAAGACTTTCCATTTTGAAGGTGAATTCACCTTTGCGGAGCTTGGAAGATGGCAAATCGTGGGTCGCGCTTTCGATGCCGCTGGCGAGGAAGGTTCGGAGTACATTGATATTACAGTGCTGATGGAAAACTCCTTCACATGGAAAAAAGCAGGCGGCACGCTGACAGGCTTCGGCGAATATGGCTTGATTTGGGACGAAGGCTTTGCACAAGACACCATTTGCCTGACCCCTGCTGACACCATGACGACAGTACTTCTGAAACTCTCCACTACAGAGTGGAACAACATCTACACAGAAGCCCACAAGAGGTTGCTTTTCAACGACATCAGAAAGAACTACAACAAAGAAGACCAAACCAAGAACGAATACAAAAAGTACGAGATAGAAACTTATAAAGGCATTTTGACCAAAAAGGAAACAGCCACCTACAACGATGTGCTTGTTGTGTATAACAAGGACGACGACGAGAAAAACCTTCTGCTTTACATCAACAATTCCTATGCGGAGGACTACAACGGCCAGTTGTATCTGACGGTACACGGGAAACTGAAATAAAACAGTAATAACACATAGATATAGATAATGATGGTTCAAGGCCACTTTCGGGTGGCCTTGTCCGTTCATAGGTCAAAATTCGCTTCAAACCTGCTAAACTTCGAAAATTTTGGCCTGTTAAGTAGTTTTGAAGCGGGTATGTGGCCAAAATCAGATGTTTTTCCGAGCAAACTAAAAATTCCCTACTTTTGTGTCGCTCAATCGACAACAAATGGAAAAAAGAAAAGTGATTCTGCTCACAGGCGCCAGCAGCGGCATAGGGTTTGACACGGCTCTGATGCTGGCTGGGCAAGGCCATAAAGTGTATGCCGCCGCACGAAGGGTGGAGAAAATGGAACCATTGCGCGACAAGGGCGTGGCCATCCTCCGCATGGACGTGACCGACGAAGCCTCGATGCAAGAAGGCATCAAAACCATCCTTGAGGCCGAAGGACGAATCGACGTGCTCATCAACAATGCGGGCTATGGCTACTTCGGTGCCATCGAGAACGTTGCGATGGAAGAAGCCCGAAAGCAGATGGAAGTCAATGTGTTTGGTTTGGCGCGGTTGTGCCAGTTGGTGCTGCCTATCATGCGTATGCAAGGCTCGGGGCGCATTATTAATACTTCTTCGGTGGCGGGCAAAGCGGTGCTGTATTACGGCGGATGGTACCATGTCAGCAAGTTTTCCGTCGAGGCCTTCAGCGACGCGCTTCGCATGGAGATGCAACCTTTCGGCATCGATGTGGTGATGATTGAGCCGGGCGGCATCCGTACCGAGTGGGGCCATATCGCCGCCGACCATTTGGCCGTGTCGTCGAAGGGAACGCCCTACGAAACCACGGCCCTGCGTGAAGCCGAAAACCTCCACAAAGGCTATGGTTCGCGCTTTCTTTCCGACCCGTCGGTGGTGGCCAAGGCCATCAGCAAAGCGGTGAACAGCCGCCGTCCGCGAGCACGCTATCGTATCGGAGCCTTCGCTCACGCGATTGTATTTTTCCATTGGCTTCTGCCCGCCCGCTGGTGGGATGCCCTGCTGCGGAAAATGGGGAAAATAGACGTTCCTCTTTAACATTTCAGAAAAATACATACATTTGCACCACTAAATTGATTTGAAATGAACATTGTCATAGCTGGAGACGGTGAAGTGGGTCTGCATCTGGCCGAAGCCTTGGTGCGCAGCAACCACAACATCACCATCGTCGATCCGCACGAGGAACTGCTGAAAATGATGGAATCGCACAGCGACCTGATGACCATCACCGGCGAATCCACCTCGACCGCCGTGCTGCAACGCGCCAACGTGAAACATTCCGACTTGGTCATCGCCGTGCTGCACGACGAGCACATCAACCTGCTCACGGGAATCATCGCCAAGAAACTCGGAGCAAAGAAAGTCATTGCCCGCGTCAATACCATGGAAAACCTCAGCCCGGAGGTTTGGCGCATGTATCAAGACCTCGGCATCGACGGATTGCTTTCACCGGAAGACATTGCCGCGCAGGAGATCATCTCGCTTCTGAAACAAAATGCCTCTTTGGAAACCTACGACTTTTCGGGTGGCAAGCTGCAACTTTTCATGGTAAAATTGGAATCGGAGGCTGCCATTTTGGGAAAGACCGTCGATGAGGTCATCAACCAATACGAGCACCTACAATTCCGCATCGCGGCTATACACCGCAGGCAGAACACCTTCATCCCGCAAGGCGAGGATGTGTTCCAAATGGGCGACATGGTGTATGTTGTCACCAAGCCACACGCGGTAAAAGACATCATCAAACTGAGCGGAAAGAAAAAACTCAACATCCACAACGTGATGATTGTGGGCGGCGGTAGGGTAGGGCGTATCACCGCAAAACGTTTGGAAAACGAGTTGAATATCAAGGTTTTGGAAAACAACAAGGAACGTTGCATGGACTTGACCAACTACCTCTCAGAGGCATTGGTGGTCAATGCCGATGCACGCGACCTCGACCTTCTCGAAGACGAAGGCATCAAAGACATGGATGCCTTCATCGCCGTGACCGACAACACCGAGACCAACATCCTTACCTGCCTTCAAGCCAAGTCGTTCGGTGTGAAAAAGACCATCGCGCTTGTTGAGAACATCGACTATATCGGCATCTCGCAAAACATCGGCATCGACTCCATCATTAACAAGAAATTGATTGCGGCGAGCTATATGGTGAAATATACCCTAGGAGCCAAGGTGTCATCCCTGAAATGCCTCAGTGGCATTGATGCCGACATCGTGGAGTTCGACGTGAGAGCCGGGTCGGCCGTAACGCGCAAGACCATAGGACATTTGGCCATGCCCACGGATGCCATTATCTGCGGTATCACCCGCGACGGCGAGAGTTTCATCGCCACCGACGACTTCCAAATCGAGACCGACGACCAGGTGGTGGTGTTGGCTCTGCCGAATGGCATTCCCGCTGTTGAACGGCTGTTTTATTGACCATGAACTTCAAAAGCACAATAAACATCCCCTTGGTGCTTCGCATTGAAGGCTTCCTATTGTTGATGGAAGGCCTTTTCATGCTCACCGTGCTTCCCGCGACCTACCTATACCACGGGCTTTACACTTTCAGTATGCCTTTCTCTGCACTCATCACATTGCTCACAGGATTCGTTTTGCTCATTGCCACGCGAGGCCACAAAGGCGAGAAGACCTCTTCGCGCGATGGCGTTTTCATCGTTTGCACCTCATGGCTCGTGTTGTCGCTATTCGGTGCCATGCCCTACCTGCTCAGCAAGAGCGTGCCCAATTTCACTGACGGTTTCTTTGAGGCGTTGTCAGGCTTCACCACTACGGGAGCCACCATCTTGACCAACATTGAGGCCGTACCGAAAGACATCCTCCTTTGGCGTAGCATGACGCAATGGATTGGGGGCTTGGCCATCATTGTATTCACCATCGCCATCCTTCCTTTCTTGAGCATGAGCGGGATGCAGCTTTTTGTGGCCGAGATGAATGGCATCAACTACGACAAACTCCACCCGCGCATTATGCACACTGCTTGGCGTATTTGGGGTATCTATTTGTTTCTCACCATTTTGGAAACCCTGTTGCTCTTTTGGGGCGACATGAATCTATACGACGCTCTCTGCCACTCGATGACCACGGTCAGTTCGGGCGGTTTCTCGACGCGAACAGCCAACATGGGTGCTTTCTCCAACTATTCACAGGTGGTGGTGAGCATCTTCATGGTGCTCTCGGGCTGCAACTTCTCGTTGCTTCTGCTTTCTCTGAGCTGGAAGTCGTTTGCCATACTGAAAAACCAGGAATTCAACGCTTTCCTTCAGTTCATTCTCCTGTTCGGCGCGGGCATCGGGTTGTTTTTGTTGTTCGGTTGCCACAAAAGCATCGGATCCTCTTTCCGCGAATCGTTTTTCAGCGTCATTTCCTCCTTGACCACAACGGGCTTTTTCGTTAGCGACTACACGACTTGGCCAGCCTTTGTCGGCATCATATTGTTCCTTTTGATGTTCATCGGCTCATGCACGGGTTCCGCTTCGGGTGGCATCAAGATTTTCCGCCACTTGATTTTCATCAAGAATTCGATGATCGAGTTGAAGCGCATCATACACCCGAATGCCGTTTTGCCTGTGAAAATCAACGGGAAATCCATCTCCACGGGAGGTGTTTACAAGAATATGACCTTCATTCTCATCTATTTCCTCCTATTCCTTTTTGGTGCCATTGTGCTTCTGACCATGGGCAGCGACTTCGACACTGCCATGGGCGCGTCGGTGGCCACATTGAGCAATGTGGGAACAGGCATAGGCCGTGTTGGGCCAAGCGGATCGTATGTGGATTTCTCCATTTCCACCAAATGGATTCTCATGCTACTCATGCTACTTGGCAGGGTTGAATTATTCTCCATCATCACCCTCTTATCGCGCGGTTTTTGGCGAAACTGACAAAACAAAAATCCTCCAACCCGTTGATTATCAGGTTAGAGGATTGTCTTGTAGCCCCACTAGGACTCGAACCTAGATTTAAAGTTTAGGAAACTTCCGTTCTATCCCTTGAACTATGAGGCCCTTGCGAATGAGGCCACAAAGGTACTACATTTCCCGAAAAGCACAAACTCCTCGCCGAAAAAAAATCCAAAATCGGCATTGGGCACAAACGTTTCACTTCAACTCAAGCACAACAGGACAATGGTCGGAATGTACCGCTTCGGGCTCGATGCCAACAGAGGCAATGCTATCGCGGAGGCCATCGGTCACGATATGGTAGTCGATGCGCCAGCCGAGGTTTTTGGCGCGTGCGCCCGCACGGTAGCTCCACCAGCTGTATCGGTTAGGATCCTTCACCAAGTGGCGGAAGGTGTCGATGTAGCCGTCGGCAAGGAAGTCGGTCATCCACTGCCGTTCTTCGGGCAGGAACCCCGACGAGGTGTCGTGTTTTCGCGGGTTGTTGATGTCGATGTCCTCGTGACAGATGTTGTAGTCGCCCGAAAGCACAAGATTGGGGCGTGTTTTGCGCAATTCATTGACGTATTTGCGGAAAAAGTCGAGCCATTGCATCTTGAAGGCTTGTCGCTCGTCGCCCGTGGTGCCCGAAGGGTGATAGACGCTCACCACCGAGAGTCCGCCGAAGTCGGCACGAAGGAAACGGCCTTCGGTGTCGTAGAGCGGGTTGTCCATACCGTAAACCACGTTGTCGGGCTCTTGTTTGGCGACGATTCCTACGCCGCTGTAGCCTTTCTTCTGTGCCGGAAACCAGTAATGGTGGTAACCCATCATCTCGAAGTCCATCAAAGGAATCTGGTCGGGAGTGGCCTTCAGTTCTTGAAAACAGAGCACATCGGGTTGGTATTCGTTGATCCATTGCAGCAAGCCCTTGTTGATGGCCGCACGGATGCCGTTCACGTTGTAGCTGACGATTTTCATAGTGTTTTGTGTTTTACCGAAACGCAAAAATAGGAAAAAACATCACCTCGTAGCCACCACGGCTGCGTTTTTGAATTGTTTTACCTTGCCGTCGAAACCAAAAATCTCCGTCATGACAACATACACGCCCACGGGGACGCGGTTGCCATTGTTGTCGAGGCCATTCCAGATGATACTGCCTTCTTGCCCAACCAGTTCGCCTTTGGCCAGATGGCGCACCAATTGCCCGCCCACGTTGAAGATAAAGACATTCATCGTGTAGCCCGATTCGTCGAAACGATAATTCACGAAACAGGCATCGTCGGAACCGTCGCCGTCGGGCGAGAAAACGTCGGGGCTAATGGTGATTTCATCATGCGAAGGCTCGGCATTTTGCATCATCGAGTTGGGTTGACCAGGCGTTCCGAACTTCACTTTTTCGGCTGCCGAGTGCCAATTGTCGGCCTTCATCGAAGGCTGGTCGAAACTGACACGTTCCAAAGCCACGCCCTTGGTCACTTTAAGCAATGGATAATGCATTTTTTCGGAGAAAAACATCTGGTCGATGGCGGTGCCGCCTTTGCTCATCAGTATGGCGGTGCCGCCGGCATTGGCATAACTCGGAAACGAGGCCATTTGAACGTAATTGTCGGTCGGGCAACCGTATTGCTGCCCAACGATTTCGCTGTTGGTGGACAGCAAGACGTAGCTGCGAGGCAAAAACAGGCGACTTTCGGCGGAGATTTCCTTCAAGGTGGTGTCGGCGGGATTGGGGAAGCTTTCTCTCACAACGCCCAGCATCAATGCGCTAAGGTCGAAGGTTTTGTCGGTGTTGTTGTAAAGCTCCACATAGTCCACACCTGGCGTGATGGGGTCGAAAAGAATCTCATTGATTAGGATTTCGCTCTCGGCAATCTCGTTGGGAATGCCAAACTGGACGCGGGTGCCGTTCTCGATGGGATGACCAACACAATTGGATACATTGTTGATAATCAATGTATAAACTATGCCGGTTTCAAATCCGTTGTCGAAAATCAGTTCAACGTATGTGGGGTCGTTGGGATTGGAATTGGCTTGTTGCGGACGCACGCCAAGTTCCTCGACGTAGTAATTCTGCAAGTCCAGCAGGCTTTCCGTGTTCATCTGTTGGTCGAACCAAAGCTGGACAATGAAGTTGGAGAACATGCTCACGCGCTCAATTTGCGGTTTCTTGTTGTTTTCGCCATCCACCGAATTGCGTCGTCCGGGCGTTCCGCCTGAAGCGTCGTCGGAGGCCGTCCAGTTGGAAGCCCCGGCGCAAGGATTCAGGGGGTCGATTTGCTCTACCGACCAACCGCCGTTGGCCTTGTTGGAGTCATGGTACCATGTGTTGCTGAAGTTAACCCGCGAGACCAACAGGCCTTCTTTGCTATAAAGATACATCGCCGAAGCGCTGTTGCCAACAGAGAAACTTCCGAAACCGATGCATTCGCCAAACTGCCGCAATTCGGGCACGGCATCACGATGGCAGAGGATGACATAAGCATGAGGTGCCAGCACATGACTGTCGAATGTGTTGTCGTTTGAACCTATTTGTATCTGCCAGTCTTTCAGGTCGATGGCAAATTCCGTTGTGTTGTAAAGCTCCACATATTCCCATTCTGGCAGGCCCACAACAGGCGTTGGGTCGGCCATGATCTCGTTGATGACGATGTCGTATTCCGAAGCTTCATACACCGAAAAAGAGAATGACGTGGTTTCCATCGTGTTGTTCCAAAGGTCCTTGAGGCCACTGACGCTCAAGGTGTAGTTCACGCCGTTGCCGATTTCACGCTCAAACTCCAGCACCACTGTGGCCAAATTGTCGCCAAAACCGACCGAAACGGGGTGTCCCAAGCCGTTGTCCACCAAATAATTGGATGGATTGAGCGCGGAAGTCTCGTCCAAAGCCTCGCTGAAGGCCAGGCGGAGATGCGTCAAATCGAGCACTTCGCCATTGAGGAGCACGGGCGGGTCGTGGTCGATGACGCGGGGGCCAACATACACGTCGTCGAAATAGACTTTCTTGGCGTTGCTGCCCGTGAAAGTGGCATGAAGACCAAAGAAGCCACTACGGCCATTAGTATCATCACTACCTTGTGCTTCAATGACATAAATACCCGAGTTGTCATAGCAGGTCTGCAACATCCAGTGGCCTTCGCGGTCGCAGTTCACCTTGACGGCCACTGCAAACGCCGCCGCGATGGCACCTTCTGTGCCACGCAGAATGCTTTGTTGTCCGCTGGCGTCTTTTCGGAACAACTCGATGGCATCGCTACTGCCGCCTTCGCCGAAACGCAGGAAATAGCCTTGTGTGGCTTGCTGCAAGTCGGCGTTGTCGGCACTCAGCCAAACATCTGTGAAATTGTTGCCCGAAGGCGAAAAGGCCTCGCGGATCCAAAACTGCCATTCCATGCTCTCATATTCTGTGATAGGCAACGAAAGCCATGCCGTGCCCGCCTCCTCGGCGTTGAGCTGCAGTTGGGCGTTGTTATTGACGATGAACTTGTCGGCCGTACCCGACCAGGCGGGGTTTTGGGTGAAGTCGCCGTCGGAGAAGTCGTCGGTGACCTGCGCGAAGAGCGCGAAGGGCAACATGAGCAGGAAAAGGAAGGTTTTTTTCATGGCATTGTCGGTTTTGGAAAGGACAAAAATAAGGTTTTTCCAAACAAACTCAGCAAAGAAAACCACTTTTCCTTCTTAAATGAAACGACAAGCCTTACGAATAGGTCAGAAATCATTGAATACACGAAAGTATTCTATGGTAAAACATTGGCACACTCACAATGCCATTCCGTCCCACGGTGTGTCGTTCTGTTTCGAGACTGTTTTGTGTGATTTTTGTTTCATCCCGCATTGCAAATGCCGGCCTCACGGCTTCCGAATTGCAGATCACGAGCGGTCGAAAGATGAAAAGTGTCAAGTCCTAATGTGGTAGCGTGAGGTGAAGCTTTCGACATCACCGCCACTGAAGTAGACAGCCAAAGCAGTGACCCAATCGTTCATCTCCGTTCGGAAGCAGAACTTGGCCATGTCGTATCCCATCCCGTTCTCGCGCTTGTAAATCATTATCAGCATGGCGGTTATCAGTGTCATGTAGAGGATGATTTTTATGCCGTTTTCGCTTACCGAGAGGAAGTGGGAGAAGTTGAGTTCCTGCTTGAGGAAACGGAAGAACGCCTCGATGTCCCACCTGCGGCGGTAGGCCTCGGCGACTTCCTGCGGAGTGAGTCCGAAGTCGTTCGTGATGAAGTATATGTCGTTCTCCACCCGCTTCACCCTCCCCTTGTTGGCAGGCCTGGTGGTGTCCCTCGGCTCCTTGAACCGGGCCTTGACCACGCGGAAGGTCCGTTTCGTCTTCTCCTTCGTCTTGGTGTACAGCCGTACCTCGATATCGTCGACCAGTTCCAGTCTCCCCAGATCCTTGTCGCCTCCCTCTTCCATCAGGTTCCTGACAACCTCCATGCCCCTGTTCGTCTTGATTCTCCCCACGAACTTCGCCTCCGAGTCGGACATCGCCTCGAAGCTTGCCGAAGAGGCCAGACCCCTATCCATCACATACAGGTTTCTGTGCCTGGCATCGGCCTTTACCAACGCGTCCAACACTGCTGGCATGGCAACATCCTCGCTCACGAATTTCGGTTCGTCGAACACCTCCGCCAGCTTCGCCGCGAAGCCGTCGTAGGCCACCGTGTACTTCAGCTGCTTCCGGTCTTCACGCCCCTTCGCCTTCTTCCCTATCGTGAAGCCTTTCTTGAGCTTGTTGCACGCCTCGGCTACCATCGAGCTGTCGACCCTGATGAGGTACATCTGGCCTATCTCGCGCTCCGTGTACAATTCCGACAGCCTGCCATATATCAGGCCGTATGCCTTCTCAAAAAATGACACGTCCATCTTGGAAAGCCGTGTCGAGATCGAGCTCCTTGACACGGTCAGGCATTCTGCGTAGTTGAACATCGCCTTGAACTGCTGGCTGTTGAACATCACCTCGAGCCTCCGCTGGCTCATCCTGTCCGTGTTGACGAAGGCGTACAGAAGCAGGTTGAACATCCGTTCCCCGCTCAACACTTTGCTGTAATAGTCCACATGGGTCTCCCTTGCAAGTCGTGAGAGATCCTCGTCTGGTATCATCCGCACCAATTCCTGCGCATGTAGCTTAATCTTGTCTAATATCATGCTGTTGGTTTTTCCCTTTCAACGGCATGATCCCTCTTTTAGTATTAATCGGCTGTATCGTTTATCTCTTTTTTTGTATTTTTGGTACTTTTGCATGTCTTTCGACCGCTCGTGATTGCAGATTCGGAAGAACGGGGAAACAGTCTCATTCCTCTTGTGCGCTGGAAGTTTCGTGTTGATTCTTTCCACAATTTGAAGGTTTTTTGAAAGGAAAGCAGAATCTGCCATGGCAGCCACCGTGTTTCTGTCTTTTGCATTCCGATTGCTTTTAACATTGGCCAAATAAAGCGTTGCATCGCAAAGTGTAACGGTGAGGAACTTAGGCACAATGTCATAAAGTGCATTGGTTTCAAAGGCTGCATCTTGAAACTGTGTGTTTTCCTCTGTGGCATAGAGGGTGTTACGCTCATAAACCAACCATTCGTGGTCATAATTATCAACTAGAACTACCCTGATGAAAGCGGTATCCGAAAAGAGTTGTCCCTAGCCGTCAATACTAATTCCAAAACTACGGATATTGCTATAAAAAGGTCTAACGGTATCAGTGCAACTCATGTTTCTGTTAATGTTGTATGTTGTGGTCTGTGCGCTCAGGTGAAGGCTTAATAGACTGATGATCAGTATGGTAATTTTTCTCATTTTTTTATGAATTTGAAATTAATGGTTTGTGTATCAGCAACAATTTGGACGAGATACATCCCCTTGGGCTTGCTGGCAAAGTCAATTTCCAAGGTCGTGTCTGAGGTTTCTTTTGTGAAGATTGTCTTCCCTATAGCATCAGAGATTCTGATTTGTTTTATGTTTTCTTGCATTTTTGAAAAGTCGATGCGAAGAAAGTTCTCAACAATTGTGTTCATGGCAACGGTTTCCACGTCAAAGCGCTCGTCAATGGCCACAATCTCATAATCGCATTCCGTATCCGAAGCAATCAATGGTATGCCTTCTTCTGAGTAACAACGGATTTGGCTGTGCATACACGGCGGAGGTCCTTCCCAATCATAAAATGGAAACAAAGACCTGTCCATACCAATGCCTTCGATGATATTGTTGATATACAGGTTGTCATCAAGTGTAAAGGTTTGCATTGCTTTCCTGACGCTGCCATCCTCCAGTATCATGGTTGAAGTGTCTATGACAAAAACTTCAACATCATATTTAGACGCATACCAACTTTCACCAGGATTCTTGCCGAAGTCATAAAGCAGTAACCTTTGTCCGTTTTCCACTTCATATACTTGGTCGCCTTCTTGGGTGATGTAGCGAAGTTCCGTGTAAGGATTGACCAAGCCGTCACAATCGAGATGCTGATATAGTTCGATTTCCTTACATTCCCATCCGTTTATCTCAACAGTTCTCAACGAGCGGAATCTGTCGTAGGCGACACCCGTGTAGTTCCAGCCTTCCCTATACAAGCGTTCATAGTACCACTCCGCCCCCACGGGAGCGAACTCATGGCTTTGTGCCTTCGCCGCCCCCGCCGCAACCAGCAGCAGCAAGAACAGAAGGGCTTTTTGTCTTATGTTGTTTAATGCTTTCATTTTGTATAAGGTCTTTGTTATTTATTTGAGGCAAAGATAGTCATTTTTTCGTGGTTTGCAAGGGTTTGGCGGCGTTTTTTTCTTCGCTGTAG
>CAMOCK010000109.1 GCA_946610645.1 uncultured Bacteroidales bacterium
GCGAGTAAAGCCCAACAAATAGCCTCCGCCACGCTTCCTGTCCACCACGGGAAAATGATAATGGATGCTGTCGCCTTGGAACATCATTGGCACCGCGCATGTGGTAGAAAGCAGGCTGAAGTCGGTGCCACAAGTCTTGACAAAGCCTATTTGGTTTTCGGCGTTTTTCACGGGCAGCAAGTAAGCGTAGTCGTCGGCAACCTCGTCGCCGATGAAACAGAAATCGCTTATTCGAGGAATGTCGTAGGCCAACGGACGCCATTCGTCAAGCAGAGGCGCGTGGAAAGGCTCGCCCCATAGTTGGTCAACGATGATGCTGTCAGGACGAATGCCGCTGGTGTGTTTTGTGTCCAGGCTGCTGAATATCATTACATTGTCTTTGGCTGTGCTCAAAATATAGGGACAGGAACGCTTTGCAGCCACCTCCTTGACGCGAACAAAGGTCGAGTGGCCGTCAAACAGTTCCAAGCAGTCGTCGCTATACCAGTTACCTGAAATCACCACACGTCCGCTGTCGATTTCGGTGGCGGAGAAGTTGCTGCGCTTCATGTCCATGCAGCCAAAGCCTTCAAAGGTGTGGGTAGCAGGGTCGTACCATTCTGTCGGGTAGGTTTGCCCGATGCCCAATGGCTCACTGACACCGCCACAGACCAGCACCTTGCCCGATTTCATGGGAACAGCTATGCCGTGGTCGTGCGCATAGACCGTATGCACCGTATTCCACGTGCTTCCGCTGAAATATTCTGCTGTTGCCGTTGGAACGAAGCCTGTGGTGTGCCCCCCGATGACCGTCAGTTCGCCATTGACAATGAAGGTGCAGTGGCCGTAACGTGGTATATTGAGGTCAGGTAGTTGCTCGGTTTCCAATTTTTTTTGAGTCAGGCCTACACTCTCCGGTGATTGTACTGCATGCAAGGATGCCGATGCCAGTAGGATGAATATATTTATAATAAGGTGTCTTTTCATCATTCTTGGAAAAAAGAGTGCAAAGATAAATATTTTGTCCAACCCTTGCACATTTCAAATATTATCGTGACCTTTGCCCAATCAATTTTTCGCTTATGCAAACATTCAAGAAAGGGGAGAAGATTGGCAAGTATGTCATTCACTCATTTATCAAGAAAGGCATTGTGGCTGAGTCATATACGGTACTCGGTCCTGACGACATGATGTATTTCATGAAGGTGTACGATTTTCGCAGCATCCCTCGCGAACAGTTGTTTGAGGGCAAGGAAGTCTACGAGATCCAGCTTTGCAAGGAGCTGAACACCGACGACAACGCCAACGTGGTGCGTTATGTCGACAACGGAGAGGTGAAGAAAAGCAACGTGGTCTACCATTACCTCGTGACGGAGTTCTACCGTGGCGCTTCGCTCTATGATTCCGTAAGGAACGAAGGTCGTTTCGACCTTGAAGACGCAGTGCAAATCACCCTTTGCGTGTTGAGTGGTCTGTCGTTTATCCATTCCCGTGCGTTGATACACAATGATATACGACCGTCAAACATCATGCTGCAGGAGTTGGACGACGGGATGCTGATGCCCACTATCATCGACTTGGGCCATATCTCATACATGGTCAAAGGCCGCCCAACCTTCGTTGATGAAGACCTGATGCCTTATTTCCGAGCTCCAGAGACGTTCCGCTCGGTGTATACGGTGAAGAGCGACATCTTCTCGACTGGTGCGCTGCTTTACTTCTTGATGTTCGGCAAGTCGCCGTGGGAAGAGATGGATTTGCGGACGCTTAACGGCGACAAGAAAAAGATTGCCGACGCGGTGAAAAAAGCGAGGAAACAAGACCTTGTTTTGGAAACAGAAGAGGTGAAACTCCCTGATTATATGAAGGCTATCTTGCTGAAAGCCTTAGCCAAAAAACCTGAAGACCGCTTTGGGTCGGCGGCTGAGTTTGCCCAGGATTTGATGGAGAAAGTGATGCCCGAATTGGCCAAGCAAATGGAAGACGCAGAGACCCAAGGCGCCGAGCAAAACAGCACTCAAAATCAGGCAGATGCAGTCGTTCCAATTACCGTCAAGAAAGGCTCGGGCAGCGGCTTCGACAATGTGACGGGTCGCGACGAGCTGAAGGAACAACTTCGCAAAGAGGTGCTGTTTGCCTTGCAAAACCCCGAAAAGGCAAAATTGTATAGGCTTCCGGCCATCAACGGAGTGCTGCTCTACGGCCCTCCCGGTTGCGGAAAAAGCCTTGTGCTTGAGAGTTTTGCAGAGGAATTGGGCTTCAACTACACATTGATCAAGGCAGCCGAGTTTGGCAACATCTACCAAGATGGCGTGATCGACAATCTCCAGCGCGTGTTTGACGCGGCGGAAATCAAGGCTCCGTTTGTGCTTTGCTTCGACGAACTTGAGTTTCTTGCGCCCAACCCGAATGGGGAAGGCGAGGAAGGAGCCATCACGCCCCAGATTTCGGCCTTGTTCGGCATGATGAACGAATGCTCGAAGAAAGGGATTCTCGTGGTGGCCACCACCAACCGCCCCGACCTTATCGACCAGAACATCATGCGCGTGGGCTGCTTCGACCGCGTGTTCTTCGTGCCGCAGCCCGACTTCGAGGCGCGCAAGGACATTTTCATGGATCACCTGAAAGACCGTCCCTGCGAAGAATTGGACTTCGACGAATTGGCAAAGATGTCGGACGACTTCAACGCTGGCGACATCACTGAAGCCGTCAACGAGGCCGCCATGACCGCCGCCTACAACGACGTGCCGATTTCGCAAAAGATCCTCGTCGACGTACTGAAATACAAGAACCCGACCTATTCCACAAAGACCCGAATCGGCTTCAACAAGAATTGAATGCTATGAACGCTAAAGAACTGGTTTCCAAATATCTGAAGTCGATAGGCATTGAAGCCCAAAAATCCGATTTAGGCCTGAATTTCACTTACGATGGCTGGAATTTCCTCCTTTGGAACGATGCCGACGACCCGATGTTCTTCCGCCTCACCCTTCCTGGCATTTTCGATGTGACCGACGACAATTTCGCCAAAGCCATCATGGCTTGCAACAACATCAATTGGAACTACAAGGTGGTGAAGGCCGTGCTCTATGACTACGAGGATCGGCACGAGCGTGGTGCTACGGTGTGGATGTGTTTCGAACAAGTTTTGGATTCCTCGCCCGAAGTGCGCGACATCGTTCTCCGCGCTGTGAACAGCCTTTTGGCGGCTTGCGATGCGTTCATCAAGGAAGTCGCGGACAACGATGATTAGTGTGCGATTTTATGAAAAACAGGATGTTAATGATTGCTGCCATAATGGTTTCGATATTGGCCGTCGGCCAAACCGCCTCTGTTTCAGAACAAGGCCAAAAGGGAACCGATTCAATCCAAAACGTGATTGTCAAGCCGGATTTCAACAAGGGCTTGCTGGAACTTGGGCTTGATTCCGTTTCATTGGCCAAAGGTGACCGTTTTTTGGTGGAAGTTTCGTTTGAGGGTAGGCAGGTGGCTTTTGGCGAGTTTGGCAGCGGGCAACCCATGACGGTGGATATGCCGTCCGACTTTCACCGCTGGACTCCCGACCATCCGTGTCTTTATGATTTGAAAATCATTGTGTTGCGAGATGATGAAGTGGTTGGTGAGCATGAGCGTTCTTTCGCCATGCGCTATTTTGGCAATTGGCGCGAAGAAAACAGCCTCAACCGTTTTGCGCTGAATGGCCTCCCGATTTTCCTTTTCGGAACGTTGTGGACGGCCCCGATTGGCGAATCGCTCCACAACGAGGCGATTGCTTCCGACCTACAGAGAATCAAGGACTTGGGATTTAACATGGTCAGGGTTCGGGACGAGATTGATTTGTCGGTTTGGCTCCCTCTCTGCGATAGGATGGGACTTGTCCTATGGCATGAGGGCTTCGACGAGGTCGCCTCCCGATTGCAGGATGTTCCAACGGTCGAGATCCAGTTGCCGATGGACAATTTGGCATTCGAAGAAGCCACGGACAATTATGTTGGGTATGCCAACCGTCTTTATCAAGAGACCTACCAAGGCTTTTCGGCAGCGGTCATCGGGCAGCTTGCCGACACCGGAACCAACGCCAACGGATTGCTGTCATTCGACCGTTCCAAGTCGAAAGTGGATGAAAAACGCCTGTTTTTCATCAACCGTAAAATCAGCCATGCCTTGGCGGAATGATCTTGTAGGGCTGTCAAGTCTGGCAAACGCTTCTGGAAAATTTTATATGGCGGTTGTCGGATATTGCGCCCTACAAACCAACATTTCGGGCGGAATCGGCGTTTTTTTCATCAATTCCGCCCATATTTTTGCTTTCGGCAACAAAAAAGTGCGCCATTGTGTGGCGCACTTTCGTTGGTTTCAGAAACCTTTCGGATTCTTACTTGTGTTGTCCGTAGATGTGGATAGGACGACCAGCGCTTTGCTGGGCTCCAATCACGCAACTCGTCACATGGATGAGGTGGTGTGTGCCATCAGGCATACGGGTACCAATGACATCGTCGTACATGCCGTTGGCGTTCACGTCCACGTTGTTGTACATAAGGGCGGTGGTGGCACCGTCAGCAAACACGGCTTCTTTTTGCGTGGGGAAGGTAACTTGTTCCCAAACGCTGCTGTCGAACTTGTAGAGAATCACACCGGTAAGGGGCTTGATTTGAGCGAAGGGAGCCTTGGCGTTTTTGTCCCAGTAGAGGCCAAATTCTTCAAGGCCGGATTGGTCGTCGCCGAGGCGATACCAATCGAAGTCGCCAACGGTCAGCGGATCTTCGGCTTGGTTGATCTTAAGGTTGATGGTGGCGGTGGCAGTCTTGCCGTCCACGTCGGTCACAGTGGCAGTGATTTCAGAGGTGCCGATGATGGAGTCTCTTTGAGGGAGGTAGGTCACCACGTCTTTGTAAGTGAAAGAAGTCAGGCCGCTCAGAGTGTCGGTGAGGGTGGCCCATCTGTTGCCGTCGATTTCCACAACAAGCGATTGGAGGGTCTTCAAGGTCTGGGGGTTGGATGAAATCACAAAGCCGAAATTGACCGTTTCATTCAAATCAACGATGTCGTTGTTCTGGACATACCCTTCCTCATTGAGGATGGCGATGGTGGGTTCCGGATGTTCAACCGGTTTTTCGCAGCTTGCAAAGAAAGCAACACTGACGAGGCACACGAGTGCCAAAGCTAATTTCTTCATTTTTTTTTGTGTTTAATTAATAATTAGGTGAATTAAGTTTTTTTCTTTCAAAGAACGTGGCAAAGATAACAAATACTTTGCCAAACTTTCCAAAATCGACAAAAAAATCAAAAAAAAGCCTGTTTTTGGCAGGCTTTTTTTCTTTTGATGCAAATCTTGTTCATTTGATTAGTCTTCAACGATAGCTTCGTTCGGGCAAGCGCCGGCGCAAGTGCCGCAACCAACGCAAGCATCAGCGTCGATGACGTAGATGTCGCCTTCCGAGATAGCGCCCACAGGGCATTCGTCGATACATGAGCCGCAAGCAACGCAGCTGTCAGTGATTTTGTAAGCCATAGTGTTTAGTTTTTAATTGAGTTTAGTTTGAGATTAAGTGCGGCAAAAATACTACAACTTTCATTCCATTGTTCACCAAATCGTAATTTTTAAGCTTTCTAAATAATAAATCAAAGTTTAAGTTGTTGAATATTAGTGGCTTGTTTTGTTGTTTGACGAAAAGGAAAATAAATAACGCATAAGATGGTTTTTGCACCTATTTATTACTTACTTTTGCCGAATAATTGGAATGATAACGAACAATGAAACAAATCGTTATAAATCAATCAATTGAAAAAATAATCTAATTCAACAATTATGGCAGCAAAAAGTAAAGTTGTGCCGCTTGAGCATGTTGTTATCCGTTTTTCGGGCGACTCAGGCGATGGAATGCAACTTACCGGAAATCTCTTTTCGGATTCCACAGCGTTTGCTGGAAACGACTTCGCCACTTTCCCGGACTATCCGGCTGAGATCCGCCCTCCGCAAGGCACGGTGGCTGGCGTCAGCGGTTTCCAAGTGCACTTCGGACACAAACCGGTCCACACTACGGGTGACCTCTGTGACGTGTTGGTCGCCATGAATCCTGCCTCCATCAAGGCAAACATGCGCTGGCTTCGTCCCGGAACTATCATTATCCTCGACTCCGACTCGATGACCGACAAGGCCCTTGAAAAGGCTGGCTACGCCGCCGACCCAACCCTTGACGGCACCTTGGCCGACTATCAAGTCGTGAAAGCGCCAATCTCGGAACTAACCAAAGAGGCCCTGAAGGACTTCGGCATGGACAACAAGGCCATGCTCAAGTCGAAGAACATGTTTGCACTCGGCATCGTGATGTACCTGTTCAACCGCGAACTTGACACCGTTTACGCTTACTTCGAGACGAAATTCAAGGGCAAAGACCAGATCATCAAGGCCAACCGCACCGTCCTCGACGCCGGTTTCCACTACGCCGACACTTGGGAGCTTTTCACGAACACTTATAAGGTGGAAGCCGCCGACCTCGAAAAGGGCAAGTACCGCAACATCACGGGCAACACCGCCGCCGCTTGGGGCTTGATGGCCGCCGCCGAAAAGTCGGGACGCCAGTTGTTCCTCGGTTCGTATCCCATCACGCCGGCCACAGACATTTTGGCCGAACTGACCAAATACAAGAACCTCAACGTCAAGGCTTACCAGGCTGAGGACGAAATCGCCGGCATCATGTCGTCGATTGGCGCCGCCTACACGGGCTGCATGGCCGTGACGACGACTTCTGGTCCTGGTCTCTCGCTGAAGAGCGAAGCCTTGGGCCTGGCCGTGATGACAGAGTTGCCGCTCGTCGTCATAGACGTTCAGCGTGGCGGTCCTTCCACAGGTCTGCCGACCAAGATGGAACAGAGCGACCTGATGCAGGCCCTCTATGGCCGCAATGGTGACGCTCCGCTCGTCGTCATCGCTGCCCGTAGCTCTGCCGGTTGCTTCTACACCGCTTTCGAGGCCGCCCGTATCGCCATGGAGCACATGACCCCCGTCATCATGCTCAGCGACGGTTCGTTGGGCAACGGCTCCGAGGTGTTCCGCATCCCTCGCATGGCCGACCTGCCGACC
>CAMOCK010000110.1 GCA_946610645.1 uncultured Bacteroidales bacterium
ACGACCACGTTGCCCACCTGCGGAATCTTCTCGTAATGCCCGTCGGGCTGAGGCGCAAAGCCGAAACCATCTGCGCCAAGCACTGCGCCCGCGTGGAGGATGCAATTCTTGCCGACAACCGTGTTCCTATATAATTTCACGCCTGGATACAGCACCGTATTGTCGCCAATCGTGCAGCCGTCGCCGATATACACCTGCGGATAGAGTTTCACATTGTTGCCGATTCTGGCGTTCTCGCCCACAAAGGCAAACTCGCCAAGATACAGGTTTTCACCACATTGCGCCGTTTTGGAAACAAAAGCCAAAGACGAAACGCCCTGCTTGTTCTGCGTCATTTGGTCGTAAAAGGCCAACAGTTTGGCAAACGAAGCGTAAGCATCCGGCACACGAATCAAGGTCGTTTGAATGGGAGCCGTCGCCTCGAAATCATCGTTCACGATGACGATGCTCGACTGGGTTTCATAGATACAATGTGTGTATTTCGGATTGGCCAGAAAACTAATCATGCCGGGTGCGCCTTCCTCGATTTTGGCCACGTTCCAAACCTCAGCGTTGGGATTGCCTTCCACCTTGCCTTCAAGGATTCCAGCGATTTGCGAAGCAGTGAATTTCATTACAATGTGTGTTTGATACCGTAAAACGGAAATTAAAGACATTTATTGTTTCGTGGACGGCCCTACAACAATCTCTCAAAATCGCGCTTCAGGACGGCCACGGCCTGCTCCACCATGGGATTGGGTAAGGCCACGAGGCTCTGCGCCAAGATGGACACATCCTCCTCGTCCTTCAACTGCTCAAATGTCGTATTGATTTGGTTTACAAGTTCTTCCTTGGCATTCACCACTGCATTCCAAGTGGAATTGGAAACATATAGTTGCTGGGCAAGGTTGTGCTCAAACTCCTCGCGGACATTCTGCAAAAGTTGGAGATGGAAAGCACCTTTCTCCATGCCCGGCGCATAGACGCGCTTCACCAACTGCGGCAGTTGCGCCCTTTCGAGAAAAAGCAAAAAACGCTCGTAGGCCTGCACCTTAAGCGGCATGATAATTTTGAGGGCTTGCACCTTCAGTTCCATTTTGCTTCCGTTGCGGAGTTCGGCGTCTTTCATCCTAATCAGTCGGGACAAAAGTATCATCGTGGCGACCATCAACAACAGCCCCGCGCCCATCAGTGAATAGATAATCCAGGTGTTCATTGTTCGTTTGAATTTTGCGGCAAAGGTACAGTTTTTCCGCCAATCATCAAATTTTCTCCGTTTTCCTCCAACCCTATCAAAAAAAGGCCTACCTTTGCCTTTCCAAAAACGCGTATCTGCGGGGCACGGGGCTACAAGGCAAAAAAGCCCCGCGTTTCGCATCACGAAGTCTCGCGTCAAACAAACAATTAACAATTAAACAATCAACAATTAAACAGAAATATGAGCGAAATCATCCTTTCCAACAGAGTTTTGAACATGGCCGAGTCGGCAACGCTCGCCATGACCAACAAGAGCCGCGAGCTGAAAGCCCAAGGCATAGACATCATCAGCCTGAGCATCGGCGAGCCCGACTTCAACACGCCCGAAGCGGCTAAGCAAGGCGGCATCGACGCCATCAACGCCAACGACACGCACTACCCGCCCGTGCCCGGCACGCCCGCGCTGCGCAAGGCCATCGCCAACAAGCTGAAGCGCGACAACGGCCTCGACTACAAGGACACCGACATCCTCGTCTCGAACGGCGCCAAGCAAGCCATCAACGACGTGCTGCTCTCGATCCTCAACGACGGCGACGAGGTCATCATCCCCGCCCCGTTCTGGGTGTCGTATCCCGAAATGGTGAAATTGGCCGGCGGCGTGCCCGTCATCGTCAAGAGCGACCTCGACCACGACTTCAAGATCACCGCCGAGCAGTTGGAGAAGGCCATCACACCCAAGACCAAGGCTTTCCTCATCAATACGCCTTGCAACCCGAGCGGCAGCGTGTTCACTAAGGCCGAGCTTTCGGCCATCGCCGAGGTGCTGAGGAAACACCCCAACATCATCGTCATCTCCGACGAAATCTATGAGTTCATCCAATACGAGCAAAAGCACGAGAGCATGGGCCAGTTCGAGTTCTTGAAGGACCGTCTTGTCCTCGTCAACGGCGTGGCCAAAGGCTATGCCATGACGGGCTGGCGCATCGGCTACATCGCCGCCCCGCAAGCCATCATCAAGGCCACCAACAAGATCCAAGGCCAAATCACCTCCGGCATCTGCACCATCGCACAAGCCGCCGCTTGCAAGGCCATGGAACTCAGCCCTGAGAACTCGAAGGAAATCCAAGACATGTTGGCCGCTTTCCGCCACCGCCGCGACACCTTCGTGCGCCTGCTGAACGAAATCCCCGGTGTGAAGTGCAACAATCCCGCCGGCGCGTTCTACGTGTTCCCCGAAGTGAAGTCGTTCTACGGCAAGACCGACGGCGAAACCACCATCAAGGGTAGCGACGACCTCTGCATGTGGCTGCTCTACAACGCCCATGTGGCCTGCGTGGCCGGCAACGCTTTCGGCAACGACGATTGCATCCGCCTGTCGTATGCCACCAGCGAAGACAAACTCATCGAAGCCGTCAAGCGCATCAAGGCTGCTTTGACGAAACTGAAATAATAGACACGAGACTACGAGACGCGAGACTTTTAGGCTGTTAGCCTTTAGCAAACGGGCAATCAAGCTAACTGCCAATAGCTAATTGCTAACAGCATTAAAAAAGTCCCGCGTCTCGTGTCAAAAAAAACAACAACCATGATCATCCTCTCCACCGCCCCCATCCTCCCCATCTTCAACCAAGCCATCGCCGACTACCACAAGTTCGACGACGTGGATCGTCAGTGCCAAAACCCATACGAAAAACAGACCATCGAATGGTACTTATATAATAAGGTGTGGATCGACACGGTGCAGTGGCATCTGGAAGACCTCATCCGCGACCCGAACATCGACCCCGTGGAGGCTTTGGACTTGAAACGACGCATCGACAAGTCGAACCAAGACAGGACGGACATCGTGGAGATGATTGATGGATACTATCAGCTACTTTTCCAACGCGTCGAGCCAAAGGAAAACGCCACGCTCAACACGGAAAGCCCCGCTTGGGCCATCGACCGCCTTTCCATCCTGCAACTGAAGATTTACCACATGAAAGCCGAGGTGGAGCGCACCGACGTGAGCGAAGAGCACAAGGCAAAATGCGAGAAGAAACTGAAGGTGCTGACGGAACAAAACACCGACCTTTGCACCGCCATCGACCAGCTGATGGAGTGCTACAAGACTGGCGAAAAAGTGATGAAGGTCTACAAGCAAATGAAGATGTATAACGACCCGAACCTCAATCCCGTGCTTTACGGGCAAAAATGAAAAAACTCCTCGTCATACGCTTCTCCGCCCTCGGCGACATCGCCATGACCGTGCCCGTCGTCCACGACTTGGCCATGCAATATCCTGATTTGGACATCACTATGCTCAGTCGCGAAATGGCGAGGCCGTTGTTTGAGCGCATGCCCAAGAATGTACATTTTTTTGGTGCCGACCTCAAAAGGCGACATGGCGGCTTGTATGGCTTGAACCATTTGATGGCAGACATCCACTTCGGTGATTTTGACCCCGTGGCCGATTTCCATGATGTGTTGCGCAGCCAATATCTGAGGTTGAATTGCCGATTGTCGGGGCAACAAGTCGCCAAAATTGACAAGGGACGCAAAGGCGAGAAGGCATTGACAAGGCAGAAAAACAAGGTTTTCGTCCAGCAAGCCACCTCGTTTGAACGCTATGCCAAAGTGCTGGAACAATTGGGCTTCCCTATAAAACCGCAATTCGTAAAACTCGATTATTCAGATTTTTACGAGACGCAAAAAGCGACGAATGAGACTTGGGTTGGCATTGCACCTTTCGCCAAACACGCTTCCAAAGTCTATCCTTTGGAGAAAATGGAGGAAGTCATCAAAGCACTGAGCCAAAGAGAGAACACTACCATTTTTCTTTTCGGTGGCGGCGAGGAGGAAAAACGACAAATCGCAAAACTTTGCGACAAATACCCGAATGTGCAAGCCGCCAAAAGCCAGCATGGTTTGGCGGGAGAGCTCGCCCTAATGGGCCAATTGGACGTGATGCTCAGCATGGACTCGGCCAATATGCACTTGGCTTCCTTGGTCGGGACGCGCGTTGTCTCAGTTTGGGGCGGCACGCATCCCTACGCGGGCTTCTTGGGCTGGAACCAAAAAGCGGAAGACTGCGTCCAGTTGGATTTACCCTGCCGACCTTGTTCGGTTTATGGCAACAAGACTTGTTTGCGCGGCGATTATGCTTGTTTGAAGGGCATCCAACCCGAGCGAATCATCGAAAAACTTGGTTTGCAATGACTTCCTCCCCCATCGCGGCCATGTTCGACCGCATCTCGCCCAAATACGATGCGCTCAACCACCTGTTATCGCTTAATATTGATAAGGTATGGCGGCGCAAAACCGCCAAAGTCGTGGCGCAAAACCATCCCAAAACCATCCTCGACCTCGCCACGGGCACGGCTGACTTGGCCATCGCCTTGGCAAGACGCAACCCGCAAGCCAAAATCATCGGAATGGACATTTCGGAGAAAATGTTGGACATCGGGAAGGAAAAAGTGAAACGCCAAGACCTTGAAGGCCAAGTTGAATTGCGCTTTGGTGATGCGGCTTCGCTGCCTTTAGAGGATGATAGTTTCGATGCCGTCACGGTGGCTTTCGGGGTGAGGAATTTTGAGGATTTGTGCAAAGGGCTTTCCGAAATCCATCGGGTGCTGAAGCCCTGCGGACAGGCTTTCATCTTGGAGTTTTCCATGCCCGAACAGTTTCCCGCAAAACAACTTTATCATCTGTATTTCAAACACCTATTGCCAAGAATCGGAAAATGGGTTTCAAAAGACAAGAGTGCCTACTCCTATCTTCCTGCATCTGTGGAAAAGTTTCCGAGACCTGACTGTTTTCTCCAAATCCTATCCGACAATGGATTGAAAAACAACAAAATGAAGGTTTACTCTTGGGGAATTGCGACGCTTTATGTCGCCCAAAAAAGATAAATATCCTAATTTTGCCGCTGGTTTTTCGCAATAAAACGGGAAACAAGTCGTTTTTAAGAATATCAAAATCCTATCACGTTGAAGAAAGTCACAAAAATCACAGTCGTTTTGCTGTTTCTTTGCGCTCTGGTCATCCCCGCCCAAGCCCAAAGAAGAGCCGTCAGATACTTGTCCAATTACGAGAACGAGCCTTACCACTTCGGTTTCCTCTTGGCATACAACCAGATGTGCTATACCATAAAGACCGTTGAGGATTACCAGAACATTTTGCAACCAAACAATTCCCTGCCAGACGCCCCCACCAACAACGGCATCTATGTCTATAGCGTCGAAACGCTCCAAACGCCAGGATTTTCGGTCGGTATCATCGGAAGCAAACGCCTTGGCCGCTATTTCGACTTGCGGTTCATCCCCACACTAAGTTTCAGCGACCGACAGATGAATTACAAGCTTTATTTGACTGGTGCTACTAATCCAGACAAAGTATTGAACAAGAAGATCTTCACGACTTTCGTTGAGTTCCCTTTGAACATCAAGTACCGTTCAAAGCGCTACAACAATATTGGAGCTTATCTTATGTGCGGCATCAATCCAAAGCTCGACCTTGCATCACAGAAACAAAACAAGGAAACCAACGCCCAAGGCGAAGAGTTCATCAACAACCTTGTTACAAAACGCTTCGATTGCGCCGCAGAAATCGGTGTCGGGTTCGACATCTACAACCAATGGTTCAAGATGGGCGTTGAAATCAAGATGAGTTACGGATTCCTCGACATCGTGAAGAAAAATCCCAACGACATGACGCTTATTTACACCACCCCCATCGACAAACTCCACAACAAGATGTTCCAACTTTCACTCTTGTTTGAGTAGTTGATTTAAAATTATTTATTTGATTTTCAATAAATTAGAAAATAACAAACATTTTTTTTATCGGAAATGTTGTAGGTATTGTAATTTTGTGTAATTTTGCAGCGTCAAAATGACACAGGAAGTGGTCCCTTCGTCTAGCCTGGTCAGGACGCCAGGTTTTCATCCTGGTAACTCGGGTTCAAATCCCGGAGGGACTACAAAAACCAACTCGCTGAAAAGCGAGTTTTTTATTTGTACTAACATGAAACTACAAGTCGTCGTCAGCAACCAATACAACCCTTTCCTCAACCGCGCCGTGGAGCAATATCTCACCGACAACCAAGAGGAAAACACCGTTACCTTGTACCTCTGGAAAAACCAGCAGACCGTTGTCATCGGCTACAACCAGAACCCCTATTCGGAATGCAACGTGCGACTTCTGCTCGACGAAGGCGGCCACCTCATGCGACGTGGCACAGGCGGCGGAGCGGGCTACCACGACTTGGGCAACATCAACTTCTCGTTCATTGCCGACAAAAATCTGTACGACGTGCAGAAGCAACTTTCTGTCATTCAGGACGCACTGCGCACCTACGACCTCGAAACCGAGATTTCGGGGCGCAACGACCTCACCTGCGAAGGACGCAAGTTCAGCGGCAACGCCTTCGCGAAAGGACAACGCAACGACCTGCATCACGGCACCATCCTCATCAAGACTGACGGAGAGATGATGCAGCGCTACCTCATCGTCGACAAGGCCAAGCTGCTGAAAAACGGCGTGAAAAGCGTGGCCAGCCGTGTCATCAACCTCAGCGAGCTCGTCCCAAAACTCACTTCCGAAAACATCAAGCAGCCTTTGATCGCCTCGTTTGAAAAGATTTACGGCGGCAAAGCCGAGATGCTGGATTTCGACACCTTAATCAATAATGCCGAAGTGCAAGCCATCAGCGAGCACATCTCGTCGCACGACTTCCTTTTCGGTCGCTGGGAGCAGTTCAAGACCACAAAAAAAGCCCGTTTCCCATGGGGCGGCGTGGAGATTTCGCTTGAAATTGACGAGGCCAACGCCATCATCAAGGATGTCCAAATTGCCTCGGATTGCCTTGACACTGAAAGCATTGCACAGGCAGAAAAATTGCTGAAAGAATGCAGCACGAAGGCTGTTCCCGCTTTTGATGAGTGCAACGAGATTCTTCGGGATGTTGTTGGATTGGTTTACGATTGAGATCTGAGCTTTTGCACAAATTCCATCAACCTTACCACGAAAAGACGAGGGAAGGCAATTCTTTCAAGCACTTTGTAATGCTTGTCCTCCGAAACGATGTACATTGCATTGGCAGCAAACGCACAAAACATATTTTCCTTCATGCAAGCCTTTCCAAACATCATAACTCGCACTCGTCCTCGACAAAGACGCAATCAAGCAATTGGTATCCAACACAATACGCATCATATCAGTAATTGTATGGCGTGTGGATTGGCTCTTTCAAAATTTCTTCCTCTTTCTCCCTGCTCCATTGTCCTGATGCTTCCAATGCATCCATGCCCTCGCCCACTTTCGTAAAGAAATAATCACACAAAGCGGCTTTTATTTCCTTCATCTGCTCCTCGGTCCGGACATAGGAAAACATCCGAAGCAATTGAAGTTGCATAGGATTGAAAACAGTGGCTTGTTCTTGATAATTGTCTAACATGATTTGCGTTGTTTTATGCGCAAAAGTACATCTTTTTTGCAAAACAAGGCCAATAATTGTGATTAATACCATACTTTTGCACCCCAATTCGGCTGCCACAATGCTTCGACAAGCTCAGCAACCATGTGACAGCCCTACAACTGACAACTGAACAACTGATAACTGACAACTGAATGAAATACTACCTCCTCCCCTTAGGCTGCCAGATGAACCTGAGCGACACCGAGCGCGTCCGCACGGTGCTGCAAGGCATGGGATTCGTCGAGACCCAAAACGAAGAAGAGGCCACCATCCTCGGCATCATCGCCTGCTCGGTGCGCCAGAAAGGCATCGACAAGGTGTATGGCCGCATCGAGAAATGGAACGCCATGAAACACCGCCAAAGCGTCATCACCTTCGTGTCGGGCTGCGTGCTGCCCGCCGACCGCGTGCGCTTCCTCAAGCTCTTCGACCTCGTCTTCCCCATGAACGAACTGCCCAACTTCCCCGACATGATTCGGCAGTACGGCATCGTCACGCCCGCCTCGCTGCGCTATGGAGAAGAGATTGAGATACAGCCCGTTGTCAAGCCATTGGCACCGCTGTTCCACAAGGACGACAAAATCAACCCGTCCGCCAACATGGGCCAGTTTTGGGCCATCAAGCCGACGCAGACCTCCGATTTCGAAGCCTTCATCCCGATTCAGAACGGCTGCAACAAGTTCTGCACCTACTGCGCCGTGCCCTACACCCGTGGCCGCGAGGTGTCGAGACCTTCAGAAGAGATTTTGGCCGAATTGAAGGAATTGGTCGAGAAAGGCTACAAGAGCATCACGCTTTTGGGCCAAAACGTCAATTCCTACGGCCTCGACAAGAAAGGAGAAGAGATTGATTTTGCGGAACTTCTGCGCCGCGTGGGCGAGTTCGGCAAGGCCTCAGGCAAGGAGTTTTGGGTGTATTACACCGCACCGCATCCCCGCGACATGAAAGACGACGTCATTGAGGTGATGGCGCAATACGACTGCCTCGGCAAGCAGATCCACATCC
>CAMOCK010000111.1 GCA_946610645.1 uncultured Bacteroidales bacterium
GCGTGCAGTTCCACGCCTAACTGGTCGGCCAATTTACGCCCTTTGGTGAGCAACTCCTGTGAGACTTCGGCAACCTGTGTGCCTTCGGTCTCGATATATACGAATACGTTGTTCATGGTTATCCAATAATCTTTTCGTCTAACAATTCCTTAATCAATCCTTCCACATCGGCGTCGCTGGCGGTGAGGGTCTTGCTCTCCTTGGCTTGGAAAACGATGTTTTGCACCGATTTCACCTTGGTCGGGCTGCCCGAGAGGCCGCATTGGTTGGGGTCGCCATCCACATCGGCCACGCTCCATTGGTTCAACGTCAAATATGGACGGGTCTTGCTCAATTCAGCATTCCGCTTCCCACATTCAGAATTAGCATCCACTTCCAATGGACACATGGCATATTTATACTTCATCACCAACTTGGCGTTGCACGGACGGCACGGGGCCGCGCTACCGTTGACCGTAATCACGCAAGGCAACGGTACTTCCACAGTCTCCACGCCACCGTCGATATGGCGACGGATGGTGGCGATATTGTTTTCGATCTTGAGGATTTCCTCGGCGTAGGTCACTTGGTTGAGACCCAGTTTCTGGGCCACTTGCGGACCCACTTGAGCCGTGTCGCCGTCGATGGCCTGACGGCCACCAATGACGATGTCGACATCACCAATCTTCTTGATGGCCGTGGCGAGGGCGTAAGAGGTGGCTAACGTGTCGGCGCCTGCGAAGAGGCGGTCGGTGAGCAGCCAGCCCGTGTCGGCACCACGGAAGAGGCCTTGGCGGATGATTTCGCCGGCGCGGGGCGGGCCCATCGTAAGCACGCCGACGGTGCTGCCTGGATTCTGTTCCTTGAGGCGCAAGGCCTGTTCAAGGGCATTCAAATCTTCAGGATTGAAGATGGCGGGCAATGCGGCGCGGTTCACGGTGCCTTCCGGCGTCATTGCGTCTTTGCCCACATTTCTCGTGTCGGGCACCTGCTTGGCAAGCACCACGATTTTCAATGGTTTGGTCATAAAATAAAATTTCTCGTTTTCAATTAAACTGCAAAATCACTTCGCAATTCGGCGGCAAAGGTACGCTTTTTTTTGTTATCGGAGCAATAAATCTCTGAAAAGCAATCCCCCCAAGGTGGAATGGGTCGCGAAGATGGGCCTGTTTTATTCGTTGTGGTAGATGGCAATGGCAATAAAACGAAAGGAGCTCCGAAGAAGCGGAACTCCCTGTAAAACAACGACCCAGGCGAATAAGCGGGATTCTGTTCCCCTTGCGGGGCGACTGTCATTTCTCTAGGCCTGCGGTCGCCCGCAGGCTCAAGCGCCCTACCCTGAGACGACGGACGAGCAGCCCGTTCGAGCCCCTAAGGCCTCATTGCCTCTATACTTGGACTTGCAGCCCATAAGGTTTACCCCGGCGGAATGTCGCCACCCGCCGCGTGAGCTCTTACCTCGCGTTTTCACCCTTACCCTTGCGGGCGGTATATTTTTCTGTGGCACTGGCTGTTACACTTGTGTGTACCTTCCTGTTAAGAAGTATGGTGCTCTGTGCTGTCCCGACTTTCCTCGCGCCGGCTTTCCCGACCCGCGACAGTCTGCCTGAATCGCGATGCAAAATTACGGATTTTTTTGATACCGATTCACCAATAGCCTCAACCCTTGCGAAATCTCTCAAAATAAATCACTTTTTGCAACCCTATAGGCTATTCTTTTACCCACTTTCCCGTTTCCGCCAAGGTCGCTGAGCCTGTCGAAGGGCCATCGTTAGAAGTATAAACCTTCCAAACATAAACGCCCTCAGCCCAATCTCCAGCATCAATCGCCGTCACGTTCTCCGTGAGGGCTTGGCTGTGGATGATCCTGCCGTTCATGTCGTACACCTCCACCCGTGCATCCTTCAATCCCGTCCTGATATTCAGCACATCCTTCCCCGGATTAGGATAGGCGATGGCTACTTTCAAGCCGTTGTCGTGGGCTTCTTCGATGCCTACGAAGGCCTCGGCGGGGAATTTTGTCAGAATATAGTGGTTGATGTTTGTGTTATCCAGTTCGTGACAATAGGAAAGCAACAGCACTCCGCCATCGCGGCTGACGATATAGGAATTGCAGTTGAGATTGGTCCTTTCCTGATAAGGATAATACACTTCTCGCTCCAAACCAAAGTCTCGATTCAGCTTCTCAATCATAATCCATGAATCATGGTCACGCCACAAACCACGGTCGCGGGTATAAGCCCAAATGATGCCGTCATCGGTGAAGCTGGCTGGTGAGCGTAAAGCGGTCATGTCATAATCATCAGTTATCGCTTCTTTTCGATGCAAAATCACCACCGTTCCATTGTTTTCCGTCATTTCCTGTAAGAACGCATCGTGTGCGGATGTTTTAGTGGTGACGTGGTCTATCAAGCATGACATAAAAGTCGTACCCCAAGGACTTTTGCGCACCATCTCAAAATCGATTGCGCGCGGCCATCCGCCTTCTGGCGGAACGTCAACACCCATTGTTTTCACATAATTAAAATCCTTATCCACCAAAACACAATGGTCGGCTATGTTTTTAGCATTGTTTTGCCCCGAATGATAATGAACATAGCCGATGTCGTTGCTAATCATCTGGTCGTTGAAGGCATAAGGGTCACTTCCTCGGTCGCCCAATGATATACCTTTATGAACCAGAAAATTCCCATCAAAATCCATCTTGAAAAAGAAAAGCGAGTCCAAGGCGTAATTGTTATACCTCGTTTGGGTTTTGGTGTAAGAACCAACAATACATCCATCTTCCACAAAAGAAGATGTCAGCTTGATTTTAGCCATGCTGATATTTGGGTATTGCCAAGTGCCCGCTTGGTAAAATGCCGCATTGTTGGTCGTATCGAGAGGAATCAGGTATTCCACGGAGTCAATCATATTGAACTCATTGTCAAGTTTGTAGAAATACAGATACGCCTTGTCGGAGCCTTCAAGGGTGAATTGCCCTGCATTGGGGTCTCGGTCAGGGAGGAAATGCCCCATCACGATGATATCGTGGTCTGGCGACTCAATGATGTATTGGTCATCAGAACGATAGCCGAATCTCGACCAATAAGCCTCCTTCTGCAAAACGCCATCCGAAGAGAACATCATCAGACCAGGATTCTCACTCACGGTTCCATTGATGCTTTTGTCCTTCCAAGAAGCATTGACGATGATATCGCCCGATTCGAGTTCCGTCATCGACTGCATCAAGTTAGGAACGAGGTTCTCATCGCTCTGAAATGTTCGTACATATTCCCACTCCTGCCCAAAGGCCTTGGCCCCAAAGAACAACACAAGGGCTAAGGCGACCGTAATTTTGAATCTTTTGTTCATAATGTTGCGATTTACAATTTGAACACAAAAGTATAACAAAAACCCGCCAAAAAAGCCAATTCCACCGGCCAATCCACTAATTTCTTGAAAATCATCGTTGAATATCAATGAATTACAAAAAGTTTTTCCACTAAAAAGTTCGGAAAAATCCACTTGTAATCAGCCGACAAACCTTGCCCACAGTGCCTCAAACGAATCGGCTTGCGTCTTTTTCCTGATGGCGGTGCGGTATTTCGACACGGTGTTTTCGCGCAGGTCGAGGATGTCGGCGATTTCCTTCGTGCGGAAGGGGAACATGGAAAGCACGCAAACATCAAGCTCTGTCTGGTTCAGGTCGGGATAGGCGGCCTTCAATTTTGCCAAGGCATCAGGATAGGCCGCAACGAAAACCTTGGTGATGCGCTCCATCTTGTTGCCAAGTTTGTCGTCATAGACGGACTTCACCCGCAAATTCAACGCCTCAAAATCCTTGTCCTTCAATGCAGTGTAATGTCGCTTGCGCAAAACGAACACGTATGCCACAACGAGCAACACAAGCAACAAGGCCAAACCGCCAAAAACGAAATTCTTCACCTGTGCGGCACGGGCTTCTTTTTGCTCGCGCAAGGCCTGCAGCCGCGCATCGCGCTCCGCCTTGTAGTTTTCGTATTGCTTCACGGCCAACAGCCCATCGCTCACGCGCTCCGACTCGGCTTGCACGTAGGAAGTGTGGAAACTCTGGCAAAACGCCAGACTATCAGCATTTTGCTCCTCTTCATACACTTGTGCCAAAAGCGACATGATGGCTCCCTTCTCCACATCGTCGCGCTCCATGTCCAAGATTTTCAGCAGATAAGTTTTGGATTCCGTCTTCCTTCCAGAGAAGAACAAATTCATTCCCATACTCACCGAATCGCCTTTGGTATCCATGCCGCGACGCATCTTGAAGGCGATAATCTCGCGTTGCACCATAAGGCTAGAATCCAACTGCTTGCCTTCGAGATATAGACTTGCCAACAAATGCCTTGCCGTAATGTAATCCCGAACATTGTCGGGAACGGTGTCCAAATGGGGCATCACCCAGTCCAAATAAAACCATGCCGAATCTACTTCCTTGACCGTCCAAAAAGCATTGGCCAACTTCAGGCTGGTCCAAGCCATCCACGTCGTGTCGCCAACCTGCCTTTGATAGCCCAACGCCCACCGCAAGGCATCAATCTCGGCGTTGTTCTCCATTTTCCAACCAAAAACGTGCGCCATCTGATAGTAGGCTCGCGATACAAGCAGTTTTTCCTCGTCGGTCATGTCATTGGGCAAGACCTCCAACTTTTCGGCCACTTGTATGAAATGCGGGAAAGCCGCCAAGAGGCTGTCCTGCTGAAGCATAACAAAGCCACTATCATAATGGTTTTGAGTATCTTGCAGTGCTTCTGGCGAAACCACGAAAGATTCCCTTCCACAAGCGAAAACAGAGAGCAGACCGATGAATATTATGGTTCTGGCAAGAGTATTCATGCCTGCAAAAATAGTTTTTTTTCTAAAAAGTGGTCCCATTTGGTCAAGAAACTGAAATTACATTACCTAAATTCATCAAATCCAATCATCATTCCGCAGTCCAAGTTTTCACAAACCGAGTTTTCCCAGCAAAATCCTCCAGAACCTCGGCTTTTGAAAAACCCATCTCGTGACACAATTCCAGCATCCCCACCCCCATCCGCTCGTTGATTTCGAACCAAACCTGGCCATCGGAATTCAATTGTTTTTTGGCCAAAGCAAAAATCTGACGATAGAAGCGCAGTGGGTCGTCGTCGGGGACGAAAAGGGCCGTTTCCGGCTCCCAGTCGAGGACGTTGGCTTCCATCGCTGTGCGCTCGCCGTCGCAGACGTAGGGCGGGTTGCTCACCACCAAATCCACAGGCTGAATGAAGATTTCGGATTTTGGATGCAGCACGTCGTCGCAGATGAATTGCACTTTGGCATTGTTGCGTTCGGCGTTTTCGCGGGCGACTTCCAAGGCCGCCTCTGAAACGTCGAAGGCATAGACCTCGGCATTTACGAAATGCTTGGCCAAAGCGATGGCGATGCAGCCCGAGCCTGTGCCGATGTCCCAAATGCGGATGGATGCTTCCTTCGGCAAGGTTGTGCATATTTTTTGCACAAGCTCATCGGTCTCAGGTCGCGGGATGAGCACACTGGGCGACACCTTTATTAATAAGTCACCAAAACGCGCCATGCCCGTCACATACTGCACTGGCTCGCCTGCCAACAACCGTTCCACAGCCGCTTTCAGTTGTGCATATTGAAACTCGTCGATGCGCAGGTTCGGCTCCATCAGTTGACGTTTCAGGTCGATGCCAAAGAGGTCTTCCAAAAGGATGCGCATCAACTGCTCGGCCTCGCGCTGCGGGAACTTTACGGATAGCTCCTCGGTGAAATGGCGCTTCGTTTTCTGTAAACTAAATCCTATCATATTCCTAAATTGACTACAAAACTATAAAAAAGAAACAAGAAATGTGTTTTTTCGGAAAAATATATGTATTTTTGCGATTGCAAAAAAGTATATTATGGATATTCAAACCGTTTTGATTGAAAATGAAAGCATCATCCCTAGCGGCGCTCCCATTGACGGAGTGAGTGTTAGGCGCTCGGGAATGGCAAAAGTGCAATGGCGCAAGCTCGATCTTCAAGTTCCAGAAAGTGTAATTATCCCTAATGGCGTTAACCTATACAAAGATTAAAGTTTATGGGAGCAATTACTCGAAGATTCCAAGAAAAGACCGACTGCATCGTGACCGAAAGTTATGTTTACGCTCCGACTAACATTACACATGGCGAAGCGGTTAAGCGTGTAAGAATCCAACGCTCACTATGGGACACTGGAGCTTCAGTAACGCTGATATCGACAAGAGTTGCAAAAGTGCTGGGACTCAAATCCATAGGCAAATCAGGTGTGTCCGGATACAACGAAGGAATCGATGTCAAGGACACTTTTCTAATCCATATAGGCTTGCCAACAGGAGACATTGTCACAAACATCATGGCTATGGAGTTTGATACCGATGAATATGATGTTATCATCGGGATGGATGTTATCTGCAACGGCGACTTGGCTATTACCAATCAAGACAACAAGACCACTTTTTCGTTTAGAATTCCTTCCGAAAGAGAAATTGATTTCGCGAATAACAAAGGACAAGGGTACTGATATATGTTCTATCTGATACTGGCCATCCTTTGTTCCACTGGCGTCTTCGTCGCCATGCGGCTGTTCGAGCGCTTCCGCCTCGACAACCACCAGGCGTTGATGTGGAACTATGTCTTCGCTACCTGCACGGGATTCCTCATGTGCAAGCAATTCGACACGACCGCGCAATTGGTCACAGAACCATGGTTCGGACTCTCGCTCATCACTGGTTTCTGGTTCATCTTCACCTACATTTTGATGACCGCCTCAACGCAACGCTCGGGCGTGACGGTCACCTCGCTGTCGAGCAAGCTATCGGTGGTGCTCCCCACCTTGGCGGGCGTGGTGCTGTTTAGCGAAAAGCTCAACTTCGTGGCTTCGACGGGCATCGTGTTGGCGTTGGTGGCCTTGGTGTTGGTGGTAGGCGGGAAAGGACAAACCGATAAACCAAACAAAACCAGTTGGTTACTACCCATTCTCATCTTTTTCGGGACAGGCACGGGCGACATCCTGATGAAGCTCACCGAGCAGAAAAACACCGCCCCCGACATGAGCTTCATGATTGCCTTCATCTACCTGATTGCCTTGCTGTTTGGCATTCTTTTGGTCGCCTCCGACCTCATACGGAAGAAATCCCGTTGGCAGTGGAAAAGCGCTATCGGCGGCATTGGGTTGGGCGTCATCAACTATTTCTCCACCTTTTTCGTCTATCAAGCAATGCGGCAGTTCGACAACGTAGTGCTGTTCCCCATATATAATATAGGTGTGGTCAGCCTCGCCGCCCTCACGGGTTGGCTGCTCTTCAAGGAAAAGCTCACTTGGAAGAACTATCTCGGCCTCGCCATTGCCATCATTGCAGTCATCCTCATCACCAAGAAGCCATGAACGACGACACCTATTATATGTTGGCCACACCCGGTGAAGGCTTGTACAAAGAAAAAGGCAGCAAGTTCATTGCCGAGACCTTTGTCGTGATGAGCGAAGACGAAGCCAAGGCCGCCGTTGCTTCTGTCAAGAAGAAGTATTTTGACGCGCGACATCATTGCTACGCCTACATGATCGGTCCCGACAAGAAGACTTTCCGCTCCTCCGACGACGGCGAACCCTCTGGCACAGCAGGCAAACCCATCCTGAACCAAATCCTCTCGAAGGACGTCACCAACGTTTGCGTCGTCGTTACCCGCTATTTCGGGGGCATCAAATTAGGCACTTCTGGGCTCATCAACGCCTATAAGACTGCCGCCCGCGAAGCCCTTGACAACGCGCAGATTGTGGAGAAAACCATAAACGAAATTTACAGTTTGGAGTTCGAATACCCCTTGATGAACGAGGTGATGCGCTTGTTGAAAGAAGAAAATTTGGAACAGCAAAATCCACGGTTCGAATTAAACTGCTATTTGGAGTTTTCAACAAGGAAAAATGACGCTTCAAGAGTTTCGGAAAAATTTCGCAATTTGTTTGGAGTAAAAATAACCCATATCAAAACGTTATAAACCAATATGTTGCAGAAGATATGCGTCTTGTTTTGGTCAAAAACCTCGTATTTTACTGAAAAGAAAATTCAAAATCAATAGGATTGGAATTTTTTTATTAACTATTATTTTCCGACTTTTGCAATGTGAAAAACGACTCAAAAAGGGCTCTGGAAAGACGGGCTTTTCTTGAAGAATTTACTGAACATTAGCACTTTATACGAACAACGATGAGCAACAACCACATCGAGGTATGGAATAATTGTCTGAAAGTCATCAAGGACAATATCGCGGAGCAGAGTTTCGCGACATGGTTTGAACCTATCAGACCTGTGTCGCTTACTGACGGCACCCTGCTCGTCGAAGTGCCCAGTTCGTTTTTTGTCGAGTTTCTCGAAGCCCATTTCATCGACCATCTTCGTGCAGCAATCAAACGCTTCATCGGCCCAACGGGCAAGCTCGCCTATAAGATTCGCATGGACAGTTCCGACCCGTCCTATACGGTGACGTTGCCCAGTTCGAACCGCAATTTCCCGAAAAACCCCATCGGACGGCCTGCACCTGAGACGTTGTCGCAAAGCCCCATCAATCCTTTTGCCATTCCAGGATTGAAGAAGCCTCAAATCGAGTCGCAGTTGAAAGAGAACTACACCTTCGACAATTTCGTGGAAGGCGATTGCAACCGTTTGGCACGCTCGGCAGGCCTCAAAGTGGCACAAGAACCAGGGAAAACAGCGTTCAATCCGCTTCTCATCTATAGTGGAACAGGGTTGGGGAAAACCCATCTTTGTCATGCCATTGGATTGGAAGCCAAACGATTGCATCCAGACCTGACCGTGCTTTATGTGCAAGCCGAGCAGCTCTACAACCAATATGCCACAGCCGCGAAAAACAACAACCGCCCCGATTTCATCCGTTTCTACCAGATGATTGACGTGCTCATCATCGACGACATCCAATTCTTGGCAGGAAAAACAGGAACACAAGAGGCATTCTTCCATATTTTCAACTACCTGCACCAGAACAACAAACAGCTGGTCATTACAAGCGATAAGTTTCCCACCGAACTCCAGAACATGGAAACCAGACTGCTGTCGCGTTTCAAATGGGGTCTCACTGCCGACCTGCAAATGCCTGACATTGAGACTCGTACATTTATCATCAAGGAGAAGCTATACCTCAACGGAATCGTGCTTCCCGACGAAATCATCCAGTATTTGGCCAACAATGTGCGCACCAACGTCCGCGAACTGGAAGGCGTGATGATTTCGCTGATGGCACAGTCGTCGCTCAACAAAAAGGCCATTACCATCGAGATGACCCAACAAATCATCGACCGTTTTGTCCGCAATACTATCAAAGAGGTTTCTGTGGAATATATCATCAACATCGTTTGCGACTATTTCAAGATACCCCCTGAGCAACTGTCTCTCAAGACGCGCAAACATCAGGTGGTGCAAGCACGCCAAATCGCCATGTTCCTTTCCAAAAGATACTCCAATGCGAGCCTTGCCTCCATCGGGCAGCAATGTGGAAAAAAAGACCATGCCACCGTGCATCACGCCTGCAAGACCATCTCAAACCGCCTGGAAACCGACAAACAATTCCGCGTTATGTTTTCTGACATCGAGAAAAAAGTTACCTTGCAGTCGTAATGGCCTCGCCAAAACAACATATCACAATGATTGCCAACAATTTCGGAAAACTTTACTTGGTTCCCAACCTGCTTGGAGCAACCAAACCCGAACAAGTACTGCCAGCCGGAACACTGGAAACCGTAAAAGGTTTGAAACATTTCGTGGTGGAAAACACTCGTACTTCGCGCCGCGTGTTGAGCCGCATTGGGATGGACAATGCCATCGATGATATTGAGTTTGTCGAACTCGACAAACACAACGCCAATAATCTCGACTTGATGGAACACCTTGGCGCGTGCCTCCAAGGTGAGGACATGGGCTTGATGTCGGAGGCCGGAACGCCCTGCGTCGCCGACCCGGGTGCGTTGGTGGTGGATTTGGCTCATTCCGCTGGTATTCAAGTGGTTCCCTTGGTCGGACCCAATGCAATGATTCTGGCTTTGATGGCTTCGGGATTCAACGGACAAGCCTTCGCCTTCCACGGCTACCTGCCCATCAAAAGCCCTGAACGGCAAAACGCCATCAAGGACTTGGAACGCCGCTCGATGACCAACAACGAAACGGAGCTTTTCATCGAAACGCCTTTTAGGAACAACGCCATGCTGCAAGACCTTTGCAAGAACCTCCACCCTGCCACTATGCTATGCATCGCCAGCAACCTCACCTGCGACGACGAACTTATCATCAGCCAAAGCATCGGCGAATGGAAGGGCTATCAAGGCGATTTGAACAAAAAACCTGCCGTGTTTTTGATCTATTCCGAGCCGAGAAAGAATTGGACGAGAAAGCGGAATTAGGCTTCTTTCCAAATGAAATCGTCGATATTGCGGGTCTCTTTCGAGAAATTGACACCGACTTTGAAAACTTTCTGCCCTTCAGCTTGGAATGGGAGAGCATATTCCTTCGTGTCGATTTGCGCCAAAGCCTCCTGAGCAGTCTTATTGAACTTAAACTCAAAAATGTAGGTAAACTGATTGGCTTTCACCACCATATCGATGCGTCCGTTTGAAGTGTGGTATTCGGCTTTCGTATAATAGCCCAACAAGCGGCAAATGGTGAACATCACGGTTTGGTAGTGGTTCTCCAAGTCGCGCACCAATTCATAGGGCGTGCTTGCGAAGAAAGATCGCATTCTGCCTAGGAAACTCTCAATGTCGCCTTTGCGAAGGTCGCGCACGAAATACTCTATGAAAGCCGACGCCCCATTGTCGGTATTGCCTGTAAAGCGAGGCAGCAGGAACTTGAGAAAACTCTGCTCCACTTCTCGATTTGGGAAACCGAGGCGATAACTGCCAAATTCCTTTTCATACCTTTTAATCGTCAGGTATCCAGTTTGATAAAACAACGCTATGGGTTCCTGCCTCAAGCTTTCCTTGGCAGCAAGGTCGCTCGCCAGCAAATCTCCATTGGAGAAATCCTGCAAATCGTATTCTCCATTTTGCAGCAATTTGACAAGGAATGTGGGAGTGCCCGTCGAGAACCAATAATTTCCGAAGTCGCACTGCGCCAGGGCATTGAGTACACTAAAAGGATTGTACATATCCTTCGAGGCGGTTTTTGAGAAATGATAGCCGTCATACATTTTCCGCATTTGTTCCATAATGTCGGCCTTGGTCATCCCTTCCTTTTGGGCAAACGCTTCAAGATGTTCGCCGAAAGTGCTTTCGATTTCCTCTGCTGTCAGACCACAGATGTCGGCATAACGCTCGTCAAGAGAGATGTCTTGCAGATTGTTCAAGTCGCTGAACAGGCTTATTTTGGAGAACTTTGAAACACCCGTGAGCATAGCGAAACGAATGTATTCGTCGCAAGTCTTCAGGTTGCCATAGAATGCCTTCAACATGCTGCGGAACTCCTGTTGCAGCGGTTCGTCATCAATAGCCTCAATGAGCGGTTTGTCGTATTCGTCAACGAGGATGACAACTTTTTTACCAGAACTTTGCGCCAGCGTTTTGATGATGTACTTGAACCGTTGCGCTGCATCGTTCGAATTAAGCTTGGTGTCGTATTGCTCTTCCCAATCGACAAGATTGGAATTGAGGGCTTCCTCAAGACCCTCCTTCGAGGTGTACATACCCACATTCAAATCCAGATACAGAATTGGATTGGATTCCCATTCCTGCTCCAATTCGCTGACAGCCAATCCTTTAAAAAGTTCCCTTTTCCCTTGGAAATAAGCCTTCAAGGTGGAAAGCAGCAGGCTTTTCCCGAACCTACGTGGGCGCGAGAGGAAGATATACTTTCCGTTATGGATTAGATCATAAATGAGCTTGGTCTTGTCGACATATGCGAAATCGTCTGTACGAAGTCCCTCGAAGCTTTGTATTCCTATGGGTAGTTTTTGCATGGTGATTATCAGTGTTGGTTGATGACTGCCTATTCTTCTTTGTATTTTTGGTATCGAGCCTCTATGTTGAAAGTCGTGACTGACATATCAAGCCAATATGCCGAATTGTTTTCCATATCACTTGTCTTACTGCCCGCAAAATTACACTTTTTTTTCCCACATTGCCATTATCGTACAAAAAATACAGTGCTCCCAGAAAAGTCTCCGAGAC
>CAMOCK010000112.1 GCA_946610645.1 uncultured Bacteroidales bacterium
GTAGCGGCGGTGCCGGTGGACAGAATGTGAACAAGGTGGAGTCGGGCGTGCGTTTGCGCTACCAATATAAAGACCCCTACACGGGCGAGGAAGAGGAGATCCTCCTCGAAAACACCGAGACCCGCGACCAACCCAAGAACCGCGAGAACGCCTTGCGCCTCCTGAAGTCGCAACTCTACGACCGCGAGATGCGCCACCGCATGGAGGAGCAGAACAAGATTGAGGCCGGCAAGCTGAAAATCGAGTGGGGCTCGCAAATCCGCAGCTACGTGTTCGACGACCGCCGCGTGAAAGACCACCGCACCAACTACCAAACCTCCGACGTGCAAAGCGTGATGGACGGCAACATCGATGCCTTCCTGAAGGCCTATTTGATGGAATTTGGGGGTAAAAAAGAGTAAAATTTTGATTTTGGCACAATTGTCGGTGTTTTTCAAGGCGTTTCAGGTTTATTTCGCGATGTCGTCTTGAACGACTACACCAAGATCGAGTTCCGCCTCAACCACGAATGGAAAAAGGTGGACTGCGAACACTCAACCACCTTTACCAGCGTGCCCGCCGAACTCGTCCCCGAACAAATCACGGCATACGTGAACGCCAATTTCCAGGGCGCAGTCATCAAAAAACTTGAGAAGAGGTTCATGGGATGGGAGGTTGAGTTGAACAATGGCATCGAAATCGAGTTCGACAAGAGTTTCAATGCCATTGATTTCGATGATTAAGGGCTGAAGTACCGTCATAGAAGCGGTTTGGAAGCATCCAAGCCGCTTTTTTTTTGTTTTTTCGCCTCAAACTATCATTTTGTGTCCCAAAAACCGTAACTTTGCGGCAACAAAGACAAACACCATGATTACTCTTCTCATCGCATTGTTGCCATGTTTGGCATGGGCCCAAAACGACACCGTTTTGGTCGACCAGGCTCAGTTTGTGACCGAACCCGGTGTCTTCAACGGCTACGACATCTCGCGCCTGCACCCCGAACACGTTTCGTTCGGGCCGGGCATCAATTTCCAGTACGGCTATATGCTGGCCGACGACTTCACCTTGGAGACTGACGCCACCATCACCGAGCTTGAAGTGTATGCCTACCAAAGCTACTCCCCCACCACTTCGACCATGACGGGGCTTTACTTCCAGATCTTCGACGGCAATCCCGGTAACGGAGGTCAGGTGATTTGGGGCGACCAAACCACCAACCGCATGACCGGCACGAACTGGACCCATTGCTATCGCTGCGGACACAGCGGCAGCAACCCCACCAACGACGAGCGTCCCATCATGAGCGTCACCGCCAGTGGGTTGGACATCCCGCTTGAAGCGGGGACCTATTACGTCGCTTGGGGCGTGACGGGTTCCGGCGAATACGGACCTTACGGCATCCCCGTGACCAAGAGGGACGAGCCTGCCACGGGCGACGCATTGCACTACGACGGCAACGGCTGGTGGAGGGACCTCTATATGGACCAAAACTCCAACTGTCCTGCCGGAGCGGCCTTCCTGCTCAAAGGCATCGTCGAAAAGCCCACGGATTGCGAGGAAAGCCGCATGGACGAAAGCGTCTGCCTGTTCCCCAACCCCACCCAAGGGCAAGTGCGCATCGATGCGGAGGATTTGCGCCACGTCATCGTGACGAACATCGTCGGGCAAGTGTTGCTCGACATTCCCGCCAGCGGCAACCGTTTTGAACTGGACTTGAGCCACCTTGGCGCGGGTACCTACCTCGTCCGCGTCGTCACCGAAACAAGCATCGTCGCAAAACGCCTGACCGTCGTCAGAGAATAGGCAGCCATGAAAATACTTATCATTGAGGACGATAGCAGCCTTAGAGAGCTGATGCTCAAGGCTTTGTTAGACGACAACCATATCGTTGAAACCGCCGCCAACGCCAAAACCGCCATGATGAAAGCCGAGGTCTACGACTACGACTGCATCCTCTTGGACATCATGCTTCCCGACGGCAACGGCCTCGACGTGCTTCGCCAGCTGAAAGCCACCCGTAAACAGGCCGGTGTCATCATCATCTCCGCCAAAGATTCCTTGGACGACAAGGTGACCGGCCTCGACCTCGGCGCCGACGACTACCTCACCAAGCCTTTCCACATCGCCGAGCTCTCGGCACGGGTGAAAAGCGTCTTCCGCCGCAAGCAACAACATGGCGAGCATTTCATCGAATACGGCAACGTGAGAATCGTGCCCGAAACGCGGCAAGCGCTCATCGGCGGGCAGCCCATCGAACTGCTCAGGAAAGAGTTCGACATCCTGCAATTCTTCATGACGCGCCCCGACCGCGCCATTAGCAAAAGCACGTTGGCCGAGGCCGTTTGGGGCGACTACATCGACCAGGCCGACAACTACGACTTCATCTACGCCCAGATGAAGAACCTCCGCAAGCGCCTCGCCGAAGCGCAAGCCGACATCGAAATCAAGACCGTACATGGCTACGGCTACAAATTAGAACGCCAATGAAGCTCTCGCGCCGCATCATATCGTCCATCACCGTGGCGCTGCTCATCCTGTTTTCGCTCTGGGCGCTCATCTTCTACCAAACCAGCACGCGCCGGATCTATGGCCGCATCGACCGTGTACTGTCGCAGCAGTCCGACAAAATCATCAGCCGCTTCCTCGAAAACGACAGCCTTCCCAACTCGCTCGCGGGAATGTCAGGCACGGTGGAGTTTTTCATCGAAAAAGTCAGCCCCGAATACGCCAAAAGCCACCAAACACCTGTGTTCCAAACCGATGAAGGCTACATCGATGCCATCCAAGACGAGGAAACCGTCAGGGAAATGACGCGCGTATTCCAGAAACAAGGCACCGACTACGAGCTGACCCTCATCACCCAAGTCTTCGCTTGGAACGACACGTTAGACTTCGCCCTGTTCAGCATCCTCACCCTTGCCATCGCGCTCCTCGTCGCCATCATCGCCATCGTCAGTTTCATCATCATCCGCAACATGCGACCGCTCTACCGCCTCACCGACTGGCTTCGCAACCGCAAGGCCAACGAAGCCATCCCGGAGCCTGACAGTCGCATCAAAGTACAGGAATTCAAGGAGATAGAGACAGCAGTCTTGGAAGCCTCTGAACGCTCGAAACAACTCTTCGAGGAACAGAAACGCTTCATCGGCAACGCCTCGCACGAGATACAGACCCCCATCGCCGTGTGCCGCAACCGCCTCGAACTCCTCGTGGACGAAACCCCATTGGACGAGCACCAACTCACCGAAATCGAGAAAACCTTGGACACGTTGAACTATATCTCGAGGCTCAACAAGTCGCTGCTGCTGCTCTCGAAAATCGACAACCACCAGTTCAAGGAAGAGGTCGAAGTCAGCGTCAACCAAATCGCCAACCAAGCGCTTGAGAACCTCAGCGAGATTTACGAGAGCCTCCACATCGGGGTGGAAACCGAGGAGAAGTCCACCATCATTGCCCGCATGGACCCCACCTTGGCCTCGTCGTTGGTGACCAACGTCTTGAAGAACGCCTTTGTCCACAACAAGCCCGGCGGCAGCATACGCCTCGAATTGGCCGACAACGCCCTAAGCGTCAGCAACACGGGCGCATCCGAAGCCTTGGACGAGAATGCCGTGTTCCAAACCTTCTACAAAAAGGGGCAAAACGCAGGCTCCACAGGCCTCGGCCTCGCCATCGTGAAGGCCATCTGCAACGAATACGGCTTCGGGGTTAGCTACCAATTCATTGAAAACCAACACGTTTTCAGTATTACGTTCAAATAATCGGTTTTTTTTCGGCATTTCAGATTTATTTCAGAAACGGTTCGGACTTTTGCAGCCGAAACACAGTCCAAACCATAGTCAAACCCATCTGAAATACCATGAAAAAGGCGTTTTTACTTATTACCATATTAATGTGCGGTTTCGCCCTGCGAGCCGAAAGCAGCCATCGCATCATCGCCTTCGAGGAACTTCCCGCCAAGGCGCAAGAGTTTGTGACAACCTACTTCAACGGACTGACAATCAGGTTTGTAAGAATGGAAGTGGATGTAACCAAGACCGAATACACCGTGCGTTTCGAGAACGGCATGGAGGTCGAGTTCAACAGCTTCGGCGACTGGGATGAGGTGGAGAGCCATTCCGAATGCCTCCCGTCGGGCTTCCTGCAAAAGGAGATCCTCGACTTCCTGAACCAAAACCACGACGGGTTTTGCCTCCACGAGGTGGCACGCGGAAAACACAAGATCGAGGTGGAACTGGCCAACGGCTTGGAGATCATCTTCAACAAAAACGGCGAATTCCTCCGCTACGACGACTGAAACTTCTTCTTCATAACATAATAATAAACAACCAAAAAACACAAACAAATGAAAAAGCAATTCATCATCGCCACATTCGCGGCATTGGCCTTCTTCGCGACGGCCTGTGGCAAGCAAGACGGAGCCGCGACCGGAACGACTGAGAATGCAGCGACAAACCTGCAAAGCACCCAATGGGCGTCGGAAGAGGTTGGCACGCTCATCAACTACAGCGACATCGAGCCTGCCATCATGCAGTTTGTCGAAACCCATTTCCCCCAGACCGGCATCTACAATTGCCATCAGACGCAACACTACTACAAGGTGCGCCTCAACGACCAAACCAAACTGACTTTCACCCACTCGTTTGACTGGATTGAAGTGGACTGCGAGCATTCGACCATCTACGGCAGCGTGCCCGCCAGCATCGTGCCTGAGCAAATCACGGCCTACGTCGGCGCCAACTTCCCCAACAACCACATCGACCAAATCGAGAAGGAAAACTACGGCTGGGACGTTGAACTCAACAACGACCGCGAAATCAAGTTCGACCACGACTTCAACGTCATCGGAGGCGGAAACAACGGCGGCGGAAACGGTGGCGGAAACACCACGACCGACTATCCGGAAATCAACACCTTCGTCAGCACCTACTTCCCGCAAACCACCATCCAACACGCCCGTCCGGACGGCAACGAGATTGACGTGAAGCTCGCCGACGGCACCGACATCGACTTCTACCTCAACTTCGACTGGCAAAGCATCGACTGCGACGAAGCAACCATCTACGGCAGCGTGCCCGCCGAACTCGTCCCCTCTCAAATCGCCGACTATGTGACCGCCAACTTCCCCAACAACCACATCGACCAAATCGAGAAGATGCTCAACGGCAATTGGGAAATCGAGTTGAACAACGACCGTGAAATCAAGTTCGACGCCAACTTCAACGTCATCAGCGGCGGAAACAACGGTGGCGGAAACGGTGGCGGAAACAACGGTGGAAACACCTCCAACTATCCGGAAATCAACACCTTCGTCAGCACCTACTTCCCGCAGACCAGCATCCAATACGCCCGTCAGGACGGCAACGAAATCGAGGTGAAACTCGCCGACAAGACCGAGATCGACTTCTACCTCAACTTCGACTGGAAGCAAATCGACTGCGAGAAAAGCTTGGTTTACAGCAGCGTCCCGACCGAACTCGTTCCCGCACAAATCACGGCATACGTGAGCGCCAACTTCCCCGGCAAGGTCATTGAAACCATCGAGAAAAAACACAACGGCGGCTGGGAAATCGAGCTGAGCAACGGCTTGGAAATCACCTTCGACGCCAACTTCAACGTCACCGAAATCGACGACAAAAAGTAACGAGCCATGAAAAAAGCACTTGTCATCGCCCTGCTCTTTGGATTCACATTCTTCAACACATCGTGCACCAAGGTTTCCAACGCGCAGGCCCAAACCATCGAGAATTTCGTGAAGGCTTACTTCCCGGAAGCAGAAGTGCTGAGCACCATACGCGACGGCTTCGACTACGAGGTGACGCTCAGCGACTACACCCACATCGAGTTCGACAGCAACGCCTTAGGGAAGACCCCCGAATGGGACGAGATAGATTGCAGGCGTTCCACCATCTACAAGGTGGTGCCAGCCGCACTCGTCCCGGCTGAAATCGCCGACTACGTCAGCCGCCTGCACCAAACCCAGTCCATCGTGAAAATCACGAAGGACGGTCGCGGCTGGGACATCGAGCTTGGCAACGGCGTCGAAATCGAGTTCGACCGCAGATTCAACGTCATCGAATTTGACTAATCATTCTTCACAACGTACTATTCAACACTATCTTGACGAGCGCGGCCTTCGGGTCGCGCTTTTTTCATTTGCCCTTTTCGGCAATAAGTACATCAACGGCTCCCACGCCGAACTTGGCAATGCTGGCCATGCGGTTTTCGGTGTCGTGGTAGTTCTTCAGTTCCTCGATGATGGCGTTCTTCAGCACGCCGTTGCCAACGCCGTGGATGAACGTCACCTTGTTGTAGTCGGAGGCAATGGCACTGTCGAGCATTCGCTTGAAATAGTCCGTCTGTATCTTGAACATATCGTGACTCGAAAGACCAAGGATGTTGTCCACCAGCTCGCCAATGTGCAAATCAACGACGGCCTCGCCGGGCGCGGTCTTGTGCTTGTCGATCGGTGCTTCCTGTTTCACCAAGGTTTTGGCAGCAGCATGGGAACCAATGCCTTCCTTCATGATTTTGGTGAAATCGCCGTCGCCGTGGCGCAACGCGACGAGGTCGGAGAGGCAAATCATCACCGACTTCTCGCCCAAGACACCTGAAGGAACGTAGCTACCTTCCTTGAGGAAGCGACCCGTGCGCAAAGCGAATGGTGCATTCAACGGAAGCAGTACGGAATCAGATGTTTCCGTCGTGAAAACAGCCTGCACAACGCCATTAAGCCAATATTCCAAGTCGTCGCGCGAGACAGTCTCGATGACGATCTTCTCGTATTTGTCGATTTGTCCGAAATCCACATTCGTGAACTTGTCCTCCTCCTTGATGGTGAAGGTGTAAAGCATCTCGTAAGGCGTGTGGTTGACCAGCACCACATCGAGCGGCCCCGTCAGGAGCCACTGCTGCTCATGCGGCACGAAAGCCATGTAAACGCCTTCTTTTTCAGCCTCTTTCGCAAATCGTCGCAATCCGCCCTTGCGGGCATCCTCGGCCTGCTGTTGGTCGAGGAGTTGCTTGGCTTGCACCTCTTTCTGCACCTTGTCGACCGTTTGCTGTTGTTTTGAAGGTGCCGGCATCGAGCGGTAATCGAGCACCAAATCCGTGTTCAAAGTCGGGATTTCGAAGCCGTCTTCGACCTCGACCATCACCATTCGAGAATCTATGATCTTCGTGACCTTTCCACCGCCAACCGTGCTGAGGAAGTTCACTTTGTCGCCTATTTTAAACTCTGCCATGATATTTTCGTTTTGGGCGCAAAAGTACGCAATTTTGGCAGAATTTTTGTAAACTTGCAGCCGAAATCAAAAGCAATGAAAAAAACTTGGATACTCATAGTGCTAGCTTTGGCCCTGCTGGTCGTTTCCTGCAAGAAAATCGAGAAACGAGGCTTTGCAGAGATTTGCATCAGCTATTCTGCCAATGGCAACCCATTGATTACCGATACGTTATGCTACACCAACGAGGCGGGCAACGAGTTTCTCGTCACCGAAATCCAATGGTTCGTCTCCAAATGGGAACTTCAAGACGAACAAGGCCGATGGATTGCCTCGGACAGGATTTTCTATATTGACACCAACATTCCTGAAAGCCAAACGTTTAGAATGGATTCCATTCCCATTGGAAAATACAAGAAAGTGCGCTTCACCTTCGGTTTGGACGAGAGCGACAACCTCAGTGGCCGTTTCAGCGACCCGCCAGAAAGCAACATGTTTTGGCCCGAACAGTTGGGCGGCGGCTACCATTACATGAAACTGAACGGGAAATTCGTCAACGAGGCGGGGCAACTGGTGCCACTCAACATCCATTTGGGCCGACTTCACGAGGAAGACAACCATTTCGCCGTGGAACTTCCGATTGAATTCAGCATCACGGAAAGCACTGAAAACCAACTGGATTTGACGATGATTATCGACAATTGGTTCCGCTCGCCCAACCTTTACGACTTCAATGAGTATGGTAGCGCCATCATGCAAAACCCAACTGCACAACATGTTTTGAAAGAAAACGGAAGTGATGTTTTTACAATACAAAACCTTGAAAATCAAAACAATATGGACATAAAAAAGGAAGACATCCTGAAAGGATTCAGCGAGTTGATGCAGAAAGCCGCGCCGAAGCCACATTTTTGGCGTTGGGAGAACACTAAGGAAAGGATACAAAAGATTCAAGATTCTAAATTCAAGATTTAAAATTTAAGATTTAAAATTTAAGATTTAAAATTTAAGATTCAAAAATTTAGATTGAAGGATGAGAAGATTAAAGGCCATATCCTGGATTTGTATCGCGTTGTTTTCTTTGGCTTCGTGCAAGCCAGAGAAAGAAACGCCTTATCCGACAACGCCTTACGAATTGCCCAAACCTTCCTATTTCCCCTCAAAGACCAACATTCCCGACGACAACCCAATGACCGAAGAAGGCGTAGCCTTAGGCCGGAAGTTGTTTTACGACCCACGTCTTTCGGGTCGGGATGGCGACGACGGCATCCGTTGCTGCGCCTCGTGCCACCACCAGAAAAACAACTTTGATTATGGCGGTTCGGCAGGGCTTCATCATTCCGTCATGCCATTGGTCAACTTGGCCTGGAACCGCACGGGCTTGGGCTGGAACGGCGGTGTGGCCACCTTGGAGGACATGGTCTTGGCCGCTGTGACCAGTCCCGTCGAAATCAATGCCGACACCAACCAAGTGGTGAAATATTTGCAGCGAACCGACGACTATCCTGAGCTGTTTTGGAAGGCCTTCGGCAGCCGCGACATCACTTTTGTCAACGTGCAGCGCGCCATTGCGCAGTTTGTGCGGAGCTTGGTATCGGCCAACAGCAAATTCGACCGTTATTTGCTTGGTGAAGAACAACTTACCGACGACGAACTGAAAGGCTACGAGCTGTTTTGCACCGAAGAAGGCGCCGACTGCTTCCACTGCCACGGCGGTGGTGGTCTGGCCCTGATGACCACCAACCTTTTCTACAACAACGGTTTGGATGCCCATTTCGACGACCCCGAGGACCGTTACAGCATCACGGGCAACCGCCGCGACATCGGCCTTTACAAAGCCCCTACCCTACGCAACATCGCTGTTTCGGGCCCCTACATGCACGATGGGCGATTCCAGACCTTGGACGAAGTGATTGGTTTCTACTCCGACAGCGTGAAAAACTCCGAGACACTCAGTCCGCTGATGCACCATGTGATGGACGGCGGCGTGCGCCTCACCGACGAGGAAAAGGCACAGCTGAAGGCGTTTTTGAACACTTTGACGGATGAGGCGTTTTTGGAGGACCCGAGCTTCTCCAAGCCATGAGTTTCGCCTGTCAACAAAAGCCCAACATGCCATAGACCCATAAAGAAAAGCGCACATATAGTTGCAAATCAAAAAACAATTACTACCTTTGCATCATAATTTGATACCGTATGAGTACACAAACCATGGCAAACATTATCGCCGAATACTTCAAGACGCAACCTGTTTTGAAGGCTTGGTTGTTTGGCTCATACGCCCGTGGCGAGCAAACACCCGAAAGCGATGTGGACATCCTCGTTGAGTTTGACCACAGCTCGCCGATTGGCTTGTTTGCCTACGCACGTATGTGGAGAGAATTGCAGGAACGCCTTGGCCTTGAAGTGGACCTTGTAGAGGAAGGTACTTTGATGCCGTTTGCGGTTGATTCCGCTAACCGCGACAAGAAACTAGTCTATGAGAGAGCGAGTTAGAGACATTGAACGCTTGCGCCATATCAAGGAATGTATTGGTAATGTAATGGATTTCCTTGAGGGCAAAAGTTTTGAGGAAATGCAGGCTGATGTCATGTGTTTCCACGCGGTAGTTTACAACATCATGATTATTGGAGAGGCTGCCAATATGCTGACAAAGGAATTTCGATTGGAGCATCCCGAAGTGCCATGGCGCGACATTATAGATATGAGGAATGTATTGGTTCATGGCTATTATACCGTCAGTCCTCAGTTCGTTTGGGAGACCTATACCAACGACCTCGTTTACTTGAAAGAACAGATAGAGATTTGCATCAAGGAATTAGAGGAATAAATAGAATCACCCGCCAAGATTGCTCCTGGCGGGCGATTTGTATGTTTTGGTTGTGAATAATCCTACATATTCACCGTAACATTCCCCTCGAACTCGCCAGTGCTGACGTTGACGACTTGCACTTGGACGTATTCCTCGGTGATGCGGGCACTGATGAAATAGCCCACCGCCGTGAAGTTGTTGCCCTCAACGGTGGTCTCGGCGTTGTAGATGCCGCTTTGCTGGCCTTGCTGCTCTTTGTAAAGCTTCTCCAAATGCTCCTTGGCCACCACCTTGTAGCCTTTGCCCAAAAGGTAGTCCACGATTTGGCCCTTGGTCTTTTCCTTGTCGGTTTGGCCGTCGGTGATGGTGAGCTTGTCCAAGGCGAAGCGGTTGCCTTCGTCAATCTCGCGCGTGGCTTGGCTGATGGCGTTGAAGAGGTTTTGCGCCACGATGCCGGGCAGCTCCACCACGGTGTAGTTGTAGTAGTATGACACCGAGCCGTCGCCGTTCACTTTCACGTCGCCTTTACTGAGGTTGCGGATGCCGACCTCCTTGTTGGGGTGGGCTTGCTTGGCCTCGCGCAAGGCGGCTTTGTAGGCGGAGGAATAGCTATCGTAGCCCTTCTTGGTGCGGGTGCTTTTGGTGAGCACCGTTTCCTTGGCTTGCGGCGCTTTTTGTGCGCGGTTGCAGTCTTCTTGTGCGATGGCGTTGCCCAAGCCAAGTAGCAGGGCGAGTGCCAGAATGATGATTCTTGTTGCTTTCATTGGTGTTGGTGTTTAGAAATTGACCGTTGCATTGCCCTCGTATTCTCCCGTGCTCACATTGACCACCTGCACGCGCAGCGAGGTCTCCGTGACCTTCACGTTGATGTAGTAGCCCACGGCGGAAAAGTTATCCGTCTTTACTGTAGTGGTTTCATTGTAGATACCGCTTTGTTGAGCTTCTTGTTCCTCATACATTTTTTCGAGGTAGTCTTTGGCAACGACCTTGTAACCTTTATCCAACAAAGCATCTATGATTTGGTCTTTCAAGTCTTCTCGATTAATCGAAATCCCACCCGATACTGTTACCATGTCGATAGCAACTCTTGAACCTTCACGGACATTGCGAAATGCTTTGTCCATAGCCTTTGAAAGGTTTTCCAAACTTTGTGTTTCTGGACTACCACCTAAATCTACAACTTTTCCTACCACAGGTCCCTTCCATGGAAGATCCGAATGATCATCAATACTTGGTATCATTTGTCTGATATCAATGACTTTTGTAGGATATTGTATCATTGCTTTTTGGATAAGTGCTTGATACCATTGCACTGGTGTCCCCCAACAGCCAGATGTACAACTGCCCATCTCGTCTGACGAAATAGTGCCTAGTACTTTCTCGTTAGGTTTTGGAGCATTCAGAAATTCCTGCGCATACCCCAAGCTGCAAACTCCAGCCAACAAGGCTGCCATGAAGAATTTTGTTACTTTTTCCATTTTCATAAGTTTTTAATTGTTATTACTTGTTTGATTTGATTGATTAGTTCCTGTTTCCAAGCAAGCACAAAAAAAGCGTGAAACCGTCTCGTTTCCCGCAGCTTGAGGTATTTGGCGTAACCCGATGTATACAAGAAATAAGTCAATCTCACGCCAACACGCGAGCATCTTGACTAAAACTATATACATCTTCGTTGTCAATCGCCAAATTTCCAAGCTGAAGAATTCAGTTTTAATGCTGTTTATGTCGTTTCATTTCACGCACTTCTGCGTTTTTATTGCATATTTCGTTCGTTTTTATGGGTTGCTATTCGTGTTTTGTTGGGGGCAAAGATACGAAGAAAATGGGATTGGCAAGGGAAAAACGAGATTTTTTCATCAAAAAGCTTGCGGCATGGGAAAATAGTTGTAATTTTGCAGCATCAGAACCCGCCAAGCCTCTCAACGATGCTCAAATGTGCGGGTCGTTTTTTTAGGATGTAATTTCTCCCAAAATCGACATGCGCGACAAATTGCTCAAATTGTTATCCGATTTTCCCTCCATCGATCTTGCGGCCATGGGTTTTCCGCAGAATTGGTTACAAGAGCCGCTTTGGCAGTGAAATTTGGGAAATAAGACGAATACTGATAGACATACTTCATCAATGCCCCCCATCCCAACATACTTGTCCCATTTCGATGGCCGCCGTTTCAACAGCTACAACAACTACTTCACGAAGCAGTTTGGCGGCAGGGTGCAGAAAATCAGCATCGACGCAGGCTTCAGCTGCCCTAACCGCGACGGGAAAATCAGCACGGGCGGTTGCACTTTCTGCAGCAATGCGGCGTTCAATCCGTCGTATTGCAAGCCTGAGAAGTCCATCAAGCAACAGATTGAAGAAGGCATTGAGTTTCACCAAAGGCGTTATCGTCGGGCCAATAAGTATCTGGCTTATTTCCAGCCGTTTTCGAACACTTACAAGCCGTTGGAGGAACTGAAAGGCATCTACCAGCAGGCTTTGGAAATACCCGAAATTACAGGCATCGTCATCGGCACAAGGCCTGATTTGATTGATGAGCAGATTTTGCAGTATCTCAGCGAGATACGACAAACGCACTATGTCATGTTGGAATATGGAGTGGAAAGCATTTATGACGAGACCTTGCTGCGCGTCAACCGTGGGCACGATTTCGCCACGGCGGAACGCGCCATCCGCCTGACGGCACAGTACGGCATCCCCTGCGGGGCGCATTTCATTTTCGGTCTGCCCGGCGAGAGCAAAACGATGATGCTCGATGCCGCCGATGTCATTTCGCGTCTGCCCTTGACCACGGTCAAGTTCCACCAGTTGCAGATTTTCAAGGACACGAAAATGGCCGAGGAATACCAACAACATCCCGAGCATTTCCATCTTTTTGACTTGGGGGAATATATCGATTTCGTCATCGACTTCGCCGAGCGGCTCAACCCCGCCATCGTCATCGAGCGTTTTGCGGGCGAGGTGCCGCCACGTTACCTTGTCAGCGAGCCTTGGATGAAGCTACGCTATGACGAGGTGCTGAACCGTATCGAAAAACGGATGGAGGAACGCGACACTTGGCAGGGGAAATTTTGGCGTTAAAACAACGCTATACCGTTATTATATTCTCTATTTTTGCACCTATTACAATAGGATTCCAATATACTTGTCTCCAAAACTAATAACCATGAAAAAGTTCCTGTCTTTGCTTTGCTTCCTGCTTGCGCTGTCGCTATCGGCCCGCAGCAGCATCTACCTGTTCGAGCAGTTCGACAACACCTTCCTGCCCAACGGCTGGAGCGTGGTGGGCACCGACATCTCGTTTTGGTCCATTTCGGAGACCAACAAGGCGGGTGGCACGCCCAACGAGATTACGTTCTACTGCAACACTCCCCAAACATGGCGCCTGATTTCGCCCTCCGTCGATATGACTGGTGTCGAAAGCCTTACGTTTTCTTTCAAGCTCCGCTACGAGAAATGGGGCACGGCCATGAACATCGGCATCGCCACTTCATCCGACAACGGCAGCCATTGGCACGAAGGCTGGGTGCAAAACTTCGGGGCGACCGGCAACCACGAAATCAGCCAGGAGATTGCCACGGAAGACATGGGCAAGGCCAACGTGAAATTCTGCATCTTCTTCACCAACACGCAAGGCGCCAACTACAGCGATGCCTACATCGACGACATTGCCGCCTTTGTGCAACGCGACCTCGACATTGAGCTGTCGGCCATCACGACCGAGGCGGTGCAAGTCAGCCGTAGCTTCGACGTAGGGATGCGCCTGTTCAACACGGGCAGCACGACAGTCACTTCCGTGGAAGGCTATTACCAATTCGATGAACAGACACCCGTTTCGCAGACCTTCAACGTCAACATTCCGGCCAACACCCATGCCAACCTGAGCTTCGACGTGCCCGCCGACCTCATCCCCGACACCTACACGCTCACGATGGGCATCGTGAAGGTAAACGGCACAGAAGACGACGACCTTACGAACAACACACTCACGCAAAAGACCTCCATTGCCTGCGCGACCACGCAACGGTTTCCGATGTTCGAGCACTTCACCAGTTCGAGCTGCGGCACTTGCCCGCAACTGAGCCAGCAGATGGAGACCTTCTGCAACAGCAACCCCGGCAAATACACCTACGTGAAATACCAAATGAACTGGCCCGCCCCCGGCGACCCTTATTATACCTCAGAATGTGGCGTAAGAAAGACCTATTACGGCGTGATTTCCCTTCCCACCCTCTTCATGGATGCCGTGGATTACGAATTTAACCCAGTGACACAGAGTGATTTCGACAGTCATTACGACACCCCGTCAGCCGTGGAAATCGAGGGGGCTTATTCGGTGGAAGGCAACACGATCCACGTCACTGCCGACCTGATGGCCTTCGCCGACTTGGACGATGTGCGAGTTTATGTGGCCGTAAGCGAAAAGACCACGCACAACAACGCCACCATCAACGGCGAGACCTCGTTCCACCATGTGATGATGAAGATGCTGCCCGATACACAAGGCACCACGCTCTCGCTCCGCGCTGGCGAAATCCACCATTTGAGTTTCGACCACGACATGAGTAGCACCCACATGGAGGAAATGGACGACCTCGAAGTGGCCGTCTGGATCCAGAATTACGACACCAAGAAGGTCTATAACAGCCATTTCTTGTTCGAAACGCCCAACCATCCTTTTGCACCGGAGCAGCTTACCCTCACCAAAGAAGGCAATACGCTCACCGCCCAATGGAACGCGCCTGCAGGAAATGCCCCAACGGGCTATAACATTTGGATGAACGAAACCCTGGTGGCCGAAAACAGCAACAAGACAAGCCACACCTTCAGCGTCGCGCCAGGCGAGGACTTCCATTGCGTGCAAGTGCAGGCCGTTTATGGCGATGCGATCACCTCCGTGAAAGCCGTTGCCACCGACAATTCGACATGGAGCGTTGATGAACAAGATTTCGGCTCCCTTGGTTTGTATCCCAACCCAGCTTCGGAAGTCGTTTATATCCAAGGGTTTATATGCAAGAAAATTATGATGTACAACACTTTAGGCCAGTTGGTCAAAACCTTTGGAGACGTTCAGCAAATCCTTGTGGACGACCTCCCCAACGGCCTCTACCACTTGGTCGCCACAGACGAAAAAGGAACCATAAGAAATACAAAAGTCATTATCAATCATTAAATCAATATTTTATGAAAAAGTTTGTGCTTACTTCCATTGCCCTGCTCGTAGGCATCATCGGCTTTGCAGCCATGCCCACCATCGACCCTGCGCTACGCGAGGAGATGGGCAAGCGGAGCGAGGACGAGAAAATCAAAATCGTCGTCCTGATGAACGAACAATCTGACGCAACGGCATTAAGCCGTGAGGCCGACTTCTTCGCCAACAAACAAGAGCGTCGCGCCTTCGTGGTGGAAACGCTGAAGCGCCAGGCTGAGACCTCGCAAGCCGAGTTGCTTGGCCTGCTTGAGGAGATGAAGCAATACGATATGGTGGCTGACATCCAGTCGCTCTGGCTCGTGAATGCCATCAGCTGCCAAGCCACCA
>CAMOCK010000113.1 GCA_946610645.1 uncultured Bacteroidales bacterium
CCTTGCGAGCGCAGGTCGAAGCCGAGGCTCTCCACCATCCGCGCCAGGCATTGCCGCAGGGCGACCATGTCGATGGTGTCTTGCTCGAAGGTGCGTTCCTTGCTGATGGATTTCCGTTCCTGGTAAGGGCACACGGGCGTGTTGTCTTGCCCGTTGGCTTTCTTCCAGATGTCGAGGCCATGCTTGCCCATGGCGCGTTCCATCGCCACGGGCGGCAGGCGGCGCAACGTGCCGATTTTCTCCACGCCCATTGAGCGGAGCAGATGGTAGGTCTTTTCGCCCACCATCGGGATTTTCTGCACCGAGAGCGGGTCGAGGAAGCTATTAATATAAGGTGTGGGCACCTCGAGTTCGCCGTTGGGCTTGGCCTGCCCCGTGGCGATTTTCGATACCGTCTTGTTTTCCGACAAGCCAAACGAAATCGGCAGCCCAGTCTCCTTGATGATGCGTTGCCGCAACTCGTGCGACCACAGTTGGCAGTCGTGGAAGCGGTCCATGCCCGTCAGGTCGAGGTAATGCTCGTCGATGGACATCTTCTCGTAGACGGGCGCACAGTCGGCGATGATTTGCGTCACCAAGCGCGAATAGCGGCTGTAGAGTTCCATGTCGCCACGGATGAAGACGGCCTGCGAGCAGAGTTGTCGCGCCATGCGCATCGGCATGGCCGAATGTACGCCGAACTTCCGGGCTTCATAACTACAAGTCGAGACTACCCCCCTATCCGACATGCCACCCACGATGACGGGCTTGCCGTCCAACGAAGGGTTGACCAACCGTTCCACCGACACGAAAAACGTGTCCAAATCCAGATGCAAAATCGTTCGTTCCATAAAAAATCCTCCTTTTTTTGTCCAAAATGCTTGCATGTTCCAAAAAAGTTGTACTTTTGACGAGTTTTTAATCAAATATTTCGCCGTAGATCTAATCATTTATTCTGATATGATTCAAGAAAAACAGAAAAAAATCTCCAAATGCCTCGAATTCGAGGCGATTGAACGCAAGTCACTCCAATTGAGGAGATTGCGGGTCAAGCCCGCAATGACGGCTTTGGGTAAGGATTATTATTTCACGGTCTCGCGTCCCGCGTCTCGAAGTCTCGCGTCAACAAACAATTAAACAATCAACACTTCAACAATATGCACTTCAACTCAAACATCAAATTTCTCCGCAAACACCGCAACCGTACCCAAGACGACCTCGCTTTCGCGCTGAATATGAAACGCTCCACGCTGAGCGGCTACGAAAACGGCGTGGCCGAGCCTAACCTTGAGGCCTTGGTCGCCTTCTCGAAGTATTTCGGCATTGCCATCGACACTTTGGTGAAAGTTGACTTGAGTACGATTAGTCCAAGCCAGCTCTCGCAGTTGGAACGCGGCTACGACGTGCACATCAAAGGCAGCAACTTGCGCGTGTTGGCCACCACGGTCAATGCCGACAACGACGAGAACATCGAACTCGTCACCGAGAAAGCCAAGGCGGGTTATGCCACGGGTTTCGCCGACCCCGAATACATCAAGGTGCTGCCCACTTTCACGATGCCCTTCCTCTCGCGCGACCGCAAGTACCGCACCTTCCAGATTAGCGGCGACTCGATGCTGCCCATCCCCGATGGTTCGTATGTCACGGGCGAGTATGTCCTCGACTGGACCTACATCCGCAGCGGCCAACCCTACATCGTGCTCACACAAGACGACGGCATCGTCTTCAAGATCGTGGACAACAAAATCGAGCATGAGAGCAAACTCACGCTCAGTTCGCTCAACCCGCTCTACCATCCGTATGATTTGCCCGCCTCCGATATCAAAGAGGTTTGGAAATTCGTGCATTACATCAGCGCGGAGATGCCCGAACAACGCGAAAACCGCTTCCGCGAAGAGCAATTAATCCAAACCGTGCAAGAACTGAAACGGCAGGTGGAGGAGATACAGTTGAAACTGAATATTTAATCAACGACACAATATTTGCACCCCTGCTTCGTTATATCAATAAACCATTTTTAACCAATATCATTATGAAGAAGACTTTTTTTAGTTTGGTGCTTTTCTGTGGCTTGGCCATCTTCAGCACCAGTTGCAACGAGAACAACGAAAACAACAATGTCACCCCAGAGGTGGAAACTGGCACAATGGCTGTCGGCAACAACACGGCTAACATCGTTACCGCAAAAGCCGTCAATTACGGCCAAAAGAACGCCATCGTCCTCGCATCCAAGGAGATGACTGCAGCCGAAAACGAAGGCATCGCCATCGTCTTCAACGGCAACATCACCCCCGGCACTTATACGATGGACGCCAACTCAAAGGACCCCAAACCCACCGTGGTTGGTTTTCATAAATTCAATCTCGGAGAACTTCCCTTCATCATGGGCGCCGACACGCTGTTTTACGGAGACACCTACTATTGGATGAACGGCGTGCTGTCTGTCACCGAAAACAACGGCACTTATACCGTCATTTTGTCGCAAAGCATGGGCACTAATGCCAACGGCCAGACCGTCCAGTTGGCCATCAACTTCAGTGGCACATTGCCGCCTTATCAGTTCAATGCCGACAACAAGTTCAAGATTGGCGACAGGGAAAGCCCCATCGGATTGGCAGGCATCACCACTATCAGCGGAATGGGCATCCTCGGTGACGGTGTGAAATCCATGCTTTTCATATCGGCCGACCGCAAGCGTTCCTTCATCGTCAGCTACTTGACTGGACAACTCGTCGACGGTAACTATAACCTTGGCTACTTCGCTACACCTTACCTGCCCAAATTCCCTTGCGTCCACGTGGCTCTCGACTCCGACTTCTGGACCATGACACCCCAAACGGGCTATGTCGCCAAGGAAGGCACCCTGAAGGTCATCTCCAACGACGACGGCACCAAGACCGTCATCATGGAGAACCTCAAGCTGAAGAACGTAGAGCACGACAACGAATTCTTCTGGCCCCTCCTTAACGGATCGCTGCAATATCATGGCTATATGTATGAATTGAGCCTTTGATTATCAATCGGTTCACAAATCAAGCCCGGATGCCATCATTCGGGCTTTTTCTTTATCTTTGCGAAAATTTTACTCCCATGAAAACAAAACTCATTCTCTTGCTTTGCTTCCTATGCCTCTTCGCCACAGCACAAAACGTCCACATCCTGCCCACGCCTCAGCAAGTGAAAACCTCTGAAGGCCAGTTTGTTTGGGACGAGAATGTCGTACTCACCTACGATGCCTCCGATGCAGAAATCAGCCAAATCGTCACGATATTTCGGCAGGATTTGGACCAAATCAGCGGCAAGAAAGTGCAGTTTTCGCGCGGGATCATCAAAGGCAAGCATTTCATCGAACTTATCAAGACCGACCACCTCGGCGTGAGCGAAAACGAGGACCAAGCCTACCGTCTCACCATCAATCGCAATTTCGTGAGAATGGAAGCCACCACCAACACAGGCCTCTTCTATGCCACGCAAAGCCTCAAGCAACTCTATCGCTACGCCTTCTTGACCGACAAAAACCAAATCGCCATCCCTTGCATGGCCATCACCGACTGGCCCAACTTCAAGATTCGCGCTTGGCAAGACGACATTAGCCGAGGGCCTATCGTCAGCATGGACTATCTGAAACGCCTCATCCCGCAAATGGCTGAATGTAAACTGAATGCGTTCTCGCTCTACACCGAGCACACCTTCAAGACACAATGCCACCCCGACATTGCCCCCATCGATGCCTTCACCGCCGAGGAGATCAAGGAATTAGAGGAGTTTTGCCGGCCGTATCACATACAAGTCATTGGAAACCAACAATGTTTCGGACATTTCGAGGAGATTTTGTGCAACCCGTTCTACAGCCATTTGGCCGACACGAAATGGAATCTCAATCCCGCCAAAGAGGAAACCTACAAATTCCTCGAAGACCACTTGCGCGAGGTGGCAAGAGCCTACAAGTCACCCTATTTCAACATCAATTGCGACGAAACGGAAAGCCTCGGACAAGGCCTCGCCAAAACCTACGTCGATTCCGTTGGGGCCGAAAAAGTGTACTACCAACACATTAACCGCGTCAACCGGATGCTGCGCCCTTTCCGCAAGCGCGTGATGATGTGGGGCGACATTGCCGAAAGACATCCCGAAATACTTGAAAACCTCGACAAGGACATCCTCCTCATCGCGTGGAGCTATGTGGCCAAAGACGACTTCAACGATTTCCTGAAACCCTACAAGGAATCGGGGCGCACGTTTTTCGTCGCGCCCGGCATGAGCCTCTCGGAACGGGTTTGGCCCAAGCATTACGAGTTCAGAAAGAACATCACCAACCTTTGCCGCGACGGTTACCTGAATGGTGCCATCGGAGTTATCAACACCTGTTGGGACGACTTCGGCGAATCGCTGATTAACAGCGCATTGTACGGATTGGCGTTGGGCGCAGAAATGAGTTGGAACCCGCTGAAGGATGCTGGGGACGAAATGGCTTCGCGACAATTGGACGAGAACTTTTCGGCACATAGTTTGGGTTGCTTGGCCACCGAGCCGCTGCATAGCCTGAACAATGTTTCGGATCTGTCGAAATTCGACGAAATCGGGAAATTCACGGCCTTGACCGCCCCGATGGTACCCTTCTATCCTGCTTTGGTCGACTCGTCTTTCGAGCAACGCAGCATCGATGCCTTGACAGAACTCGCTCTGGCCTCCAAGCAATTGACGGAGCGCAAGAAGGCGGTCAAAAGAAACGCCGACGTCTTCGACAATGCCCTCTACGCCGTGCATCGCATGAAATGGTGCGCCGAAAGAAACATTGCCCGCTGCCAACTATACCGCACCCTCAACGACCCGTCCGAGGAAAATATCGCCGAAAGCAAAGAGACGATCCTCAACCTGAAGACATCGCTTCACGACTTGAAAAAAGAGTACGTCAAAGTATGGGACATCGAAAGCCGCCCATATTGGTTGGATGTCAATTTGAAGAAATACGACGACATAGCACGCGATTTGCAGCAACTTGAATACCTGCCATTTATCGAAACCACAACCGATGAAAAAGGGCACGCTACCGTTGCTTTGAAAACTGTTTTCAACGACAAGGAAATACGTTATACCATTGACGGAAAAGAAGTTACGCACTACGATTCCATCTATCAAAGCTCCATCGTTTTGGAGCGGCCTTGCCTCGTGAAGGCGGCTTGCTTCAATGAGGTGGGCGAACCGATTTGCGCCGAGCGCTATTTCTGCTACCACAAAGCGATGGGCCGGCTGAAGCAGTTGAACAGTCCTGCGGGCAACTACCGTCCTGAATATTCCGGCGGCGGCGACAATGCCCTCGTGGATGGTACGCTCGGCGGCGACGACTACCGCGACGGCCATTGGCAAGGCTTCTACGGCATGGATGCCGACATCGAAATCGACTTGGGCAAATGGACGAAAGTCAATGCGCTGAACATAGGTTTCTTGGTGAACGCCCACGACTGGATTTTGCGCCCCAACGAAGTGGCGGTTTACACCTCGACCGACGGGAAACTCTATAGAATCCACAAGACCTTCACACTCTCCACGGAAATCGAAAGAAAAGGGAATTTCGTCTTCCGTGAGAAATACGAAACTCCCAATCTTTCAACCCGTTATCTAAGAATCGTGGCCAAAAACCCAGGGCTAATCCCCGAAGGGCTTCCCGGTGCGGGCTACGACTCTTGGATTTTCATGGACGAGATCATAGTAGAATAGGAACTCATTTCGGATACACCTCGCCCTTAGCGGCCTTCAGCGTGTTTTGCAGCAGCGAAACGATGGTCATCGGGCCAACGCCTCCTGGAACAGGCGTGATTTTGGAGGCAATCTTGGCGACTTCGTCGTAATCCACATCACCCATGATTTTATAGCCCTTCGGGCTGGTCGGGTCGTCGATGCGGTGAATGCCCACGTCTATGACCACGGCACCGGGTTTCACCATGTCGGCGGTGACGAAGCCTTGCTTGCCGATGGCGGCAACGAGGATGTCGGCCTGACGGGTGATGTCGGGCAAACTCTTGGTGCGGCTGTGGCACAAGGTGACGGTCGCATCGATGCCCTTGCGCGACATGAGGATGGCCATGGGGGTACCGACGATGTTGGAGCGGCCCAGCACGACCACATTTTTGCCAACGGTCTCAATGCCAGAGCGTTTGACAAGTTCCATAATGCCGTTAGGCGTGGCAGGAACGAAACAAGGCAAACCCAATTGCATCCGTCCTGCATTGACGCTCGTGAAACCGTCGACATCTTTCTTCGGGTCGATGGCGTCGATGATTTTGTCCTCGTCGATGTGCTTGGGCAGTGGCAGTTGGATGATGTAGCCGTCGATTTCGGGGTCGTTGTTGAGGAAGGCTACCAAATCGAGCATTTCCTTTTCAGAGGTGCTTTCGGGCAGGCGATACACCGACGATGTCATACCTACCGAATGGCAGGCTTTTTCCTTTGACGCGACGTAGGTCTTGCTGGCGCCGTCGTCGCCCACGATGACCGCCGCTAGATGTGGTGCGGCGATTCCTTTATCTATCATGCCCGCGACTTCCGCCGCGATTTCTTTCTTTATCTGTTCTGAGATGGCCTTGCCATCGATGATTTTGTTGTCCATGTTTCGTGTTGTTTTGCTGGTGTCCCCACACTGCGCTACGCTTGTGCGGGGTTAATTGAGTAATGCCCCTTCAGGGCGAGGTTGGTTTATCTTCTTCTAATGTTTCCCGCCATGCGCATCAGTTTCTTGCCGCCGCCGGTGGTCATCATGCGCATCATCTTCGAGGTTTCCTCGAACTGCTTCACGAGGCGGTTCACCTCAACGATGCTTGTGCCGCTGCCATCGGCAATGCGTTTGCGACGTGTGCCGTTGAGCAGCTTGGGGTTTTCGCGTTCCTGCGGTGTCATCGAATAGATGATGGCTTCGATGCTCTTGAAGGCATCGTCGTCGATTTCCTCACCCTTCATGGCCTTGTCCATGCCGGGAATCATGCTGGCCAGGTCCTTCAAGTTGCCCATCTTCTTGATTTGCTGGATTTGCTTGAGGAAGTCGTTGTAGTTGAACTCGTTCTGTGCCAATTTCTTCTGCAACTTTCGGGCTTCTTCCTCGTCGAATTGCTCTTGGGCGCGTTCCACGAGGCTGACGATGTCGCCCATGCCGAGGATACGGTCGGCCATGCGCTTGGGGTGGAACACATCGAGGGCATCCATCTTCTCGCCGATACCGACGAACTTGATGGGCTTCTCGACCACCGTGCGGATGGTGAGGGCCGCACCGCCACGGGTGTCGCCGTCCAGTTTGGTCAGCACCACGCCGTCGA
>CAMOCK010000114.1 GCA_946610645.1 uncultured Bacteroidales bacterium
CCATAGTGCTTTGGGCATCGAAGATGCTGCTGTGCGGGTTGTGGATGACGTCGCAGCTCACGATCGGATCCTCGGTGTATTCGAGCACACCCTTCATCGGGCCTTCGGCGGCTTCCTTCATGGCGGCGTTGATCTCTTCCTTGGTGGCTTCGGTCTTCAGCATGCACACGAGGTCGACCAATGAACCCGTAGGCGTAGGAACACGGACGGCGATGCCGTCGAGCTTGCCATTCAGTTCGGGGATGACGATGCCCACGGCCTTGGCGGCGCCAGTGGTGGTCGGGATTTGCGACATGGCGGCCGAGCGGGCGCGGCGCAGGTCGCTGTGCGGGCCGTCGAGGATCACCTGGTCGTTGGTGTAGCTGTGGATGGTGGTGATGTAGCCCTGCTCGATGCCGAAGCGGTCGTTCAGCACCTTGGCCACGGGAGCCAGGCAGTTGGTGGTGCAGGAGGCGTTGCTCACGCATTCGATGTCGTCGGTCAGGTCGTTGTTGTTGACGCCCACCACGATGGTGGCATCGATGGCGTCCTTGGAGGGAGCCGAGAGGATGACCTTCTTGGCGCCGTTCTTCAGGTGGTCGCCATAGCCGCCCTTGCTGCTTTCCTTCGAGCGGAACACGCCGGTGGATTCAACCACCACGTCGGGGGTCTTGCCCCACTTGATGTTCAGCGGCGAGCGCTCGGCCGTGACGGGGATGCGCTGGCCGTTGACGATGAGTGCGGTCTCGTCGTATTCCACCGTGCCGGGGAACTTGCCCTGGGTGGAGTCGTATTTCAACAGGTGGGCCAGCACCTTGGTGCTCGTCAGGTCGTTGACACCCACGATTTCTAAGTTCGGACGTTCGCAAATGATGCGGAACACGTTGCGGCCAATGCGGCCGAAACCATTGATACCTACTTTAATCTTTTCCATTGTAGTCGGGTTAGTTGTTTGTTCGTAATTAAAATGACAGCGCAAAATTACCTATTTTTTTGATTCATTATGTCGTTTTTTCGTATTTTTGCGGCCGCAAAATAGTTGAAAAGGAATGAAAAACCTTTGTAATATATTGAATATCAATAGATTACACGAAAAAATGGGGGGGGGTAATCTCCTTTCCATGCTTTCACATTCCCTTAGTCCAAGACAGGTTGGAATGGCTTGTCTTGGAATTTTTTTTGTGCCGTTCTTCGTGAAGCGCGAAGCGACGAGAAGCGGGTCTTCGCCCCCTTAAAGGGGGACGGCGCAAAGCGGCGCAGAGATGGATCGAGAAAACGCGTCCGGTAGGCCACCGTCCGGTAGGTGTCCCACTTTTAAAGGGGTTAGGGGGTTTCAAAAAACGCCCCCGACCAAATCTTGAATCTATAATTAAATCTTTCAATACCAATTTTTAAATTATTAGCTATATGAAAACAACCAAATCTTTGAAAACTGTCGCGTTTGCGTTTGGTCTGGCGGCCATGGGGCTGACAGCGGGCAACCTGAGCGCCCAACCTGGCGGCGGGCTGTTTGGTAGAGGTTCGGAAACGGATGCTAACGCTTCGCAAGGAAGCCTATTGAGCACTTCGGGAGGCTTCAACATCTCTGTCGAACAGTTCGGCGGCGGGAATGGCGGCGGAACGGGCGGCTTCAACATCGGCACCGAGCAATTCGGAGACAATGAGACCCCGCTTGGCAGCGGACTCTTCATCTTGGCTGCGGCTGGCGCGGCCTACGCATTTTCAAAAAAACGTAAAAAACAGGAAAACAACTAAAAACACATCAATCTACAATGAAAAAACTTAGCACAATCATCATGGCCTTGGCTCTCGTGCTTGGAATGAGCCAATGCAAGAAACAGGAAACGCCCACCACGGGCAACACCACGCCTACCAACCCTGGGGTGCGCATCACCGTGAACGTGGGAGAAAATGAAGACAACGGCGGCAAGGGCGAAAACGGCGAAAGACACAACATCGCCCCGGCGTACGGTCTGTTTTCCTTCTCCAGCGGCGACCATCTCTATGTGGGCCACAATGGCGAATATGTGGGCACTTTGACATTCACCAACGGCTTTTTCAGCGGTGACATCTTCCCGGACCAAACCGTCACCGACCAGCCCCTGCACTTCTACTTCGTAGGCAACGCGGCGGTTACCGAAACGCCTACGGCGAATGAAACCACTTCGCTCAGCATCAGCATTGCCGACCAAAGCGAGAACCTGCCCGTGCTTTCCTACGGCGCTTCCACCAAGCCTTTCACCGGCACAGGTACCACCTATTCCACCACGCTGAGGAACCAGTGCGCCTTGGTGAGAATCAATCTCTTGAATGAGACAACTGATGCCGTTACGCTCTCAAGCGTGCCGACCGAAGCCACCATCGACTTTGCCACCAATGCCATTACGCCCACTAATACGACAGGCAACATCACGCTTTATGGCGAAGAAAGTGTCAGCACCCATAGATGGGCCATCCTTCTGCCTGGCACTAACCTTTCTAACTCTAACTGCAACGTGATTTGGCAAGGAGCAGGCAACATGCCTGCCATTGGCAACAACACCTATGTCAACGCTGGTATCGGCGAAGGCATTCAAATCCAAAATCAACTTGCTGTTACAGGGCCTAATGCAGACCTTGTCATCAAAAACAGTAATGACGATTTTTCTGTGTTCACGGTGAGTTCAACCGGAAAGAAGGTCTATTTCTCGAAGGCCAACCTGACATGGAATGAGACTGACAAATATCATTTCCACGCTACTCAGTTTGACGAGGAACACATTGGTGGTAGTTCGGCTCCTAATTACGGTAGTTATCCTACAAATGGTGATGTAAATCAATCAGGCCTCACCGGCTTGGATCGCTTTACTTGGGGACATATTACGAATCAATCTATTAATACATCCTATTATCTGACTAATAATCAAATAGCGGATGGTCAAGATCCAGAATGGGGAAAACAAATGACGGGCGAAGGGAACGATCAATGGCGCACCCTGACCGCCGACGAGTGGAACTATTTGCTCCACGAGAGGAGTGGCAACCGCTTCTTATTGGCAACGGTTTTGGTTCCCAACAAAGACGCAGATAATAATGACTACTATGTGGAATGTCAAGGTCTCTTGTTGTTCCCCGACGGCTTTAACTATTCAGGCCTTCAACTCACAACGGCCTCGGCAGCTAATAAGGCTGGTTTCTATCCTAGTTGGATTAACAAAGTGTTTGCTGCTAACAGCAGTTATGATACTGAACATTATGATGCTATCTATGATGGCGTTGTGAATGGTGGTCAGTCTAATTGGGTAACAGGTCCATATAAGTTGATTGAAACTACTCCAAAAAAACAAGATGATGGCAAATACTTAGTATATACTAATCCGAATTCAAACATGTATAAGTTGCTGGCGGCGGGATGCGTGTTCCTGCCTGGCGTGGGTTGCCGCCAAGGAGCACAGTATAGAAAATATAATTACTACACAAATAGAAATAATGCAGCCCAAGGCTTCTATTGGACGGCTGACCGTGTTACTGTTGGAACCCAGGAAAAAGCCAGATATTTCTGGTTTGGATATGTAGGAGGTAATAACGTCGAAACCGACCCGCGCCCGACCTTCGATGCGGATAATACGCAGAGTCGCGATCTTGGCTGCTGTGTCCGTTTGGTGTGGGATGCCAACTAAGCGGTTCTCAAGGAGGCGGGATTTCCGATTCCGCAAGCCGGGGGAAGGGAGATTTTCCATTCCCGCATGAAGATCGTAGAGACGTCACAGTGTGGCGTCTCTATGTGTTTTATTGCGGTAGGATGGACGGCGGCAGCTTCAGCGGGTCAAGACCCGCTGTCCCTACCGGGGAGCTGCCTGCCGGGTAGCTGCCGTAGGTCGCCGACCTACGGTTACGGGAGGTTGCGTCTTTCAGACGCGGAATGGCAGATTAATGGTAATTCGTGTTGGAAGACGAAAAAGTGCATGAATATGCAGATCACCCAATCAGGGAATTTTTGCTATTTTTGCAAAATCTATTTTTTGATTATGGCAAAAACCTTCAAATCACAAGCCCTCGAAGCCAATCTGGCGCAAACGCGCTACAAAGATATCTTCATTCCCGAAGAACACCAACAGTTTATCTCCCTGTCGGCCAAATACTTCGGAATCAACAAGCGGGCCAAGGAATGTATCACCGAATACCATCACCCGCTGTCGAACCACACTTTCGTGACCGAGGAGTTTCGCAAGATGCTCCTCGACGATTTCTGGTTCTACACCCACGACGACGTTCCCGCCGATGCGCTCCACATTCCTTTGGAGATGATGCGCAGCCTGCTCAAACCCGAAGTGGCGGCCAAACTGCGCCTCAACATCGTCATCACCTTGATGGAGTTTGCCAACAAGGTGATTGCTGAATCGCCGAGACTTGTCGCATTGATTTCGTTGGTGTTCAACATCTTGAACGAGAAGTTTGAAGCCAACAAGGATGTTTACATCTTGGCGACAAAACACGCGGGGCGCTATCTCGACAAAGTGGCTCGCGACGAGCGTTTCAGCGATGAGGCATGCTCCCTGTTGCGGAAAATGCTGCAAGAGAATTACCGCTATTGGCAACAAACCTCGCAAGTCGAGAATTGGATTGAAAGCAAGAAAACGCTTTTGACCGACGACGAAATCCGGTCGGTTTGCGACGAAATCGGGAAGCCGTATTTCGATAAGTTGAACGCCGATTTGGCCACTGCCGAAACGTGGGAAGCATTGACCAATTTGCCGCATTATGAGCAAGTTGCAAAGCGTTTCACCGAGTCTGAGAAGGCCTTTCCGCATTTCATCACCAAGTTCCACTATGTGTTTTTCCTGCTCCACCTGCCCGGAATGGAGAACCAGCGCGAGCGCCTCATCTGGAACATGGACCGCATGATGCGCGACGCGATAGACGAGATGCCGCAAGAGGAACTGATCCCCTTCATCGACACGATTTTCGACCTCGCCGAGGAATTGAGGAAAGACTACATGTCAGCCGTACTCGATTTCCAGCTGACTCTCGGACTGAAAATCATTGACATCGACCAAACCGAGATGAAGGAAATCGTCAACTACTTCGAGAAGAAACTCATCGGATTCGGCTTCGTTACGCCAGGCAACGTGTTTGTGGGCGAGGACTGGCAACTCTCTGTAGATGAGAACCATATCAAGAACATCCGCGTGTGGCTCGAACTTATCGAACATGCCACCACGCCGATGGAAAAACTGCTTTCCGCCTTGATTGTAAACCTCAAGTTGGGCGGCATATTCCTGAGCGACACCGACCTCTTCCAGCGCGAAATCACGAAGGTGCTCAACTCCAACATCACACCTTATTATAAAAAGGTGAAGCAACTGACGCGCATCTTCCCCGTCTATTTCAACGAAATCGGCGCCGAGGGCGAAATCCGCAACGTGACCACCAACATGGACGAGATTTCGGGAAGGCAGGACAAATTGGTGCACTTCCTGCGCAAACAAGTCCACACAGAAAGCAACAACACGCTGATTGCCTTGACTTTGGATGTTTTCAAGTTCTGGAGCGACGGCAACCTCGATTCGTTGAAACCCATTGTGCCCAACAACGTTTTCGAGAGCATTGACAAGGGAAGCACTTGGTTTGTGCATGTCCACAACCTTGTGCTGACGATGTGCGAAATCTCGTGCCTCAACCCTGAAGATGTTTTGATGCTCTCCCGCGACGACTATGAAAACCTCATTGCTTCTGCCGCCCGGCGCATCGAACTGGATGAGGCAATCAATCAGCGCGAACACGCCCGCTTGATGGACATCCGCGACCTATATGCCTATCTCCGAGAGAAATACAGTTTCGAGTCGGTCAACATTTTCAGCTCGTTGCGCAGTTTCCCGTTCATCCCCGACGAGGAAATCGACGAGTTCGAAAAGGTCTATACCGCCAAGGACTTCGGCAGGTCGCTGACGATGATCTATGCCTTCATGGACAAGCTCAAGACCGTGATCTTCAACCCAGAACAGAGCGAAGGTTGGGAGAATATCTACCACAAGCGCCACATTGCCATCGGCATCCCGTCGATGTACGGCACTTACCGCGAAAACAAGTTTGAGGCCATGGGCTTGACTTTCCGCCTCGAGCGTGTAGCCACCCAATTGATGGAAAAGGTGGTGCAAAGCATTAACCTCGAATATATTTCAGAACGCACACTGAATCAGATATATACGATTCTCGAATACTTCCGAAACGGCCTCGAGCTCGACGGCATCACTAACCAAAGTTTCAACTCGAAACTCGACATGTTGCGCTACTCGCTGACCTCGCGGAGCTTCTCTTTCGGACAGTATATCAACATCTTCCAGTTCATCGCCGAGGATGTGCGGCGCATCATCATCAAGTATTTCCTGAAGTCGTATGAATATCCGTTGAAGATCGTCATTCCGCAGCTTTTCGACCCAGAAGGGAAACTCGGCGAGCGCGAAACCGCGGCACTCGTCAGCAAGAAATCCGAGGAATTCCACCGCAACCTGCTCTCCGATGCCTTCCTGATGCAGCCCTTGGACAACTTCATCGGTCGGATCCTCAATTCGTTGCGTACGATGGAGGCTACCCTCGACCCGAAGCTCATCAGCGACATTATGACCTACAACTCAGAAATGTTGGTCAGCCCGTTCTGGGAAGAAACGCCCAAGATGGACAACCAAGTCTTCATCGGAAACAAGGCCAACAACCTGAAAAAGTTGTACTTGTACGGGATGCCCGTGCCTCCGGGTTTCGTCATCACTACCGAGACTTTCCGTCGCAACGAAACCATCAACACCATTCCCGAACTTCGCACAGAAATCCACGCCATGATTCGAAAACATATCGCTGAATTGGAGCGCATTAGCGGACGGAAATTCGGTAATCCTGAGCGTCCGCTCCTCGTTTCGGTGAGGTCGGGGACGGCGATTTCCATGCCCGGCGCGATGGACACGATTCTCAACGTTGGCCTGAACGACGAACTCGTCGAGGCCATCGGCACCAACGACAAGAAGGCTTGGGCCATTTGGGACTCCTATCGCCGTCTGCTGCAAAGCTGGGGCATGGCCAAAGGCATCGACCGCGATGTTTTCGATGTGGAAATCAACAAGTTCAAGGCGAAATACAATGTGAAGCAGAAGAGCGAGTTCGATGCTGAGGAAATGCGCGAAATCGCCTACGCCTACAAGGCCATTTTGGGCGAAAAAGAGGTTGAGTTTGAGCAAGATCCGTTCAAGCAAATCATTGAATGTGTGAATGTGGTCTTCGAGTCGTGGAACTCGGAGCGTGCCTTGGCCTATCGCCGCCATCTCGGTATTTCCGAAAACTGGGGTACGGCGGTCATCGTGCAACAGATGATTTTCGGCAACATCAGTGACGTTTCAGGTACGGGTGTGGTCTTCACGCAAAACCCACATCGCGAGCGCCCAGGTGTGCACCTCTATGGCGACTTCACCATGCGCAGCCAAGGCGAGGACATCGTGGGAGGCCTCGTCAAGCCGCTGCCTATTGGCGAAACGCAACGCAAGGCGGCTGGCCTCGACGGGCTTTCCATGCAGACGGCCTTGCCGGAAATCTACAAGAAGATTTATTCCATAGCAAAGGAACTAACTGAGAATCTGGGATATAGCCCGCAAGAGATGGAGTTTACCTTCGAGTCTGACAAGCCGGAGGATTTCCACATCCTGCAAATCCGCGACCAAGACCTGAAACTCGAAGACGAGATGGACGCATTCGTGCAGTCGCCAACGGAAATGAACCAAATCGGGCGCGGCATGGGCATCGGCGGCGGCGCGATGAACGGCCTAGTAGCCTTCAACGAAAACGACATCAAGGCGTTGCGCGAGACGCATCCCGATGCGCAAGTCATCCTTGTGCGCCCCGACACTGTGCCCGACGACATCGGCATGATTTTCGACTGCGACGGCTTGCTGACCGCCCGTGGCGGCGCCACTTCGCACGCTGCTGTGACGGCAGTCCGCCTCGGCAAGGTATGCGTGGTGAGTTGCATCGAGTTGCAAGTCTATGACGAAAAGCATTGCGGCGAGCTGAACGGACACCAACTCCAAATGGGCGACAAAATCGCCATCGACGGTAATCTTGGCCTTGTCTATCTCGGTCATTATCAGACAGAAAAGATGAAAATGGGTAAAGGATATAATTACTAGTTATGGCAGAACATATCGATTTTGGAAAACAGGGCGAGGAAATCGCTGTGAAGTATCTCATGGATAAGGGCTACGAAATCCTCGAACGCAATTGGCGGAACCGTCATCAGGAGATCGACATCATCGCCAAAGACGGCAAGGAATTGGTCATCGTGGAGGTGAAGACACGCAAAAGCAGCAATTATGGCGAGCCCGATCTTGCCGTAAACAAGCAAAAACAACGACGATTGATCTATGCCGCAAACGCCTATCTTTTTCGGAACAAATTGGATATTGATACCCGTTTCGACATCATTTCGATCATTGTCAATAATGGCAAGCCTGTTATTGACCATATCGAGGACGCTTTTTTGCCTCATTGGTGATGGTTATATATTAATAAGGTGTAAAAGCAGGCTGTGGTTTTCTGGGGTATAAAATTTATTTCGTTGGTATTTAGCGAGTTGTGTTGTTTTTTGAATTTTTCTTGAAAAAAGTGCTTGTTGTTAATGTAAAAGGTTGTACTTTTGCACCCGCAAACGACGGCAGAGGGGAGAGGTTGGTTGTGATGTTTGCGGGAGTTCTATGACAGCGTGAGGCCAGCACAGCAGCCGATTGCCGTTGAGTCCGCCGCGAGGCGGTCGTTTTTGTTGTGGTCGGTTGCGGGAAAGCAAGACAAGAGA
>CAMOCK010000115.1 GCA_946610645.1 uncultured Bacteroidales bacterium
AGGCCGCTGCCGCCTGCGTTGCTGTTGGTGAAACTGAGGTTCGAATTGGCGTAATAGTACGTCGTGTTACCCACACTGCCGAGCGTCTGTCCCGTAGTGGAGCCTGCATTCAGGGCCGTCCAGTTTGCCGAGGTGGTCTGCGTCATTGCATAGACTTCATCCCAGTTGTTCTGCGCCCACGCCGTCGGCCCGAAGGCGAGCAGGGCGAGGAGCGCCATCATGGCGCCGCGTTGGGTGTTTTTGCGCTTTTTGGGCACAAGGTAGGCCGCGCCGAGGGGCAGCCCAAGCAGAATTGCGATTGTTGCTGTTGCTTTTGTCATTGTTTTGTGCTTTATTTAAAAACTTGATTGAAAATGTGCAAAAGTAGGCAAACTTCCCCAAATGCGAAGCCGTCTGAATGCCTACGGCATCAGATTTTGCAGATTTTGAGACAAGTTTTGCAGATTTTGCAAAAATTGCAGATTTTGAAACTGTGTTTTTTGCAGATTTTGAAAGTCGGAACGTTGCTTACTGGGCCGTTTCGTGCATCCTCTTGAAAAACTCAGAATGTAAAGGGGGCACTATACTTGCTTATTCCCCTAACTGCCGCTCAATCTCCTCCATCAGTTCCTCGCCTTCAAGGTTGCGGGCCACGATGATGCCGTCCTTGATGAGGGCGTTTTGCGGGATGAAGGCGATGGAATACAAGGCTCCGGCGGCGTTGCCCCAGCCTTGCAGGTCGCTGACATGAGTCCAGGTCAAGCCGTCTTTCTCGATGGCGGCGAGCCAGGCTTCCTTGTTGGTGTCAAACGAAACGCCGAGGATGTCGAAACCTTGGTCGTGGTATTTTTGGTAGGCCGCCACCACACCCGGATTGGCCTTGCGGCAGTCGGGGCACCACGAAGCCCAGAAGTCGACGAGCAAGAGTTTGTCTTTCGCTAATTCGCTGAGCGTCACGGGATTGCCATTAGCATCGTTTTGGGTGAAGTCAATCATTGGCTGTCCGGCTTGAACGCGCTCCACTTTCTCAACATATTCCTCGGACAGCTTCAGGTTGTTGGTTTTCAGGGTGCTGTCGGCATGGTGGATGTTGTCAATCATCGTGCGCATCTCGCAAGGACCGAAGGCCCATTTGTAGCGATACATCACATAATGCGCCACGGGGTCGGTGGGGTGGTCCCAAACGTAGTCGAAGCAGTGCATCTTCAGGATTTCGTCCTTGTCGGCCTGGGCCATTGTGCTGTCGGCTTCGAGCTTGGTTTCCAATGCGTTATAGCTCTCTGTGAAGGCGTTTAGGCGGTCTTGCGAGGCCGAGCCTTTCACGATGATGTTGTTCGGATTTTGCGCATTGCCTTCCAAAGTAATCTCAGCGTTGTCGGTGAAAAACTGGAAGGGTCGGCGCCAGCCTTTCAGCATGAGGCCATACATTTCGTTGTCGGCGCAAACGGGTGCTGACAGTTCGGCTTTCCAGTTTTCGAGGACTGCCGAATCCAGCACTTGGCCGTCTTTTTGGAGATAGACGGTCTTGCCATCGGCGTTGGCCATGTCCACATTGATCTTAAAGGTTTGTGCTTCAGGCTTCGAGGTGCAGGCCGTCATCATCAGCGCGGCTGCGGCAATAAACAGGGTTTTTGTTTTCATGACGTTGGTTTTTATTCGGAATGCGGAATGGCGCAAAGCGACGCTGGGCTTTGCCCCTATTCCGCATTCCACATTCATAATTCCGCATTATTTATTCAGGATTTCACTCAATTTCGCCGCCAAGTCCTCGCCGCGCAAGCCTTTGGCCACCATTGTGCCGTTTTGGTCGAAGAGGAAGTTGGACGGAATGTAATAGATAAGGTAGGCCTCGCTGACCTTGTTTTCGGTGTCGCGCACCTGCGTCCAAGGCAGTTGGTCTTCCTCGACGGCTTGCAGCCATGCGGCTTCGTCTTGGTCGACGCTGACGCCGACGACCTCGAAGCCGAGTTCGTGGAACTGCTCGTAGGCGGCCTTCACGACGGGATTCTCCTTGCGGCACGGACCGCACCACGAAGCCCAGAAGTCGACCAACGTGAGCTTGTTTTGGGCAATCACCTCGGCGAGCTTGACGCTCTCGCCCGCCTTGGTTTGCAGTGTAAAGTCGATGAAAGGCTGACCCACTTCGAGGCGCTCTTGCTTGGCGATGTAGTCGTTGAGGTCCTTGGTATAGATGGATTCGGTGGTGAATCCGGCCATGATTTCCTTCAGTTCGTCAAGCGAATAGTCTTGCTTCGACTCGTCCAAGAGGTAATGCGCGAGGAAACTGTCTCCGTGGCTCTTGATGTAGTCGTCGCGGTAGTTGTCTTGCTGTTCCATCAGTGCGGTGCCGACGGTGTTGAGCGAGTCTAACAGAATGCTGTCGTTGTCGGCGAAAGCTTGTTGCATCGTGGCGTAAAGCTCGCGGATTTGTGCGTTGAACTCGTTTTGCTTGGCGTTGAACTCGTTCCAGGCGGTTTGTGTTGCCGAGCCCATGATTTCCACGTCTTGCGGGTTGTTGCCGTCGCCCACGAAAGTCACGTCTTGGTTGTCGGAGAAGAAAGGCATCGAGCCGCGCTTCCCCTTCACTTTCAAGGCGTAAAGGATTTGCGGGTCGTCTTGGGTCGCGGTCAGCGTGGCCGTTTCGTTGGCGATGACGGCCGAGTCGATGGCGACGGGCGCGTTGTCGACGTACTTTTGCAGATAGACGGTCTGGCCGTCAGCGTTCTTCAGGCTGACGTTCACCTTGAACTGGTTGGCTTTGTTGTTGCAGGCGGTCAGGCCGAGCGCCAATGCAAACAGGAAAATGATGTGTTTTTTCATTGTAAATTAAGTGTTTAGTTGTTTTCTGAATAATGCGGCAAAAGTACAAAAAGATTTCCTATTTTTGCCTCAAAATCTTTATTATGCCAGCAAAAGAAAAAACCGCCTTTTTCTGCAAGGAATGCGGAAACGAATCGCCGAAATGGTTCGGGAAATGCCCCGCCTGCGGCGCATGGAACACCTGCGTTGAGGAAACCGTGGTGACGGGAAAGGACTCCAAATCAGTGAAAAAGACCGTTGGCTTGGAGATGGACAAAGGCTTGCCCGTGCCCATCAACGAAATCACCAATGCCAAGGAACAACGCATCATTTTGCCTTACGAGGAACTTAACCGCGTGCTTGGCGGCGGCCTTGTACTCGGCTCTTTGACCCTCGTGGGCGGCGAACCTGGCATCGGCAAGTCGACGTTGCTCTTGCAGACGGCTTTGCAACTGGCTGGCCGAAAGATACTTTACATCTCCGGCGAGGAAAGCCAGACCCAAATCAAGATGCGGGCCGAGCGCATCGGCATCCATAACACCGATTGCCTCATCCTCACCGAGACCAATACGCAGGAAATCCTGAAACACTTCAAGAACGTTCAGCCCGACATCGTGATTGTCGACTCCATACAAACACTCGAATCGCCTTTCGTCGATGCCACGGCAGGCAGTCTCTCACAGATTCGTGAGACAGCCGCCGAGATGAACAAGATTGCCAAGGCCTATCAGGTGCCGGTGTTCCTCATCGGCCATATCACCAAGGACGGCAGCATTGCCGGACCGAAGATTTTGGAGCACATCGTCGACACGGTGCTTCAGTTTGAGGGCGACCGCCACTATGGTTTCCGCATCTTGCGCACCATCAAGAACCGCTTCGGGTCGGCTTCCGAACTGGGCATCTTCGAGATGAACGCCTCGGGCCTTCGCGAGGTGACCAACCCCAGCGAAATCCTGCTCTCGCAACGCGACGAGGAGGTGAGCGGCATCGCCATCGCCGCCACCATGGAAGGCCAACGCCCCATGCTCATTGAGACGCAGGCCTTGGTGAGCAGTGCGGCCTATGGCACGCCACAACGCTCCGCCACGGGCTTCGACATCCGCAGGATGAATATGCTTTTGGCCGTTTTGGAAAAACGCGCAGGTTTCCGCCTTTCGATAAAAGATGTGTTCCTGAACATCGCGGGTGGTCTCCGCGTCGACGACCCCGCCATTGATTTGGCCGTCATCGCCGCCGTGCTTTCGTCGAATGCCGACGTGCCTATTCCATCAAGTTATGCCTTTGCCGCCGAGGTGGGGCTTTCGGGCGAAATACGCGCCGTCACCCGCATCGAGGCCCGTATCGCCGAAGCCGACAAACTTGGTTTCGAGAAGATTTTCGTCTCAAAGTACAATGCCAAGGGATTGGATGCCAAGCGCTTTAAGATTCAGATTGTGCCCGTGGCTTCGGTGTATGAGTTGGGGGCGGAATTGTTTGGATAAATGCCTAAATCCATTCTTCTTCCTCTAAGTCTTGGAACACGACATTGGTGATGCTATGCTTTTTGAAAAGATTCTTTACACGCTCAGTCACAATGATTTTACCGCTTCCTTCAGGTGAGAAAAAGTCACAACCGTCCCAACTTTCCAAAGGGAAATAAAAACCTTTCATTATCGAAAAGCGGCCTGAAGGGATTATTATGTCGGAGTTTTGAATCGCCTCTTCAGGATATTCTATTGTCCGTATCACCTTGGATTTCGAAATGTCGAACGCTCCGCATTTTCCCGTTATCGTAAGTAGGAAATACTTTAAATCTTCGTGGTCATTGATGGTTATGGGATAGAATTTACAACCAGTTATATTATTGTCCTGCAATAATTTAACTACTTTCTCTGAAACTGCATACAACAACCCCTTTCCAGCCGTGACTACATCCCAAAACTTTTTGCCAAAATTTGGGTTGACCATAAAATGCAGTTCTCCTTTCGGAATGTCTTCGTCCTTTCCGATTTTTAAATCATCCCATGAATCCCATTCTTTTTGGCTATAGCAACAAGGATTTAAAACCAGGCTTCCTCTTCCCTCATGGAAACTATAGAATTTTGTTGTGCTCATTTTTATCCTTTTTGGTGATTGCTGGTGAAACGGAAAAGGAAAATCAAAAATTGCTTTGGTATTGGAAATTATTGTTATTTTTGCGGAGAAATAAATAGTTATGCCAGAGATTAGCAGACCTTTTGAAATGATTCACGATGGAAATTAAAATGTTATCTATAAGAAATGCTATCACCGAAATTCGACACCTGTTTCTTTGAGCGCTATGCGATGGCTTCGTTAGCCACCCTTTTGGGCGACCATTATGCGCATTTGGTCAATCGCGACCGTCCTGATTTGCAGGACGAAGTGCTGGGCATCGGCATCGAGGTGACGCGTGCCATCCCCGAAAACAAGCATGTGGCCAACGCCTTGGTGAACGAGATGGCGGGCAAGGAAGTTGTGGAAGTGAACCACGACGTGCTGCGCCAAATCGAGCAAAGCGGCTATGCATACGGCTTGGGCGACGGTAGCCTCATGGGCAGCAACGAGTACGAGTATTGGTCGATGGCCTTGCCTCTGAAGCGCATCCTCGAAATCAAGATGAACAAGGTAAACGACGGTTTTTATGGCGATTTCAGCGAGTTTGGCCTCTTCGTCTTCACCAAGGACGACCTCGATTTGCCTCAAGTTGAGCAGGCTGTGCTTTTCATGAAGGAGCAGCAAGCCACGCAAAGCATTCGTTACGACCGTCTTTTTATCTCGCAAATACAGGCCTTGTATTCATGCGACCTCGTGTTGGGTCAAATACTGCAGTTCAAAGTCAGCCGGGCGCAGAGGAAACAATTCTATGAGAGTGCCGTGGGGAGATGACTTCCGGAACCGGCTTAAGGCTCTTGGATAACTGAAAAATGCCTATTTTTGCGGCAAAGTAAAGAGATGGACTCCGAAAAAATCATATTAGGCATCGACCCGGGTACGATGGTGATGGGCTACGGCCTCATCCGCGAGCAGGGTAAACAGATGGAACTCCTGACGATGGGGGTTATTAATTTGAAGAAACTGGAAAACCAAGCCCTCAAACTGAAGAAAATCTTCGAGCGTGTGCTGGAAATCATCAACGAATACCACCCCGACGAGTTGGCCATTGAGGCACCGTTTTTCGGCAAAAACGTGCAGTCGATGCTGAAATTAGGGCGCGCCCAAGGTGTGGCCATGGCTGCCGCGCTTTATCGCGACATCCCGATTTTCGAGTATTCGCCCAAGACCATCAAGCAGAACATCACGGGCAACGGCAATGCCTCGAAGGAACAGGTGGCCAAGATGGTGCATTTCATCCTCAAGACCGACCAAGACCCTGAGTTTTTCGACGCCACCGATGCCGTGGCCGCCGCTGTGTGCCATTCGATTTCAAAGGGAAAAGACGTGAACTACACCAAGCACACCACCGAGAAGGCCAAGGCCCACCGCAAGCCCGACTGGAGCCAGTTCATTGCGGCCAACCCCGACAGAATCAAGTCTTAAAGCACTGAAGACAGGTGATAATGCCCACTGCCGTAGGTTATGGTTTGATAGCCTTCGGCGGTGGGCAAGCAGACCTCTGCCGTGGTGTTGGCAGGAATGGTAAAGTCCCATTCGAAATGGTTTCCGACCCGTTTCCAATTGCTCTCAATGCGACCTGAAACCGAATTGTGGCTACAATTCACAAAATCCAATCCCTCAATAGGATAGGGTTTGAGTTGTATCTTGCTGTAACCTGGCTCAAGGGCGCGGATGCCGCCGAGGTATTCGTATTCCCAAAGGATGAGGTCGCCGAGCAGCATCACGTGGTTGCCCGAGTTCATGGCGGGGTCGGCGGTGTTGCCGTTCCAAAGCTCCCAAATGGTAGTGGCGCCGCTGCGCACCATATAGCCCCAGCTGGGATAGGTGTCGTTGCTGGCAATCTTCAGAGCGAGGTCGCCGTGGCCGTATTCCGTCAGGCAGCGCATCAACTGCTGGATGCCGATGACACCCGTCGACACATGGCCGCCACATTCGTTCATCGTCTTGTCGATGATGCTTTCCATCACCTTGTCTTCCAATCCCTTAGGAACCATTCCAAACCACAGGGGCAAGATGTTGGCCGTCACCGTGTTGTTGGCGTAGACGCCCGTCACGCGGTTGAAGTACTTGTCGTTGAAGGCGATGGTCGAGGTGGTGATTTCCTGGTTGAAAAAGTCGACATCTTCCGTGTAGCCTAAAATTTCGGCGAACTTGGCCATCTTGCCGCAGAGGTAGCAATAGAACGGCGTGGCGATGACCGTTGCCTCGGTGATGCGGTTGGGGTCGTTGGAGTGGATCATTTCCAATGACTCGGGCGGCATACACCAGTCGCCGTAGGTGTCGCGGGGCATGAGGCCGGCCCTCATGTAGTCGTTTTTCATGTGGAGCAGCCATTTTTTCCAAGCCCCATAGTGTTGGCGAATGGGCTCCATATCGCCGAAGCGGGTGTAAAGCATGTCGGTGACGGTCACCATGGCACCAGGCCAGGTCATGTTGTCGGTATAGCCGCGCCAATAGGGCGGGATGACGTTGGCCAACGAGCCATTGTCCCATTGGCTGTCGTCGCCATCGGTGAGCCACTTGGCGTAGAGCTGGTGGTTGCCGAAGATATACGACTCGCCGTAATTGCCCGTGGTACGGTCGCCGGTCCAGCCCATGCGCTCGTCGCGCTGCGGGCAGTCGGTGGGCATCGAACGGTAGTTGCCACGGATGCCCCAATAGGCGTTTTTGTAGACCGCGTTGATGATCTCGTTGGAGGTCTCAAACGAACCTGTGACGGGCATTTCATCGTAGATGACCCAACCTTCAAAGTCGTCCATGGTGGGCGTTTCGCGCAGGCCGCTGATTTCGACGTAACGGAAGCCGTGGTAGACGAACATGGGATGCCATGAAATGGGTAGAGACGTTGCGCGCAACGTCTGTACACCACAAATGTAATGGTCAATGTTCTCGGAGCTGCGGAGGTTAGCGGTGTAGAGCGTACTGTCGTCTTTCAAGAGTTCGGCGAAACGCAACGTGATGACATCGCCGGGCTGTTGTCCGCGCACCTTCATGTCGATGAAGCCGACCATGTTTTGGCCCATGTCCAAATACCATTTGTCGCCTTTCTGGAACATGCCGATGGGTTTCAGCTTCTCCATCACGGTGATGTTGGGGTTGGGTTGGGCAGTGAGTTGTCCTTCGGGAGCCTCCACGAGTTCGGCTTGGAGCCATTCGGAGTCGTCGTATTGGGCTTTGTTCCAGTCGCCGAGGTCGAAGTTCTCATCGTAGGTCTCGCCGTCCCATTCGTTGGCGGTGCGGATGGGGCCTTGGTTGGTGATTTTCCATGTCTCATCGCTGACGATGGTCTCTTTTTGGCCGTCGTTGTAGGTCACTTCAAGTTGGAGCAGCAGTCGCGGCGTGCCAAAGGCAAACACGTGTTCGGTGCCGTCCCAGTTGGGGTTTTCGGCATTGTGGCGAATGGCCGTGTAGCGACCGCCTTCAAGGATGATGCCGATGGCGTTGTCGCCGTTCTGCAGTTGGTCGGTCACGTCGTAGGTGTTGAAATAGACGCGCTTTGAGTACCACGAAAGCGTGGGCTTCAGCAGCTCGTCGGGCGCGACTTCGGTGCCGTTGAGGTAGGCACTATAGACGCCCATGCCGCTGACGTAAAGCCTTGCCGACTTGATGCCGTCTTTAAGGTTGAACTCCTTGCGCAGATAACGCGCCGCGATGCGGGTCTTGCCCACCAAAACGTCGTCGTCAAACTCGTGGCCAATCCATTTCGCCTGCCAGTCGTCTTGGTTCAAGAGGCTGATTTCAAACGAGTTGACTTCGCTTTCAAGTTTCTTTTTGCCCTTGTCGGAAGTCACGGTAGCGATGACTTTCCAAAACGCCTTGTCGCGGCTTTGGAGTGGTTTTCCGGCGTAGGCAACATAGAGCATCTGGCTTGAGGGAATTACGCCCGAGTCCCACAGGTCGCCAACGTTGTTTTTGGCGTTTTCGGCTGTGGAGGCTACGATGATGCGGTAGTCGCGTTGGACCACATTGTTTTCAGCCGATTCATACTGCCAACTGAAGCGTGGCTGCGCCGTAGCCAAGGCCATCGGGTGGATTTGTTGTTCTGCTTTGGGTTTTACGATGCTGACATTCAGTTTGTTGCCACACGAAATGAGGCCTATCAAAGCAAACAATATGAAGAAGAGGCGTTTCATGTTGATGTTCAATAAGTTTGGGCAAAGGTATAAAAAAACAACAAGGTGCCATAAAATTTTGGCGCCTTGTTGTTTGATGGTTGGTGTTTTCAGAAATACAAATCCCGCTCGCCCTGCTTGATGCGCTCGATGCGGCTCTTCAGCTCGTCGAGGAACTTCGGGTCGACGTTCTTGAAGTTGTTCTCGATGCACTTCCAGCCTTTGGCTGCGACTTCGGGCGTGGCGTAGTCCACCAAGTATTCGCTCAAGGTGAGGATGGCATTGGGCGTGCAATAGCGCTTGATGAAGCCCGGCACGCTGAACTCCATGAAGTGCTCGCCCGTGCGCCCCAGACGGTAGCAAGCCGTGCAGAAGCTCGGGATGAAGTCGTGGTCGAGCAGCTTGTCGATGATGTCGCCCAACGAGCGGTCGTCGCCGATCTTGAACTGCTCGCGGTCGAGGTTCTGGTCTTCCTGCTTGTCGCTGTTCTTCTCTTCTTCCTCGTGATGGTATTTGTAGTCGCCAATCTGCAGG
>CAMOCK010000116.1 GCA_946610645.1 uncultured Bacteroidales bacterium
GGCGGCGGCGCTGCGTTTCAAGACGGGGCTTTCGGTGGGGGGGGCCGTCGAGAACGTGTGGCGCAACGCGAACGAAGGCGGCATCGGCTGGCTTGAGGCCGGCACAAGCCTCGACCACGACTCGCTCATGCTCACCATCGAGCTGCGCGACGCGGGCGTGCCGTTCAACCCTCTGGAAAAAGACGACCCCGACGTCACCCTCTCGGCCAACGAGCGCGACATCGGCGGCCTCGGCATCTACCTCTGCAAGCAGATGATGGACAGCATCAACTATCGCTATGAGGACGGAAACAATGTGCTGACAATGAAGAAGTTAGTTAGCGGTGAAAGTTAATATTACGAAAACATGGAAATAACAATAGACAAAAAAGAAGAAAAGACCCTCGTCGTTCTCAACGGCAGGCTCGACACAAGCAACGCCGACCAATTCCAAGCCGACATCCAGCCGCTGATGGAAGGCGAGAAACCCGACATCGACATCGACTGCACGGGCATGACCTACACCTCGTCGCAAGGGCTGCGTATGTTCCTACTGCTGCAAAAAAGCGTCAGCGCACGTGGCGGCAAGATGGTCATGCGCAACATGAACCCGATGGTCAAGGAAGTGTTCGACATCACCGGATTCTCCAACATCATCACCATCCTCTGAAACCCCCTTTGGCCATGAAACTCGACATGCATTGCGAGATGATCCTCGACGAATATCGCGAGAAGCAGCCGGTTTTCGAGAAGATGAAAACCGTAGTAACCAAGCGGTTGAACGACTGCTTGGACGAAAACCACATCCTCGTGGCCGGACTCGAGTCGCGCATCAAGACGGAAAAGAGCCTCGCCGGGAAACTGGAGCTGAAAGGGCAAAAGTACCGCACCTTGGACGACCTCACCGACATCCTCGGCGTGCGTGTCATCACGTTCTACAGCGACGAGGTCGACCTCATCTCGGCCCTTGTCGAACAAATGTTCGACATCGACTGGGAGAACTCCGTCGACAAGCGCAAGATGCTCGAAATCGACCGTTTTGGCTATATGTCGCTGCACTACATTTGCCGTATTCCCGAGGCGATGCACCACGACCCGGCTATGCCCGAGTTGAACCAAATCCGCTTCGAGCTCCAGATGCGCAGCACCTTGCAGCACGTTTGGGCCAACATGTACCACGACATGGGCTACAAGAGCGAGGTGGAGATACCCGTCGAGTATCAGCGCAACATGAGCCGCCTGGCCGGAATGTTGGAACTTGCCGACGAGCAGTTCAGCCGCATCCGCAAGGAAATCAACGACTACCGGCGCAATGTGCAGTCGCTCGTGGCAAGCGGCAACTTCGACGAGGTGCCGCTCAACGGTGACACGTTCCGTAGCTTCCTCGAACTGAGGCCTTTCAAGCGGCTTGCCGAGAAAATCGCCGGCATCAACCAAGCCGAGCTTTACGAGGACAGCCTCATGCCTTATTACAACGTATTGCTCAATATGGGCATGAAGACCATCGGCGACATCGTAAGGCTTCGCAACGAACACGAGGACGCGGCTTACCAATTGGCACTCATACAGTTGGCCGGCACGGGCTTGGACATCGTGGCCTATTCGGTGGCCTTGCAAAACATCTGCATCGTTGCCATCCTCAGGCAGGGCTTTGGCGAAGCTGGCCTCATGCGCCTTTTTGTCGCCCTCTATGGCGAAAGCAACTACAACGCACAACGTGCCCAACGCATCCACGAGCAAGCAAAGAAAATCAATTTGGTATGAACAACCCACTGGAAACCACGCTGTTCGATGAAGCCGCCAAATTCGCCATCGAAGCGCATCATAATACGGAACGCCGCTGCAAAGGCTATCCTTACATCATCCATCCGATGGAGGCGGCAAGCATTGTGGCCAGTATCACCAACGACCCTGAGATGTTGGCTGCGGCCATTTTGCACGACACCGTCGAGGACACCGATGTTACCCTCGAACAGATTCGGGAAAGGTTTGGTGATAGAGTGGCGATGCTTGTCCAACATGAGACGGCTCCTGCATCAGAGCATCTCTCGTGGAGGGAGAAGAGAACCAAGCAAGTCGAACAACTCGCAGCGGCACCTTACGACAGCAAGGTGGTGGCCATTGGCGACAAGCTATCCAACTTGAGGGGTATTGCGCGTGACTATCGTCTCTATGGCGATGCGACGTGGAAGTTGTTCCATGCGCCCAACGGAAAGGCTGACATCGAATGGTATTACCGCTCCATGGGCGAGGCCTTGCGCGACCTTTCGGAGACACTGGCTTATAAGGAGTTCGCGTGGATTCTCGAATTAACTTTTGGATAACAAATCAATACAAAAGATATTTCGACCGAATCGACTTGAACGTCTCCAGATCCTTCTGCCATGAGGCGCGTATTTCGTCGGCTGTCTTGCCGCTTTCGATGTCGCGTTGCAAATGCTTGTCGCCAGAGAGTAAGCGGAAATAGTTGGTAAAGAAACCTTTATCCTTTAATTGTTGATAAGCCTCAATAATCCAATCAAGTTGCAACTGATTGATGTTGTGGGTGAAATCGTGTGCAAATTCAACCAAGTTCTCGCCACGGCAACGTTGTCCTTCCAGCAAAGGCTGTGAGGCTCCAGTGGTACTTTTAGGCGTGAAGGTGTAGCTGCCTCTCATGCTGGGGTGACCGTAGATTTGGAAAGGTGTCTCGGTGCCGCGTCCGATGCTGACGATGCTGCCCTCAAAGAAACAAAGGGTGGGGTAGAGATAGACCGACTCCCAGTTGGGCAGGTTGGGCGAGGGGCGCACGGGAAGCTCATAGATGGCGTTGCGGTTGTAATTATTAATAGGTATCACGGTGAGGTCGCAGCGAATGCCGTTTTTCAGCCAGCCCTCGTCGTTCACCATCTTGGCGTACTCGCCGATGGTCATGCCATAGACTACGGGCACTTGGTGCAAACCAACAAACGAGGAGTTTTCGGTCTTCAACACGGGACCGTCCACATAAAAGCCGTTGGGGTTAGGTCGGTCGAGGACGATGACGGGAATGTTGTTTTCGGCGGCGGCCTCCATGACATAACTCATGGTGGAGATGTAAGTGTAGAACCTCACGCCAACATCCTGCAAGTCGAAGAGAATCAAGTCGATGCCTTGAAGCATTTCGGGCGTGGGTTTCTTGGTCTTGCCGTAGAGCGACACGATGGGGAGGCCCGTTTTCTCGTCCTTGCCGCTGTTCACCTTGGCTCCGGCGTCGGCGGTGCCACGGAAACCATGTTCGGGCGTGAAGATCTTCCACACGTCGATACCTAACGAAAGCAGGGTGTCAACCAAATGCGTTTCACTTACGATGCTGGTCTGGTTGCCTACGATGCCGATGCGTTTTCCTTGTAGAAGTGGCAGATAATCATCCATTTGCAAGGCTGCCGAGACATAGTGCGCCTTGTCGATGAACTGCAATTGGGGTCTGTCGTCCATCTTGAAGATTTGAGCCTTGGCAAGTGGCATGAAAGCCAGCAAGAGCAAAGCGATTGAAAAGACTTGTCGTTTCATTTGGGTTTGTTTTTGCCTTTGCAAAATTATAGAAAATACTGCAAATGTCGGGCCTAAATTCCATCAAGCCGGAAAATTTTGCTATTTTTGCACAGTAAAACACGTCAAGGCCATGCAAGAACGAAAATATCCCATTGGAATCCAGACCTTTTCGGAAATCAGGAAGGGTGGATATGTGTATATTGACAAGACAGACCTCGTGTGGAACTTAGCACATGAAGCCAAATATATCTTCCTCAGTCGCCCACGCAGGTTTGGCAAGAGCTTGCTCACCACAACCTTGGATTCCTATTTCCAAGGATGCAAAGACCTTTTCGAAGGCTTGAAAATCATGGCGTTGGAGAAGGAATGGGAAAGCTATCCCGTCATCCATTTGGATTTGAGCGTGACCAAGGCCGAGACCACCGTTGAGGGTTTGAGGAATGTGCTTATGCGTCTGCTGGAGCCTTTTAAGGCCGTCTATGGAGAAAGCGGAGAATATGAAACATCCCCAGGTGGCCAGTTCAGTGGAATCATTCATCGTGCATTTATGATGACCGGCAAGCAGGTGGTTGTCGTCGTCGATGAATATGACGCCCCTCTTTTGGACAAACTTCACGACAAAGAACTGCTTGACCAGTTCCGCAACGTGATGCAGGAGTTCTATGTCCAGTTGAAGGCCAATGAGGCAAAGATAAAGTTCTGTTTCATCACGGGCATCACCAAGTTCAGCCAACTGAGTATCTTCTCCACCATCAATAACCTCACCAATGTGTCGATGCATAAGAAGTATGCTGCCATCTGTGGCATTACCGAGGAAGAGTTTGCCACAGACATGGCCCCCGACATTGCCATGCTGGCACAAGAGTACGAATGTACGCCTGAAGAGATGCACGCCAAACTGAAACTGCAATATGATGGTTATCGTTTTGCGGATGTTTCGCCCGATATCTATAACCCTTTCAGTCTGTTGAAGTGCTTCGGCCTGAAAAAAATAGCCAGCTATTGGTTTGAGAGCGGCACCCCGACTTTCCTTATCCGCCAGATGCAGCATTTCCGCACGGACATCACCACGATGGAGTGGATTGAGGCTTCGGCCTCGGCTTTCGACCGCCCGACGGAGGCCATGGAGAACGCCTTGCCCCTGCTCTACCAAAGCGGCTACATCACCATCAAGGATTATGACAAGGAGACCGATTCATACATTCTTTCCATCCCCAACAAGGAAGTCAGGGTGGGACTTATTGATGGGTTGATTCCTTCCTATATCGGGTTGGACAGCAGTCGGGTGCAAGATGGCTTCGCCTTGAAGTTCTGGCGAGCCTTGAAACGCAACGACCTTGACGCGGCCATGCAAGAGATGAAGGCCTTCCTCGCGGGCATACCTTACGTCGAAGGCTTCCAGAAGAAATTGGCCGAGGTGAAGAACTACGAAGGTTTCTATGAATACACTTTCTGGTTGATATTCAACATGCTAAACGTGTATGCACGTACCCAGGTGAAGTGCGCTAATGGTCGCATCGACTTCGTGGTGCAGATGCCCGAAACGACATGGGTCTTTGAGCTGAAGGTGAACGGCACAGCCCAAGAAGCCCTTGACCAAATCAACGGCAAGGGTTATGCGTTGCCATACCAGACCGAGGGCCGCGAGGTCGTCAAAGTGGGGGTGCAGTTCGACCGCGACACGATGACCATTGGGGAGTATTTGGTGGGCTGAATATGCGATTTGCCGTCGCAAGAAATCGTTTCGCCGTTTCCCAAAATGTTTGTATTTTTGCGGTCAATTTCAATTGAAAAGGCAAAATGTCCGCCCAAAAATTCATAGCAGACCGTATTTTTTCGCTCCAGAAGGAAAACCTTTCCTCGACGGTGATGCGATTGGCCGTCACGAGCGTGGCCTTGGCCATCGCGGTGATGCTCATCGCCTGGGCGGTCGTGGTGGGCTTCAAGAACCAGATTCGCGACAAGGTCATCGGCTTCGTGGCCCCAATCCATGTGCAGTCGTTGGACAAAAACGAGTCAGTGGAGGAGACTCCGTTTCAATTGGATTCGCTGTTAATCAGCAGGTTGAACTCCATCGAAGGCATCAGCCATTACCAGATGGTGGCCAATAAGGCAGGCATGATCAAGACCGACGACGAGATACAAGGCGTAGTGCTTAAGGGCGTGGACGAAAACTACGACTGGGGCTATTTCCGCAACTGCCTGTTGGAAGGCAAAACGCCTGAGTACCAATCCGGTGAACGTTCAACCGAGGTGTTGGTCTCCAAGGTGGTTGCCGACAAGATGCTGCTCCATGTGGGCGACGATGTGCGCGTGTGGTTCATCGACAAGGACATGCAGGCGCGAGGCCGTAAGTTCACTGTTGCGGGCGTTTTTGAGACCGGGCTCCACGAGTTTGACGAGCGTTTCGTCTTTGCCGACCTCAACCAAATCCGCAAGCTGAACGGATGGGCCGAAAACGAGGCCGGACTGCTTGAAATATGGCTGAACGACAATGGATTGGCCGATGAAGTCAGCGATAGGCTGTATTATTCCCTGCCTGCCAACTTGGCCTCCTACACGGCTCGCGAGAGCAATCCGCAGGTCTTCGACTGGCTCGACTTGCTCGACACCAACGTATGGCTCATCATGGCGCTGATGCTGCTCGTGGCGGGCATCACGGTAATCAGTATGTTGCTGATTATCATCATTGAACGCACATCCACCATCGGCTTGCTTAAGGCCATGGGCGCGAGCAACAAGTTCGTCCGCGAGGTGTTCTTGCGTCGCTCGTTGCGCATTCTGCTTATCGGGATGCTGATTGGCAATATTGTGGGTTTGGGCTTCTGCATTTTACAACATTACACGGGCTTCGTCAAATTGGATGCCGCGACTTATTACTTGTCGTCCGTGCCGATAGAATTGCATCTTACCACGGTGATACTCATCAATTTAGGAACGTTTTTGCTTTGGGTGTTGATGCTGCTGATTCCCACTTCGGTCATCAACCGCATCAGCCCAGTGAAGTCGATTCGGTTTGAATGATTCTAAATTGTGCAAAAAAAGTTGGAGGCATGGAAAAATACCGTACTTTTATCGCCTGAATTTGAATTGAAATCGATATGCAGAACTTTACCATCATGCCGTTGAAAGGGTACGGCGAAATCCCTTTCGGAATGACGCTTGACGATACGGTCAAGCTGCTGAACATGCCCGACTTCTACGAGGAGCTGAGCGACATGGAGGAAACGGGCAACCGCTCCATTTTCTACCAATATGACAGCCTCGAGACCAACATCTATTTTGAAGGCATCACCAAATCGGTGGTGGCATGCTTCGAGACGGAGAACAAAGAAGCCACGCTTTATGGCAAGAAGGTGTTCGACCTCAAGAAGGATGAAGTCGTCAAGTTGATGAATGCCAATGGTTTCACGGAGTTGGAAGAGGAATTGGAAGAAGGCGAACTTCGCGTTTCTTTCGAGGACGCGCTCGTCGATTTCTTCTTCGAGGGCGACAAGATGACGGCGGTCAGCTGGGGCGTTCTCGTTGATGAGCAAGGGGATATAATTTGATGAAGTCCCAGTTACAGCAGAAATACGACGCTTTTGTGGCCTATTTCTCGGAACACATGCCTGTGGCCGAGTCGGAACTGCATTACGAAAATCCATATCAGCTCCTGGTGGCGGTCATCCTTTCTGCGCAATGCACCGACAAGCGCGTGAACATGACCACGCCAGCGCTGTTTCGGCGTTTCCCGACGGTGCACGACATGGCCGCCACGTCCGCTGACGAAATCTACACCTATATTAAAAGCATCTCCTATCCCAACAACAAGGCCAAGAACCTGTTGGGCATGGCCCAAACCTTGATGCACGACTTCAACGGCGTGGTTCCCAATACTTTGGAAGAACTGCAGAAGTTGCCAGGCGTGGGGCGCAAGACGGCTAATGTGATGATGGCAGTTGCCTTCCAGCAGCCCGCCATGCCGGTCGACACGCACGTCTTTCGCGTGTCGAACCGCATCGGCCTTGCCAAAAACTCGAAAAACGTGTTGCAGACGGAAAAGGTTTTGGTGGCGCACTTGCCCCAAGAGGTCGTCTCGAAGGCGCACCATTGGCTCATCCTGCATGGCCGCTATGTCTGCCTTGCCCGAAAGCCGAAATGCGAAACGTGCGGAATCACAACAATTTGCGACTATTATCATAAAAACACAATGAAATGAAGATAAGAAAATCCATAATGATCTTGACGGCTTTGGGGCTGTTCCTAATGGGCTGCAAACAAAAAGCCAAGGAAGTGAAAATGGCGGATCCTTCTGGTGAAATAGAGGTGAACATCCTCGCGGTGAACGACATGCACTCCAGTATCGACCAATTCCCGAAATTCGCCACGATGGTGGATAGTTTGAGGACTATTTATCCTGAATTGCTGGTGTTTTCGGCAGGCGACAACCGCACTGGAAATCCCGTTAATGACCAGTTTGATCCGGTCAATTATCCCATGATCGCTTTGATGAACGAGGTCGGTTTTGATGTCAGCGCGGTGGGCAACCACGAATGGGATGCCAATGTTGGCCCGTTGCAAAACGACATTGAGCGTGCCCATTTCCCGTTCCTTTGCGCCAATGTGTTCATTCCAGAAACGCTCAATCTTGACATTAAGCCGTATGTTGTGCTTGAAAACCAGGGGATTAAGCTGGCTGTTGTCGGTATGATAGAGGTGCGTCACGACGACATTCCAGGCACGCATCCCGATAACCTGACGAAAGTGCGTTTCAAAAACGCCAAATTTGTTCTTCCCGACTACAAATATCTGAAAAAACAGTCGAATGCGGTGATTTTGCTCTCACATTGCGGCTTTGAGGACGATATGGAACTGGCGCAAGCCTGTCCTTGGCTGGATGCCATCATTGGCGGCCACTCCCACACTTTGGTGGAGCATCCGTCTGAAACCAATGGTGTGTTGATTACTCAATCGGGCTCTCATCTGAAACACGCCACCTTGGTGACGCTGAAGTTCAAAGATGGGAAATTGATCAGAAAAAATGCTAAAGTATTGAATGTAAACGGCGTAAGGCGGTCAAAGCCAGAAGTCAAGAAAATGTTGGACGGATTCAACGATGCCCCCGCGCTGAATGAAGCCATCGCCACTGCATTGACCAAATTTGAGAATCCAGAAGAAATCGGGTGCATGATGACGGATGCCTTTAGAGAAGTTTCGGGTGCCGACTTCGCTTTCCAAAACACAGGCGGAGTGCGCGTCAATTATCTCAAGAAAGGCCCCATCACTGTGAAAGACGTGTATTCCATGGATCCGTTCAACAACGAAATCGTCGTGTTTCAGATGACAGGGTCGCAAGTGAAACATTTCATCCTCAACAGTTATCGCAAAAACGGAGGGTATCCGTCCTACGTTTCAGGTATGAACTACATGGTCAGCGACGATGGAAAGAACGTGTGGGTTGAAATGGATGGCGCGCAGTTTTCGACAAAAACGACCTACAAAGTGGTTTTCAACAGCTATATGGCCTCTACTATCGACGTAAGAAGCGTTGATGACGGCCAAAGCACGTTCAAGACCTCAGAAGAGATGATAATCGAGTTTTTGAAAAGACGAAAAACAGTTGATTATCAAGGCGTTTCGAGAACTAGGTAAAAAAGGGTTTGCACGGTTGAAACCGATTTTGTAATTTTGCCGCTCGAATTTTTGAAAAATTGGAATCGTAAAAAGATGAATAGAATAATGTCTTTATTTGCAATTGCCTTATTGTTAGCAAGTTGCAATCCAAAAAAAGAAGTCAAACTGATAGATGCCGCCAATTTCAACACGGAAATTGAGGGCAAGCAGGTGTCGCTCTATACCCTTCATAACGGTTTCCTCACGATGCAAGTCACGAACTACGGCGGGCGCGTGGTTTCCCTCTGGGTGCCCGACCGTCGAGGAAGCTATGAGGATGTCGTTTTGGGTTATGACCATATCGACAAGTATTTGAACAATACGGACAACTATTATCTTGGTGCGTCAATCGGTCGTTGCGCCAACCGAATCTCAGGCGGGAAGTTTACATTGAATGATGTTGAGTATCAGCTTACTAAAAACGAGGGGGAGAATACGTTCAACGGCGGTTTGACGGGAGCCGACAAGATGGTTTGGGACGTGGTTTCGGTGAATGATAGCGTGATGCAAATGCACGCGCTGTTTGCCGACGGCTTGGATGGTTTCCCAGGCAATCTCGACGTGACCATGACCTACACTTTGACAAGCGACAACCAGTTCCAAATCAAATACAAAGCCACCACCGACAAAACCACCTTGTGCAACTTCTCGAACCAAATCTTTTTCAACCTGAAAGGTGAAGGCAACGGCACAGTTTTGGACCATGAACTTACCATCAACTCGCGCTACATGACAACCATCAATGCCAAGTTGATTCCCGACGGCAAGTTTTTGGGTGTGAAAAACACCCCATTCGATTTCAGGGAGAAACATCTTGTCGGCGAGCGCATCAATACCGAAGACGAGCAATTGCTCAATGCCAAAGGCTATAACCACAACTGGATTGTGGACAAGAGTTCCCCGAATGCTTACGCTTTGTGCGCATCCCTCACCGAACCGGAAAGTGGACGACAGATGGAGGTTTGGAGCGACCAAGTGGGCTTGCAGTTCAACAGTGGCAATCTTTTCGACGGCAAAACCAATGGCAAATGCGGAAAACCCTTGAAGTATCGCGAGGGCCTGGCTTTCGGCCCCCAGTTTTTCCCTGATGCCATCAACCACAAGACTTTGGCTCCTTTCCCGATTTTGGAGCCTGGCAAGGAATATACACAATTGTGTTTTTATAAGTTCTCGGTACAGCCAAAACCCAGAAAAGGAAACTAGTTTATAATGATTTTTTTTGTTTGTTTCCTCGCGTCTATAGGATGCGAGGTTTTTTTTATATTTGCACAATCAAATCGTGAGGTTATGCTGAGATTCAAATGCCCGCTTTTGGCGGTTACCGACATGGAGAAATCCATCAATTTCTACGAAGAAGTGATTGGCGACCGCGTCGCCTTCGACTTCGGCGCGAATGTGCAATTTGAAGGCGGTTTCGCACTCCAGGAAATGAAAAAATGGAAGTCGATGATTCATAACGGCAAAGTGCGCAGGAATGGCAAAGACGCAGAACTATACTTCGAAGAGGAGGACTTTGATGATTTCATCTATTATTTGAGAGGCTTTCCCGAAATCCTGTATGTCCATGGCGTGGAAGAAACGCCGTGGGGGCAGCGTGTCGTCCGTTTCTATGACCCTGATTTCCATATTATTGAGGTGGGCGAACCTATGGATGCCGTCATCAAGCGGCTGGTTGAATCGGGCATGACGGTTGAACAAGTTTCCGAGAAAAGCCAATATCCCATCGAGTATGTCAAACGTTTTGTGTGATGAATTACCTCTCCGTCAATTCCATATCCAAATCATACGGTATCAAGACTTTGTTTGCCGATGTCACCTTTGGTATCGAAAAGGGCGACAAAACCGCGCTGATTGCCACCAACGGCTCCGGCAAATCGACCATGCTGAAGATCTTGGTAGGGAAGGAGTCGCCCGATGCGGGGACGATTACCTACGCCAACGACCTGAAAATCGGCTACTTGGAGCAACTGCCCGTTTATCCCGTCGGAACACGGATTTCCGATTTGCTTGACGACTTGAACGAAGAGCAACACCTGAAAGCGCGGCAATATTTGACCCGCTTTGCCCTTAACGACTTGGAACAAAGCGTTGATGAACTTTCGGGCGGACAGGTGAAGCGTTTGGCCTTGGCTTTGGTACTGTTGCATGAGCCTGATTTCCTGATACTTGACGAGCCTACCAACCACTTGGACGTGGAAATGGTGGAATGGTTAGAGAAGTTTCTCACCCAATCCAATATGACGTTATTGATGGTGACTCACGACCGCTATTTCCTTGATAGAGTGTGCAATAAGATTTTTGAACTCTACCAAGGCGTGATGTACACCCACAACGGCAACTTCGACTATTATGTGCAGAAAAGCCGCGAGCGCGAGGAGGTGAAACGCGCCACTGCGGAACGCAACAGCCAATTGTTGAAATACGAACTGGAATGGATGCGCAGCACCCCGCAGGCCCGCACAGGCAAGTCGAAGAGCCGCATCGATGCCTATTACGACCTGAAGGAACGCTCGAAATACCAGGAACAGGACGAGCGGCTGGAGTTTGGCCTGCAGATGCAGCGCTTGGGTGGTAAGATCTTGGAAATGAGCAATGTATCGAAGTCTTATGGTGATTTGGCGGTTTTGAAAGACTTCGATTATGTCTTCAAACGAGGCGAGCGCATCGGGTTGATCGGCAAGAACGGGGTGGGAAAGTCGACTTTCCTCAACCTTATCACGGGTTCAGTGTCGCCTGACCGAGGTCGCATAAAGACAGGTGAAACAGTGAGTTACGGCTACTACCGACAAGAAGGCATCAAATTCGACGAGGGCAAGAGCGTGATTGACACTGTGCGTGACATCGCTGAGGTGGTCAATTACGGCAAGGACAAGGTTTATACCGCCGACCAACTTTTGGCGCATTTCATGTTTCCTTACAAGATGCACCGTCAGCCTGTGGCCTTGCTCAGCGGTGGCGAAAAGCGGCGGCTTTACTTGCTCACCGTGCTCGTCAGCAATCCCAACTTCCTCATCTTAGACGAGCCGACCAATGACTTGGACCTCTTGACTTTACAGAAGTTGGAGGACTTTCTGCAAGGCTACAAAGGATGCCTTTTGGTGGTTTCGCACGACCGTTTCTTCATGGATGAAGTCGTTGACCAACTCTTTGTGTTCCAAGGCGATGGCAACGTGAAAGGCTTCATGGGCAACTACAGCCAATATAAGGACTATCTCGACGCGAAGCAAAAAGAGGAACGCAAGGAAAAAGCGGCAGAAAAGAGAGATGAGCTTCGTCCCGTCAAACAGCGCGATAAAGTGAAGCGTTCATTCAAGGAACAGCGTGAGTATGAGAATCTTACGAAAGAAATGGCCGAACTTGAGGCCGAAAAACAAACTCTCACCGAAGCCTTAAACAGCGAAACCGACTACCAGAAACTCCACGAAATGGGTAACCGCTTGCAGGAGATCAAGGATTTGCTGGACGAGAAGGAATTGCGGTGGTTGGAGTTGGATGAGATTGGCGGATAAACAATGTGTATTACCTACAGTTTATTCCAGAATCTGTGCTGTGTGGTTCTTGGTGTCCACTTTGCCGATGGCATCAACAATAATTCCTTGTTCATCAATGACATAGGTAGTGCGTAATGTGCCTTCGGTCACTTTGCCATACATCTTTTTCTCGCCCCACGCCTCGTAAGCCTTCAGGATGCTGAGGTCGGTGTCGGCAATGAGGTGAAAGGGCAGTTGGTATTTTGCAATGAAATTCTGGTGCGATTTGGCACTATCCCTGCTGACACCCAGCACGTTATAACCCAACGCGAGGAAACGATTGTAGTTGTCGCGAAGGTCGCAAGCCTCGGCAGTGCAGCCTGGCGTGCTATCCTTTGGATAGAAGTAGAGCACAAGTTTCTTTCCCGCGAAGTCGGTCAGTTTCACGGAGTTACCGTTTTCGTCGACGCCCTCAAAGTACGGGGCTTTTGTTCCTTTTTGAAGCATATCTTGTTATTATAGATTCAACAGGCAAATTTATAAAAAAGTTCAATAGGGTGATTAAAAAGTAGTCGATGCTGATTATTAAATGCGTTTTCATAGAGAAGTGATTCTCCCATATGATAACGACTTTTGCTACAGAAGGAAGGAGAGGTAAACCGTTTTTTAGTATTTTTGCCTCCGATAATAGCTCGAATGTTTATGTCCAGAAAGAAAATATTCATTAGTAGTGTCCAAAGCGAATTTCAAAACGAGCGCAAGCAGTTGGCGGATTATATCCGTCAGGATGCCTTGTTTTCGCAGTATTTTGAGCCGTTTTTGTTTGAGGAATTGCCCGCGCAAGATGTGACTGCTCAAACAGCCTATTTGGAACAGGCCGCCAATGCTGATGTTTATTTGTTGCTGATGGGTGAACGATACGGCTATCAGGATGCCGAAGGAATTTCGCCTACGGAACGTGAATATAATATGGCTACTGCCCATCACGTTTATCGGTTGGCGTTTATCAAGGATGTGGGACATAGGGAAACGAAAGAGGAAGGTTTCAAGCAAAGGATTGACAATGAAGTGATTCGGAACGTCTTTGGCTCGTATGAAGAGCTGCAAAGCAGCGTGTATGCCTCATTAGTGGATTTTATGACGAAGAACAGCCTTTTGCATAGCGGGCCATTTGATGCCTCGGTTTATCCTGACGCTACGATTGGGGATTTGGACAAGGCCAAAATCCGTTGGTTTGTGGGTTTGGCACGTGAGAAACGACAATTCCCTTTGCAATACTCGGAGGAAAACATCCATCAGATTCTTAGCAGCCTTCATTTGATTACTGATGACGATAAAGTGAAGAATGCCGCTTTGTTGCTGTTTGCCAAGGATGTGCAGAAATGGTTCGCTTCCGCTACCATCAAATGCGCCCAGTTTTATGGTACAAAAGTGCAGAAACCGATGCTTTCACAGCAGATTTATGGAGGTAATGTATTTGAGATGGTTGATCAGGCAGTCGGATTTGTTATGTCGCGCATTAACCAACATGTGGGTGAACGCACGCAGTCGGCACAAGTGGATGTGACACCCGAACTTCCTACCCAAGCCGTTACAGAAGCGATTGTTAATGCGGTTGTGCATCGTGATTACAATAGTACTGGCAGTGTACAGGTGATGTTGTTCAAGGACAGGCTGGAAGTGTGGAATCCTGGGCATCTTCCGCCAGGAATGACCATTAAAAAGTTGAGTGGAGAACATTCGTCCCGTCCTGTCAATCCCGTCCTTGCCAACCCTGTATATTTGACAGGATATATAGAGCAAATGGGTACAGGTACAACGGATATTATCGACAGTTGTGAGGCAATGAATCTTAGGACCCCAGAGTTCTATCAAGACGAGGATTTTCGAACTATTTTGTGGAGAGCGAAAAATATTGATAATGAGATTGTTACAAAGGAAAATGTCAGTCAAAATGTCAGTCAAAATGTCAGTCAAAATGTCAGTCAAAACGAAGGGAAAAAACTCAGCAAACGACAGCAATTAATCCTTAGGATGATTGGGGACAATATCTATATTTCGGCAGAGGAAGTGGCGCAAAAGCTGAAAGTGACGGTAAGGACAGTGTATCGCAATCTGAAAACACTTCACATCACTTGGTCAGGCTCGCCGAAAACAGGGCATTGGGTGTTTCGTGAATAAAGGAGTAAAATGTAAATTTGAAGCATAGTTTTAGTTATGGATTCGCTAAGCCACTTTCGCACCATAGATGAACTTGTCAAACGATTGGACAAGGAACGATTGTTGTTAGGGCAGATGTTTTACAAACGTAAAACGCTATCGCTCAGCGAAGAAGAAGCATTGGATTTGGTCAATCATGAGCGAGAGCGTATAAGATACCTTATTGATTATGGTGTCATTCATGAAAGTGGAAATTTTATGGAGCTGGAATCTGTATATTTACAGTTTTTCGAGGAAGTGCTTGATGTAAACGAGGAAATCAGTATAGCAAGTGTTCGCGAATGTATAGAAACGTTGCGTGAAAACATCAACTATTTTCAAACGGAGAAAAACGAGCAAAGGAAATACTATTACCAGTCTCAAATCCGGCAACTATTGCGCAAAACGGGTTTGAGGACATTAAAGAATGTAATTGACCTTAAGCGCAATGTGGATACTGCATATAAGCAGGAACCGAATTATGAAATAAAGAAACTTAAGCTCCAAAGTTTGGATGAAAAGAAAAAGAGCATCCAATCCTTGATAGATGAGTGTGAAAAACTGATGGACAATGAGAGAGTTTTTTTCACTTTTGGTGCTGATCCTCAAATGCAACGCACCATCCAAGATGTAAAAAACGATTTCAATGAGGTGTCACACAATCTGCTTGACATCGAAAAACAGATTATTGTTTATTTGAACTTGATTGAAGAACAGAATAGGTTGTTCAAGAAAATCCGTCGACTCAAATACCTCAGCGACCAACTGACAATCACTGAAGATACTAATATACAGCAAGTATTGAAGACAATTCATCCTTTATGGATGGAAAACCGTCCATATAGCAAAATGCGTTTGTCATTGGAACGACTTCGCGGCAGCGATGATATGGCTGCATTGATACGCAAAGTTGCCCAAAATAATGGAGTTAGAAAACAGAGTCGAACATCGGCCTCGCCGTTAACATCAGAAGACTTGGAAGAACATGCCGTTCCGTTTGACGATATAAACCCAACAGAGTTGTGGTATGCTTTTCGTGCGGGAGGCAAGGATTTGTTTGCTTTTATCCTTGGTTATGACTACAAGAAAAAACGCACGATTGACCAGCATGCAGTGCTGTTTTGCCAACTGGTTGTGCAACATACGGATGATTGTATTATAACCGACAATTATGCAACGTATCAAAATCTTGAATATCCTATAGTATATGCGAAATAACACACAAATCATTTATGAGCGTATGAGTCGAGGTGAATTTCTTTCATCCGACTCATCTGATGCAGAGAAAAAGCGACTTTATTTGGATCTTGAAGAAAATGAGGAAGATTATGCCCGTTTTTTCGAGCAAATAGGTTTTTGTCTGGAAAAGGGGGATGGCTATTATTACTTTGCCCGATCCAATGAAAACAAAGTCCAGATAGAACAAAAGCTCAACACGTTTTGTAAGTGGATTGACTATTTGGATTTCTTGAAGACCTATAACAGCATTTTCTCAGTCGGGTTTCAGTTCCGCAAGGCCAATATCTTGGAACAGATTAATCTCAATGTTGATTTGAAAGACAAGGCTCGGCATTTGTCGTCAAAACAAAGTTCATTTGCCGATATTGTCGAAAAGATTGTTTCTGAATTGGATAATATGGGATTTGCTGAGAAAATTGATGAAATTGATGAAACATATAAAGTCACTTCCGCGTTTCGTTATGCTGAAGAATTGGTGGATTTATTAACCATATACAACGAAGATGAGATACCTCAGTAAAGTAATTTTTATCAATAGTGCACATATTCCTTATTCTGAGATTCGCTTGGATGGAAATGTCCATTTTATTGGGACCCAAGGTGTTGGAAAAAGTACATTGCTGCGTGCGTTATTGTTTTTCTACAATGCTGACAAACAGCATTTAGGGATTCAGCAAGGGCAAAAAACGTTTGATGAGTTTTATTTCGCCCACGCCAACTCTTACATTGTCTATGAAGTTGAACGCGAATTCGGTGCCTATACAATATTGGTGAGCCGTCATCAAGGCAGGGCCACTTTCCGCTTCATTGATGCGCCATATCAACGGGATTGGTTTATCAACGACAGAAATGAAGTGCAAAGCGACTGGGTGAAAATCAGGACAAATATCACGAAAGAAAGAAATATAGAAATCACTCCTCGGATTGAGACTTACGAAACCTATCGGGATGTTATTTTTGGAAACACGCATGACCGTTCACATAAGTTCGATAAATACGCATTAGTGGAAAGTTCAAAATATCAAAACATTCCGCGTAGTATCCAAAATGTGTTCCTTAATAGCAAATTGGATGCTGAGTTTGTCAAAAACACCATTATCCAGTCAATGACTGACGAAGAAGTTGCCATAGAACTCAGTGTGTATCGTACTTTGGTGGCAAATTTCGAAAAAGAATATGAAGAAATATCATGTTGGTTCAAAAAGGAAAAAAACGGTGAAGTCATAGTGCGTCGTCATGCAGAGCAAGTGGTAAATGTTTATCGGGAAACCATAGCCTTTGAGCAACAAATCAGACAGGCTATCCATCAACTTAACTATGCTGTCGGTCAAGCAAATAGCCAACTTCCTATCCTACAAGAGGAATTGAAAAAAACGCAAGAGGATTTGCAAAAAGAACAAAAAAGAAAGAATGAATGTCAGCAAAAATTTGATTCAGAGAAGAGCTTGTTATTGAGAAAATTGGGAGAGAAAGAGGGTGACATCAAAAAGTTGACAGAGAAAAAGAAAAAGTATTCCGAGATGAATATTGTGGACATACTGCATTTGCATCGGTCTGAGCCACAATTACAACAAGAGAAAAAGCGACAGGAAAACATACTTTCAGCTTTGACAAAACATTTTGAGGATATTACCACCAAGTACGCTGCTCTTTTTGGCGCATTAGACAATAAACACGCTGCTTTCCAAAATGCACAAGAAACAGAACTCAACCATTTAAAGGAGGAAATACATCAAAAGTTGGAAGGTTTCCAGCAAGAACGGGATATACTTTTGAAAGAGTCAGATGAGCGTTATAATGAACAGAGCCAAGCTTTTGATGAACAGTTTGAAACATTGCAAAATGAGAAGAATGTAATTGAAAGGAGAATACAGGAATTGAAGACTTGGCATCCTTTCGCAGCGGAAACGGAATCATTGGAAAATGAGCTGCATCAGTTAGATGTGGAAGAAGCAAAAGCCTCTGCTGACTTGAAAACTCTTGAGAGTCAAAAAGAACAGCTTAGGGCAGAGGCACAAAGGGATAGCGAAACGAAAGCCTATGATTATGAATTAGAACGACGCAGATTGAACGATCAGTTGCAACAGGCCAAAGAAGAGATTCGTAAAACCGAATCATTGTTGTCTAAATACAAAGGCTCATTCTATGAATGGCTTACACAGAATGACGAAAGATGGAAGGAGAATATCGGCAAATTGGTTGACGAAGAACAAGTGCTGTATTCACAGAACCTCAATCCCCAATTGGTTTCTTATTCTGATTCGCTATATGGTGTGCAGGTTGATTTGGAAAAACTCGAGACTCAGCATCGCACCCCCGATGAATATCGTGCCCATCTTAAAGAATTGCAGGATTCTTCGTCGGATTTGACAAAACAGCTTAATGCTTTGCAGCAAGACAAAGATCAGACAGAGAAAAAGATTGGCGAAAGGCTTTCCGAAAAGCTACGTCCGTTAAACCAACAGATTGCAGAACTTAAAGTCTTGCTTGGGCAAATCCCAACCAAGAGGCGTGATAAACGAACTCAACTTGATGGATTTGAGAAACAGGAAGAGGAAAAAAGGAAGGAGGAAACTGATAAAAAGCAGAAGGAACTGAACGGGATTATTGTCCGAATTGACAAGACGAAGCAATCTAAAAAGGGTGCGTATGCGATGAATGAGAAAGAAAAGAACAAGGTTCGCTCGGATTTTCGCCAAAAAGAAAAAGAGTTGAAAAAGTTGCTGGACGAGCTGCGCCAAAAACAGGAAATTGAACTTAAAAATGAAGTGGGAGATTACACAAGACAAAAACAAGAATATGAAAGACAACGTGAGCAAGAGTTGCAAGGTAAAGGAGCTGACACCTCGAAAATTATTGAGTTGGAAAACAGCATAAAACAACTTGAGGAAAAACTGAAAAAGATTGACTCCAATCGAAGTGTTGTATTCAATTATTTGAAAGACAAAGAAGAACTGTTCGACAAAGAGGAGACCATCCGTCACGATAAGAAAGTCTTGGAACAAAAAATTGACAATTTGCAAAACCAGTATGATGAACGGATTCGCAAGATGAATCAAGCTGTTTCAGAGCTTGACAGGCAGGTAAGATTGAAACAAGAGGCGATAAGGCAACTAAAAGATGGTTTGCAAAAGTATGACGAATTGATAAACATTGAGCATATACTCACCGAAGAGTATTTGAAAGATGATAAGCAAAAAGAAAATCGTCACTCAATCCAGCAGCTTATTACAGAACTGCGTGGTGCCATTAATGATAAAAAGCGCAAACAAGAGGATTTGAAACGTGCGGTACTTGCTTTTAATGGGCGTTTTAGACCTGACAACATTTTCCACTTCAACACCCAGCCTATTACAGACACGGATTACATTGACATTGCGCTTAACTTACAAGAGTTCTTGGACAACAATAAGATAGAGGATTACCGCAACCGATCCAATGAGCATTATCAGCATATTTTGCAGCGTATTTCAGGAGAAGTTGGTGGACTGATGAACTATCAATCACAAATCGAAACAATTATCTATGATATTAATCGCGACTTTGTTGAGAAGAATTTTGCAGGGGTGATTAAAAGTATCGAATTGCGAGCGGAGCAGTCGTCTGACAGTATGATGCGCTTGCTCATAGGTATAAAGAACTTCATAGAGGATAATGCGCTTAATATCGGTGAAACAAATCTGTTTTCTGACGATAACAAGGACCAAGTGAATCGGAAAGTGGTGGACTACCTTGTTCGTTTTATGAAACAACTCCAGTCAGACCATAATAAGGCAAGATTGACTTTGTCTGACACATTCAATTTGCAGTTCCGAGTCAAAGAGAATGACAATAGTACAGGATGGGTTCCACGGATTAACAATGTAGGTTCAGACGGAACGGATATTTTGGTCAAGGCTATGATTAACATTATGCTTATCAATGTTTTCAAAAACAAGGCAGCTCATAGACGTAATCAAGATTTCATCATCCATTGTATGATGGATGAAATTGGGAAGTTGCATCCAAACAATGTTCGGGGCATTTTGCAATTTGCCAGTTCTCGGAACATCTATCTAATTAGCAGTTCGCCAACTACTAATAATGCCTATGATTTCAAATACATTTATTTGTTAGAGAAAGATTCACGTTCTATGACTAAAGTCAAACGGCTTTTGACGAATAATAGTGCAACAATATGAGAGTTTCATCTTCACTGATAAAATCTTTGCAGTCATTGCTGAATGGAGAGAATATAGCTGCAAGTCGTTTGCGATTGGATATACAACAGACTTTGTTAGAAGAAGGATTGGTTTCTGTGCAAAGTCATGGCACTCGTCGCGGTTTGCGAGCCGTAAACATATCGGCATTACATGAGTTTTTACAAAAGAATTACGAGGAATTTCGATGTTTGGATTCTGAAAGTGAATTCATGTTGGCATCAGATAGGGCTGGCCAAGCTGCGGTTTCTGGTAATTCAAAACTGCGAGAGGAGCGCAGCTGCCCCGGCTTTATGGTAAACAGCTATGAGCCTGTATCCACAACTTTAAATGGCAAATCGTTTACAGTTGCTCCCATTGAAGGTATGATGCTTTACATTGCCGATTGGGAGCATTTCATAGTGTCAGAAGAAGTGCTGATTGTAGGAGTGGAGAATATGGAAAACTTTCGCCAGATACGAAGACAGAGGTGTTTGTTTCCGATGGATGTTCCTATACTATTTGTTTCCCGTTATCCACAGTCAACGGATTTGCGGCAATGGCTTATGAAAATTCCCAATCAATACTTGCATTTTGGCGACTTCGATTTGGCTGGTATGCAAATATATGAGAATGAATTTTATAAGTACCTTCCTGACAGAGCGTCATTTATGATTCCAAACGATATTGTGGAACGAATAAAAAACGGCAGTTCCATTCGTTTCAATAATCAATACAAGAAATTTAAGGATTATACTCCCTCAGATTCCCGCCTGTTTGATTTGTTTCATCTTATACATCATTATCACCGATGTTACGATCAAGAAGGTTATATTTTATCAGAATAAACGGTTTCGTCTTGCTCTTCACTTCGCCGTTGCAGCAAAAAACATGTCGTCGTCGGAGTCGAGAGTGCGGTCTTGAACCAAGCCGATGATGATGAAACCGAAGGCGACGGCTTGCATAGACATATCGCTGTCGTCAAATCGTCAAATCATCTTCTCCACATTCCACGAAAAAGCCCGAAGCCCCAAATCCGGGGTCTTGAGGTCTTTTTCGTGAAGTTGGTTCATAATGCCGTCGACGGCACCGTCGGGGACGATGCTGATGATGGCGTTGTTCAAGGTTGGCCAGGCGTGTGTGCCGTAGTGCGGCTCGCCCGTGTTGCTGCCGTGGCCTTTGATTTCATTCCATTCCGTAAAACCCTTGACGCCGTTATTGTTCAACACTTTGGCGATTTCGTCGTAGTAGGCTTGGTTGTATGTGATTAGGATGGCTTTCATGGTTATCGAATATTTTCGGTTTTCGTTAAGGCTTCCTCTGCTTTTCTCTTCTTTCTGCGCACGGCTCTTGTCTCCAACGAGCAATACAGGGCAGGGATTAATAATAAGGTGATGAGGGTGGAAATGGTCAAACCCCAGGCGACGGTGATACCCAAGCCGTTCCACATCTCGGCACCTTCGCCACGACCTATGGCCATAGGAATCATACCCAACACGGTGGTGAGGGTGGTCATCAAGATAGGACGCAGACGCGAGCGGGCGGCCTTCACGGTGGCTTCTTTCACCTCCACGCCACGTTCTTCGAGTAGGGTGGTGTAGTCGATGAGCACGATACCGTTCTTCACGACGATACCCATCAAAATCAGGATACCGACCAGCGACATCACGCCCAAGGCGGCATTGTTGACCCACAGGCCGAGCAACACGCCGGTGAAGGTGAACGGCACGGAGAACATGATGACGAAAGGTTTCATCAAATTCTCGAACTGGGCGGCCATCACGATGTAAACCAAGATGATGATGAGGATGAGCAGGGTGATCAAGTCGCCGAACATTTCTTGCTGGGTCTCATAGTCGCCGGCGATTTTCGGGATGATCTCGGACGGAATCTCGGTGTCGTCAATCACTTCCTGTGCCATCTTAACGACATCGCTCAGCACCATGCCTTTACCGACGACGGCGGTCACGCTGACCATACGCTCACGGTCCTTACGCTGAATGTTGGGCGGGGTCAAGGCCTCGACCACGGTGCCAAGGTCGCCAACGCGCACGGCTTGTCCGTAGCCATTGTAGATCTTGATGTCTTCGATGTCCTGGATGCTTGTGCGGAACTCAGGGGCGTAGCGCACACGGATGTCGTATTCGTCGCCGTCCTCGCGATAATAGGAGGTGACCGAGCCGCTGATGCGGTTCTTGACGTAGGTGGCTGCCGTCGAGCTGTTCATGCCGTTGAGTGCTAACTTTTCGCGGTCGAAATCGATTTGGTATTCAGGTGTGTACTCGTCGCGACCCACGATGACTTGCTTGATGCCTTTGTCGCGCAGTTTCTGGGCGATTTCGTTGGCCACGCGGTCGGTGGTGCCGAAGTCGTAGCCGTAGATTTCCACCTGAACGGTGCTCATGCCGCCCATGCCGCCACCGCCTTCGTTGACGTTGGCTTTCTTGATGTTAGGCATGGCGTTGAGCTTGCTGCGAATATCCTCGGCTACTTCTGTCGAGGTGCGCAGTCCTGCCTTGCGGCGCTCGGTCTTGGTGCCGATGCGCAGGTTGTAGGAGATGATGTGTGTGCCGTTGTTTCGCATCGAGGCGAAGGCGTTGTCGGAGTCGGCCTGACCGTAGCTGTAGTTACAAATCTTCACCTCGGGCATGGCCATGAAGTCGTCAGCCAACTCTTTGGCAAAGGCTCCCGTGACCTCTTGGCCTGTACCAACAGGCAGCTCGATGCTGATGGAGAGACGTTCCGAGTCGCCCTTGGGCATCATCTCCGTCTTCAGGTTGGGTAAAA
>CAMOCK010000117.1 GCA_946610645.1 uncultured Bacteroidales bacterium
GGGGGATTGGGCAGCTGCACTATCAGTTATTTATAATTCCGTTTCGCGATTTGAATATGTTCATAAACAAGCGGTTCCTTTTCCATTGTCTCGGGTTGGCCGTGACCGTGGTATTCCCATGCGGCGACGTACATGAAATGTTCGTCATCGCGAAGGGTTTCGCCGTCTTCGGTTTGGTGTTCAGTGCGGAAATGGCCGCCGCATGATTCCTCGCGGTGCATGGCATCGTCGATGATGAGTCGGGCCAGCTCGAAATAGTCTTCCAAACGGCAGGCCTTTTCCAACTCGGGGTTCATCTCGTTGGCCGTGCCAGGGATGAAGACATTTTTCCAAAACTCGTCTTCCAATTCCGAGACCAATTGTTTGGCCTTCGTGAGGCTTTCGGTGTTGCGCGCCATGCCGCAGTATTCCCACATGATTTTGCCTAAATGTTTGTGGAAATCATCAACGGTTTGTAGAGACGTGCCATGGCGCGTCTCTACACGTCCAATTTTCAACAAACGATTCAATCTTTCCTTTACCGATTTTTCCGCCTCGTCAAATTCGGGTGTGTCGGCTGAAATCTTGCCCACATAAATTTGGTCGGCAAGATAGTTCTGAATGGTGTAGGGCAACACGAAATAACCATCGGCTAATCCCTGCATCAGGGCGGAGGCACCGAGGCGGTTGGCACCGTGGTCGCTGAAGTTAGCCTCGCCAGCAGCGAAAAGTCCGGGGATGGTGGTTTGCAATTCGTAATCCACCCATAGTCCGCCCATCGTGTAGTGGATGGCGGGATAGATCATCATCGGAGTCTCGTAGGGGTTCTCATCCGTAATCTTTTGGTACATCTGGAAGAGGTTGCCGTATTTTTGTTCGACGACCTCCTTGCCCAAACGTTGGATGGCATCGGCAAAGTCGAGATAGACGGCATAGCCTGTACCTACGCCATAGCCTGCATCGCAGCGTTCCTTGGCGGCACGGCTGGCCACATCGCGGGGAACGAGGTTGCCGAAAGCGGGATAACGGCGTTCCAAATAATAGTCGCGGTTTTCTTCGGATATTTCGGTGGGCTTCAGTTTGCCTGCACGGATGGCTTCGGCATCTTCCTTCTTTTTGGGCACCCAAATACGTCCGTCGTTGCGGAGGCTCTCGCTCATCAGCGTGAGTTTGCTCTGGTAGTCGCCGTGGACGGGGATGCAGGTCGGGTGGATCTGCACATAGCAAGGGTTGGCGAAGGCTGCACCCTTGCGGTGGCATACCCATGCCGCGCTGCCGTTGCTGTTCATGGCGTTGGTGGAGAGGTAATAGAGATTGCCGTAACCGCCGGTAGCCAACACCACCGCGTGGGCAGCATAGCGTTCCAAGTCGCCGGTGACGAGGTTACGGACGATGATGCCTCGGGCGCGGCCTTCCACCACGACCAAGTCCATCATCTCGCAGCGCGTGTGCAGTTTCACCGTGCCACGGGCGATTTCGCGGCTTAGGGCACCGTAGGCACCTAATAATAATTGTTGTCCCGTTTGACCTTTGGCGTAGAAGGTTCTGCTCACTTGTGCGCCACCAAAGGAACGGTTGTCTAAAAGGCCACCATAGTCGCGGGCGAAAGGCACGCCTTGCGCCACACATTGGTCGATGATGGCTCCGCTGACTTCAGCCAAACGATATACATTGGCTTCGCGGGCACGGTAGTCGCCGCCCTTGATGGTGTCGCGAAAGAGGCGTTCCACGCTGTCGCCGTCGTTTTGGTAGTTCTTGGCCGCATTGATGCCGCCTTGGGCAGCGATGCTGTGGGCGCGTCGGGGCGAGTCTTGGATGCAGAAAATATCCACATTGAAGCCCATGGCACCAAGCGAGGCAGCTGCCGAGGCACCAGCCAGACCAGTGCCGACCACGATGATGTCGAGTTTGCGCTTGTTGGCCGGGTTGACCAGCTTCTGCGAGACTTTGTAATTGGTCCATTTCTCGGCGAGCGGACCAGAGGGTATTTTTGAATCAAGTATCATGTCGTTGTATGTCTTTTAATATAAGAATGCAGAATGAGGAATGCAGAATTCCAAACTCGTTTTTAATACATTCATAATTCAGCATTCATAATTCAGCATTATTTTAAAGTCCAAAGTAAACGCCAAACACCGTGACGGTGAACATCAGGCAGACCACCCAAGTGTAAATCTGTCCGAGGATCTCGATGGCGCGACCGTATTTGTAGTTGTACAGTCCGAAGGTCTGGAAGATGGCGGGAAAGCCATGTCGCAGATGGAACCAAACGACGGTAAAGAACACCAAATAGGCAATGACAATGTGCAAGATCTTGAATTTCTCGCGGGCTTGGTGATAGAAGTCAGGCTCGACTTCAAGTCCGGCGGCTTCAAGGACGGCCTTGTCCTCTTTGTCGAAGTTGGTAAGCCAATTTTCCTTGGCGGAGTATTCGCCGTGTTGCTCGGCATAGTTGAATGTGTTGGGTTGGGTTGTTTTCAGTGCCACGACATCTTCCGTTTTAGCCATATACCTGCCTGTCACCCAGCCGATTTTCACGAAATAAAAGTCCGTGAAATGCAGCAAAAGACAGGCAAAAATGAGGATGCCCGTCCACACCTGCAGTTTGGAACCGGTGTGCGTTTTGGAGCGTTGCGGCTTATGGTAGCCCTTGGGTCTGGCCATTTTGTTGGCAACGGCCAGCCAAATGGCCAGAACCACATGCAGCAGCAGTGCGGCAAACAGGCCTATCTCCATCACCTTGACGATGACGTAGGTACCCATGAAGTGGCAGAAAGCGTTGTACCATTCACCACCGTCATGTCTCAAAATGAGGAGATTGGCGCTGGCGTGAAACAGCAGGAAAAAACTCAGGAATGCGCCCAACGCGCCGACGAGGATCTTCTTGGAGATGGAATGTATCTTTGGTAAATTCATGATGATAAGTATTTTCAGTTGGTTATTTCTTAGGTGCTCCTCCACCGAAGTCA
>CAMOCK010000118.1 GCA_946610645.1 uncultured Bacteroidales bacterium
CGATGAACAACCAACGATTGACTCAAACCCAGCGGCAGGAACTGAAACTGTCGCCGCAGCAGATTCAGCTGATGAAACTGCTGCAACTGCCCATCATGGAACTCGAGCAGCGCATCAAGGAAGAGTTGGAAATCAACCCGGCCTTGGAAGAGTCGCACGAGCGCGACGACTATGAGGACAACGAGCCAACCGTTGACCATGCCGACGATGGAGAAAACGACGACTACAACGACGACGAAGTCGATTTCAGCAAGGACGACGAGTTCGACATCAACGACTACCTGCCTGAAGAGGACCTGGACGACTATTCCTACAAGCTGCAAGCCAACAACTACAGTGCCGACGACGACCTATACGAGGCTCCTGTGGTCAATGAGGAAACCTTCCAGGACTACCTCAACCAACAGCTTGCTTATCACGACCTTACGGATGAGCAATTTCTCATCGGGGAATACATTATCGGCAATTTGGACGACAACGGCTATCTCAACCGTCCGGTTCCAAACATTGTGGACGACCTGCTCTTCACGATGAACCTCTCCACCACCGAGGAAGAAGTGGAGAAAGTGTTGCACATTGTGCAACAACTTGATCCTCCAGGCATTGCCGCCCGCAACCTTCAAGAGTGTCTGCTCATCCAACTGCAACGAATGCAAGCAGAGAACCAAAGCCCGTACATGGACTACAAACTCAGCATGGCCATCATCAAGAATTGTTTTGATGAGTTCACGAGGAAGCACTACGACAAGATTGGAAAAAAGCTTGAGGTCAGCAACCGCGAGCTGAAACCCGCCTTGGACACCATCTTGAAGCTCAACCCGAAGCCCGCCGACGCATCAAGCACGGGAGCCAAGAACATTCACTACATCACGCCTGACTTCTTCGTCACCGTCAGGGACGGGAAAATCGAGCTTTCGTTGGACGGGAAAAACGTGCCCGAGCTGCGCGTCAGCAAGCAATACCTCAAAATGATGGAAGAGTTCTCGCAGAGCAAGGACACGCGCAACATGCAGGAAGCCGCATTGTTTGTGAAGCAGAAAATCGATGCCGCCAGATGGTTCATCGATGCCATCAACCAACGACAGAACACGCTCTATACCACTATGAAAGCCATCATCGACTTGCAGGAAGACTACTTCCTGACTGGCGATGAAACCAAGCTCAAGCCCATGATTCTCAAGGACGTGGCCGACAAAATCGGGTTAGACATCTCCACCGTTTCGCGTGTGGCCAACAGCAAATATGCGCAAACGCCCTACGGCACCTTCCAGCTCAAGTTCTTCTTCAGCGAAGGCATCACCAACAACGAGGGCGAGGAAGTGTCGACGCGCGAAATCAAGAAAATCCTGAAAGACGCCGTGGAGGGCGAGGACAAGGCCAACCCCATGACCGACGAGCAGCTGATGCTCGTGCTTAAAGAGAAAGGCTACCCCATCGCAAGGCGCACGGTGGCCAAATACCGCGAGCAATTGGGCATCCCGGTGGGAAGGATGAGGAAAAAGATCTGATTACAGTTGTGAAAGCGAACCTCTATACGAACAAGAAACGTTGGAAATGGGCCTTGGCGGCCATCGCCTTGCTGTTCATCGCAGCCTCGTTGTGGTACACCAACCGCCTCGTCCGGTCCATCGCCGAGCAGGAAACGCGGCAGGTGAAAATGTGGGCCGCCGCCATGGAGCAGCAGGCCATGATGATGAAGTCGACGGAGGATTTCTTCAACAAGGTGAGCGAGCAGGAGCAACTGCGCGTCGACCTGCTTGCCAACGCCTACCGCCGCCTCATCGACATTTCAAGCAACGAAAACACAGCCGTTTACCTCGAAATCCTGCACAACAACATCAGCATCCCATTGGTCGTCACCGACACGAAAGACAACATCCTCTTCAAGAGCAACCTGCCGCCCAACCAAGACACCAAGAGGGCCTTCGACGAGGAGATGAAGGCCACCTATTCCAAGTTCCCGCCCATCAAGATCGACCCTGGATACGGCATCGTGCAATACCTTTATTACAACGAGTCGTTGATCTACACTGAATTGAAGGCCGTTTTGGAAGGCATGATTGACCACTTCATGGAGGAAATCACGCTCAACTCGGTGGGTGCGCCCGTCATCATCACCAACGAAGACCAATCGAAAATCCTCAGCTTCGGCAACTTGGACTCAATCCAGATGCGAGACACCGCATTTGTCCGCCACCAGCTGGAAGTCATGCGCAACGAGAACGACCCGCTCCAAATTGAGTTCATGAACACCGGCAAGGCCAGCATCTACTATCGCACCTCCGACCTTGTGGAACAGATGCGCTACTATCCTGTCGTCCAGTTTGTTGTGGCCGCGCTTATCATTCTCATCGCCTATCTGCTGTTCAGCTCGGCCCGCCGCTCGGAGCAAAACCAGGTATGGGCAGGCATGGCCAAGGAAACGGCGCACCAATTGGGCACACCCATCTCGTCGCTGATGGGCTGGATAGAGCTGCTGAAGATGCAAGACAAGCCTTTCGTTGGCACCTTTGAGATGGAAAAAGACATGGAACGCCTGCAAATCGTGGCCGACCGCTTCTCGAAGATTGGCTCGGTGCCTGTTCCCGAACCCACCGACATCAGTTTCCTCATTCGCGACACAATGGATTACTTGCAGAAGCGCTTCTCCAAGAGATTCGAGTTCGAAATCAACCTGCCGGAAGGCGAGTTGGTCATGCCCTTGATTCCGTCGCTGTTCCGTTGGGTCTTGGAGAACCTCACCAAGAACGCCATCGACGCGATGGGCGACAAGGGCAAGCTGACCCTCGACCTCATCGACGACGGCGACCACATCCACATCGACCTGAGCGACACGGGCAAGGGCATCCCGAAGTCGCAAATCAAGCAGGTGTTCAATCCAGGCTTCACCAGCAAGAAACGCGGCTGGGGTCTCGGCCTCTCGTTGGCCAAACGCATCATCGAGGACTACCACAAGGGAAAGATTTTCGTGAAATCCTCTGTGGTGGGCGAAGGCACGACTTTTAGAATCACCCTGAAGAAATAACAACAATCCCCCGACACAGATTGCCATGCAAGGTATGTCGGGGGATATTATTGCAGCATTGCTTCACTCAGTTCTTGAGCACATCGAAATAATAGAAATACGATAAACTTGAAGATCCACTATAAAAATAGTGATGACCCTGCAAGCGAATCTTACCATCCATTTTTGAGACCTTGGCAGTCACCGTGCTCTGATTGGGCGGATACTTGCCATAGCCATAATCGTACGACATTCTGATAACAGAATCGTTCTCATTCTGGAAAGGTGCCCCGTTAAAACGGGCATTGTATTCCTCACTGGGGCATGAGAGTCTGAATTTCACAGAGTTCTTTCCATCACTGGTAATGGTAATGACGGCATCATCGCAAAGATAGGTGTACTCATCTGCCTCCAATCCTTCAAAGGCGTCGGCGGCATTGGAGAATGTGTATTCCCCAACGATGTCATCGATAGTGTACCCTTTCTTTTCTTTTTTACAGGAAACCGTCATGAAACCCACAAAAAGTAGCAGGCTAATAATGTTCGTTGTTATGGCAATCTTTTTCATGGTCATTTTATTTTATTAGTTGAGACCTATTATTTCACCACGAAACGCTGCGTGTCGCAATTGCCATCGAGGTCGTACACCTTAATAATATATAGGCCTGATGAAAGCTGGCTCACATTCATATTGTTTTGCAGGCTTTCCATAAGCTTCTGTCCAGTAAGGCTATAAATCTCAGCCTTTTGGAAACCTTCGCACTGGATTTGGATTTCGCTTTCGGCGGGCGAAGGATACACGATGAAACTGACTTGAGAGGATTCTTCGACGGTCGTCACGTCGAGATAGGTCACTTCCACTTCGCTGGCATAGTATTCATCGCTTGCCGCGTTGTAGTTGTAAGCCATCTCTATGTCTTCGTCGGCGGGAACCCATTGGCCGTTGTCCAAATGCAGGCAAGTGCCGCTTACGGCATTGCCGTCTTCGTAGACAAAGCCGAAGCGGTAAACCTCATGCCATGCGTTGTTTTCCCAAGCCTCCTCAAGTATGGTGTTGTACACACCGCCCTCAAAATGATAGGTGATTCTTCCGTCGTTAATCCAAGCCGTATTCAACCATGTCTCATAGAAGATTTGCGTCACGTTACCGGTGAAATCCAACGTATAGGTTGCCTTCTCGTCGTTTTGCCATGCGCCGCCCTGCATGTATTGCTTCAGCACGTCGATGGACGTTTCACTATAGGTATAGGTGTGCAACTCGTCGGACGACCATGTGGTTCCGTTCCAATCCCAGTAAAGGATTGTGGTCATGTTGCCGTTGTAGTTGTAGACGGCTTTCACGGCGTTCTCCCACACGCCGTTGTCCATGTTCTGGTATACGATTTCCATTCCGTCTTCGCTGTAGGTGTAGGTAGCCTTCAGGTCTTCCACCCAGAAGCCGTCTTCCCATTCCAGCTCATTCATTTCAAGAAGGTTGCCCGAAAAGTCATACTCGTAAGTAATCATCTCCGAGGGCTCATAACCGGTGCCTTTGTTCACCTCGATGAGTGTTTCGAGCAGGCAGAACTCATACTCGTCATAGGTGTACGAATACTTGTAGGTTTCGCCGTATGTGGTTTTGCAGATGGCTTGCTCGGGCCTGATGTCGTCGTTGCGAAGGCCGTAGTGCCTAAAAACGATTGCTTTTTCGTTGGATTTGTAGTTGGTCTTGCGTTGTGCGAAACCGGCGTTTCCTAAAGCCATCACGAGGACAGCCAAAGTGATTAGTCCTTTTTTCATTGTTGTAAGTATTTAGTTTTTAATGACATCGAAATAATAATTCACGCTGTTGGACAAGACGGTGTCATACCTTTCCTCATCCGCATTGTAGAAGCGCTCGTAATGGTTTTCGCTGACGAAGCCCTCAAGCCTGATGTCGTTTTGGGCGTTCTTCAGCACCGTAGCCGACAAGGCATAGCGTTTCAGGCCCACCCATTCGCTGCCCATGCTGATGAGAAAGGCGTTTGACATGAGCGAGGGCTTGCCCGAAAAGCTTCTTTGGAAGTTGTGGTCGGGGCACGACAAGCCAAACGTGATGTTCTGTTCCGAAGTGGCGGCAATGCTGACCACGGCATCGGAGCAGAGGTGGGCGTTTTCGTTCTCCACCAGGCTGGCAAAAGCACCAGGCGATTGCGAGTAGCTGTATTGCCCCACCAGGTCGTCTTGGGTGTAGCCATAAAGCTTGCTCCATTCTTTTTGTTCCTTTTCGCAAGAGACCATGGCCGCCAACAGAAGCGAGCACAAAGCCAGAACACTTATTGCTTTTCTCATATTCAAGTTGTTTTTCGGTTATTTCACAATCAACATTCCTTTTTCCAACACTTTGCCCTTTCGGTCGCAACGCTCGACGAGGTAGCATCCTCGCGGCAATTCGCCGATGGAAATCCGCAAGTTTTCGCATTGTGTAAAATCATGACGTTGCAAGGCTTTGCCGTTCATGTCGCAAATCAGGATGCAACCGTCGGCAGGAGCATCCCATACGATGGTGGCTTCGGTTTCGGTCGGATTAGGATAGATGCACAGCTGCCGAGCGATGTCCGAGTGTTCTGCCTTCCCCAATTCTTCCTTGTCCCAAGCGGCAATGACATATTCGCCCGACTGAAGGTCATCTACGATGAAACGACCCTGTTTCCAGTTGCTTCCCTGATAAAAGGTGAATGGGATTTCGTGCCAGGGCTCGGAGGCGTTCTTGCGATAAAGCAAGGTGGCCGAGTCGTTTTGTGTTTGGATGATGTCGCCATCGTTGGTTTTGGAATAGTCGAACCAGGCGTTCACATCAGCCTCGCCGAAATCGTATCGGTTGATGGTCCAAAAATGTTTCGTGGAAAGGGTGAGATAAGGAATCAAAGGGTCGTCGTAAGGCTCAACGAGGTGGTTTTCCACGCTGACGAGCACCGAATCCGTCACCGTTTCGGCTTGCACTGTGACGTAGGCGAAGTTTTGCGATGCAGCAGACTTCAGAAGGATGTTTTTCTGTGTCATGCCGTCGAGCCAGTTGTTTTTGAAGTCGTTGGCCATGCCCACGGGCTCAAAGTCGAGCATGACCGTGGCAGTTTCGTGCAATCCGTCCCAAGTCAGTTTTTCGGTAGCCAGTTGGAAACCAGGACCGATAAATGTCACCTCGTATTTGTTGTTTTGCCCGATGTGTGTGTCGCCGATGTGTTGGTAGTTCAGTTTCAGTTTCACCTCGTATTGGTTGCCCACCGGGGTCACCGATTCAATCACGGCATAGAGGTGCGGCATTCCGCTCGAATAGACGTAGGTGTCGAAAAAGCCTTGCATATCGATGCCCGAATACTGTGTCAAGGCTTCACAAAGCTGCTCGGAGGTGGCCGCCTGATAGGCATATTGTTGGAAATATTGGCGCATGGCCGAAAGGAAGCTCTCGCGGCCCATATAGTTCATCATCGTATTGACGATGACGGCTCCGCGTTCATACACGGCGTTGGTTTTGTAGGTCATGTCGAGCGGAATATTGTTGAGGGGCATCCAGTTGTTAGGGGATTTGCACCATGTGGCGATAGCATTTGTCTTGGCTGAGATCATGTCCTGAAACGCCTTTGGTCCGTAAATGGCATCGCGGTAGAACGTGCCCCAAAACTGCGCAAAGCCCTCGTTGAGCCACATATCGCCTGCTTCGTAACAAGTCACGAGGTTGCCCGACCACATGTGCGACAACTCGTGGGCGAGATATTCCTCGTTGTCGGTGTTGCCGCTGATGACGCTGGTAGCCAAGGCGATGTTGTCGGTATGTTCCATGCAGCCGAGGCTCGTACTGATATAGCCAATTCGGTTGAAGGGATAGGGGCCAAGATTCTCTTCCAAAAACGCTGCGATTTCGTGGATGTGAGCGAAGGTGGCGGGCACGTTGCCGCTCAAGCCGGGTGTGGTGTAAACCTCGATCGGGATGTCGCGCTCGATGCCGTGATAGGTGTCTTGCCAAAGCACCAAGTCGCCGACAATAAAGGAGATGTGGTAGGTGGCGATCATTTGCGGCGTGTGCCAATGCCAAGTGGTGGTGCCGTCGCCGTTGTCGATGGATTCAACGAGATTGCCGCCACCGATGGCTTTCTTGTCGTTGGTGGCGGTGATGAAGACGTCGTAGGTGGCTTTGTCGGTGAAGTCGTCCACGCAGGGGAACCAAGTCTTGCCGAGGTTGTGGGGCTGGCTTTCGAAGCCCACGCCGAGGTTATAGACATACTGTCCCCACCAATGCACACCGCCCCAACTCTCGTTGAAGGTGGAGCCGCCATAGCGCACATCGAGGGTGGCGCTCGAACCGGCCTCCATCGTCTCATCGAAGACGATGGTCAAGAAATCGCCCTCTTGGTTGAAGCTCAGCACGCCATAAAGATCGCAGGCCACATCGGTAACGGCGAGTCTCTTCAACTCAAGGACGGCGGTGTTTGTGTTGGCCGTCGCGGTGAAATCGATGAAGGTCTCGCCTTGCAAAGTTTGGTTGGCGAAATCGAAGTCCCAAAGATGTATTTCGTAATGGTCCACGTCGATGTTTTCGCCTGGGGTTTGCGCCTTCATCGCGACGAAGGGCAGCAAGAGTATGGCCAGTATAAAGGACAATCTTTTCATTGTATTATTGGATTAGCATAGATCGGTTCGGTTTGGATTACGTTGCTTTCGTGCAAGGTGCGGTCGAGGATTCGGATTTCGAACTTGATGGTGTCGTTGGGCGAGAGCGGGTTCTGCACCGGCAGGGTGTATTCCATCGTGCCGCTGATGGCTTTCGGCTCGTCGTTGTCGCGCAGGCGGTGGAAGCGTGCGTTGAACGACACGGTGTCGTAGGTTTGCGTCTGCGCGTTCCAACCCAAAAGCGGGGTTTTCACGAATTCGCCGTTGATGCATTTCATGTAGTCGACAAGCATGTTGTAATAATGTGTGCCGCCGATGCCGAAAGGCGCGAGTGTGTCGGTGTCGTCGAGGCCGAGGTCGCCGTCGCCGTCGGTATAGGAAAACGACACAACCACATGGCCACTGAAGGTGCTGTCGTCGTTGAAGAGATAGGCAAGCCCTTGATACCCAATATGCGGCTCGATGGGATACTCGACAGGCTTCTGGCACGAGCAAACCATCAAGGCGAGAAGGCAAAATGCTATGAGATGCCGTGTTTTCATCACTTAAGTTTCGGGCTGTAAAAGTACAACTTTTTTTTGAATCCCCCAGCACTTGCCCAGTAAATGACGGAAAAACCCTGGCCAAGCCGGAATTCCCAGTTTTTGCAGAAACCCAGAAATCCAGCACAGCGGTGGCATAGACAGCCGATGGCGTCTATGCGCTTTGCATCTGGATCCTGTGCATCGTGTACATCCACGAAAAAAATGACGCAAAAAGACAATATAATTTGATTTTTAGCAAATTCCCACGTCAAAAATATGTAGTTTTGCATTGCACAATTACTTCATCACAAACACATCGATAAATAATGGTCGAGAGGAATATGGAACAGAAGCTATTTACGGAGTTGCGTGGGCTTTATGCAACAACCAAGGAACACCCAAACGAGATTAGGATCAGGATCCGAATGCGCGACCTGATCGATTCGGATGCACTTCGCAATGCGGTGAACATGACGATGAAGCGGTATCCGTATTTTTGTGTCGAACTGCAAAAGAAAGACGGGCAATACATCTTCGCGGAAAACCGTCGTCCTGTTGTCGTTACCCATTCGCTTCATGGCGTTGAGCTGAACTCAGAACATTCCAATTATCAGATGATTGCCTTCTCCTGGTGGGACAACTGGATCATACTGGATGTCTTTCACGCCATGACCGACGGCACCGGAGCCTATGAAATCATCCGAACGCTGTTGCATTATTATTGCTCCGAGCGATACCAAGTCATTCCGAAAGAGGAGGGCGTCCGCTTGCTGGGGGATGAAATCCCAACAGACGAATGGGTCGACCCGGTGGCAAACAGGACGGATCTTCCTATGCCTCCGCGCATTGAAATGTCCGATGCACTGAATCTCATCTCCGCAGCCGGACTCGAAAACGACGACAGGCCTACCGTCTATAGCATTGCCATATCGGAAGCCGAGTTCATGAGATTCAATCTGGATAACGATGGAAGCCCCGGAACAATGGTTGCGCTTCTTCTCAGTCGCGCCATCGCGAAGATGTATCCTGAAGCAAAAGGCACCATCAGAATCGCGCTATGCGTGAATCAAAGAAACGCACTTCATGCGCCGTTGGCCCATCAGAGCTTGGTTGGAGGAGTCATGCTGGAGTACAAGGAGAAGATGCGCGACTGGCCCATCGAAAGGCAAGCCACGGCTTACCGAGGCATGGTCTTTGCCCAGACCCAGGAAGAAGTCGTGCTTTCGGGCGTTGCCTCCGCCGCCGGAATCAGCCGCATGATTCTTTCCAAAGAAAGTGACCAGGAAAGGATTGGCGTCACGACCTACGTCAATAGCCTTACCAGACGACTCGTCACCGCCACTGTGAGTTATGTTGGAAAGGCAAACTACAAGGAAGCCGAACAGTATATCCGCGATTTCAGGGCGTGGACAAGTCCGGCCTCGAGTGGCTTGATCATAGAAATATCTGCCGTCAACGGGCGGTTCACACTCGATTTTCTCCAGGCATTTTCAAGCCCCGTCTTTGTGAATGCGTTCCTGAAGGAAATGGAGGATAACGGAATTGAGTATGACCTTCAAGACGTGAACGAATTGGAGCTTCCAAACATACGGCTTCCCTGGACAGGGTAAACAACCTCGAGGATATCGTTGGAACCAAGCAACGCTTTCCGAGCAGGCAATGAAGACAGGAAAAAACACATGGAACGCAAAACACGAGAACATCAAAAAAAACGGCCCTCACCTTGAAGGTTGCATGATATTTCGGATTGATTCCATATCTTTGCAGTCCCGAAGGGTAAGATTATAATCGTAAGATTCAGCCACTTACAACAGCAACAACACAACAAACAATGATGCAAACAAGATTCAAAGAAAGAACCAAGGTCGTTGACATCATTATCACCGCCTTGGCTGCTACGCTCTCGGTGGGTACGATGCTTTACGGCATCTTCAAATTCGGACTTAAGGAAACCTGGCCCGAGATGGTGCTCAACATATTCTACATCGCCTGCGTGGTGATGATTTGGATGTATTTCTTCAACCGTCTCCAAGCAAAGCAGTTCAACTATTGGTGCTCCGTCTCCGTCGGCATCACGGTGCTGTTGCGCGATATCCTCTTCCCGCCCCAGCTGGCCTACTACCCCATCAGCTTGGCGTGTTTAACGCTGTCGGTGGCATTGCTCATCCTACTGACCTACTTCTATGCCCGCAAAGACTGGCAGGGCTACACCAAGCGAAACCTTTGGCTGATTTGCATCATCGACATGCTCATCGCCGTACTTTATAACATCGACATCCTTCTTGAGCCTACCGATGAATTCACCGCGTATTCGCTCACCGAAATCTGGATACGCCCGACCATCACCTACGGGCTTGTGGCCTGTTTCGTGGCGGAAACCAAAAAAAGCAACAAATAAGTATATGAGCAGGTTTAGTTTACATAAAAGACGCGAGTTTTTTGACCATGACCATTGACCATGACCATTGACCATGACCTATTTTCACCTAAAGCGGTGACTCTGGGTCAGAGGTCAGGGTCAGGGTCACCAATAGAAGTCCCGCGTCCCGTGTCAAAAGAATATACAGTTTAATTTGAATAGTTACTTATCATGAAAAAGTGCAAAGTTGTATACATCCTTGCGGCATTGTTAGCCATTGCCGTGCCGGCCTTGGCCGTTTTCACCGGGATGGATTTGGACGCCACCTTGGCCAACCTGAGGCGCGAGCTGTTCCAAGACTACCAGCAAATCTCACAAACGCAAGACGAGTTGAAGAAGCATTACGAAGGGCAGCGCCAGAGGATGGTGGAGATTGCCAAGAAATGCAACGACCTGTCGCTCATGCTCTATTCCCAAAAGCAGGACTACACCTTCGACATCAGCTATGCGCTGGAGAAAGTGACCCAGGAATACGAGGACTTCAACAAGAACCGCACGCCCTACGACCGCATCGTGACGAAGCTGAACATCGAAATCGACCGCTATGCGCGACTGATTGAAGCGCTGCGCCGCCTTCCCCCAGAGTTGAAGGAAGTGGACTTGGTGCCCGACAGCCTCGCCTATCATAACGACACATTGGATGCCCACTTGCAGAACAACGAAAGCCTCTTGGAACAAAAACTGTATGAGCAGGTGGACCTCATCATGGCCATCATCGCATCGCAGGACACATTGGCAGGTGGTTCGTTGGCCATCGGCGACAGCCTTGCCTATTTCGACGACACGATTGATGCCCTGCTGGCACACGACAAAACCCTCATGCAAGAGCAACTGACCGAGCAGGGAGGCACCCTCGTTGCCCCGACAGCGATGCGGGACACAGATGCCAAAGCGAAAAGCACTTCGCCCTTCATCCTGAGCGAAATGGGCCAGATGGAACGCGACACATGCATTTTCTACGCTTCGCAACTGCTGCGAATCTATGCCCAGACGCGCGAAGTGGTCATGTCCGACAGCACCTACTACATCGAAGCCTGGCTGCGCATGAAAGAATCTTACGATTATGCACAGGATTACTATAAGATCCTACAAAAAAACGTGTTCTTAGACGGCCAAACTCCTTGGGGAACCATCCTGAAGAACCCAGGTACCTATTGGCGACAGGCCAAAGACGCCATGGACGAGAAATTCTCCTCGAATTTCTTCCAAAAATGGTCAAACACCGGCGAAACGGGCAGTAATGAAAAGGACAGCCGTTTCAACAACTCGGCGACGCTGTTTTGGTTGGTGGTTTATATTTTATCCTTCTTCGTCCTTTGGGGCATTGCCACCCTGCTGATGCGGATTGTCTACCGTCTCGTGAAACCGCTGAATCAAGCAGTAGCCAAAGAGCAAAGACGCTATATCGCCCTTTTGTTGGCCTGCGTCCTGTTTATCGTGCTCAGCTACGAGACCACATCGGACGACAGGACGGCCAAGGCCCTCAGCTTGGCGCACACCTTCATTTTGTTGCTGATGGCCATCATGACGGCACAGCTCATCCGTTTGGAACCCCAAAACCTCAAACACGGCATTCGAAGCTACCTGTCCACCATTTTCACGGCACTCTTCGTCATCAGCTGTCGGGTGCTTTTCCTGCCCAACGCCTTCCTGAATTTCATCTTCCCTCCCCTTCTGCTGATTATGACCGTGTGGCAGTTGATCTCCAATCTGCGACGGAGCAGGCATTCGGAGCGGACCGATGCCATCATTGGCTGGTTCTCCTTTGGCATCACCGCCATTGCCATGTTCTTCAGTTGGGCCGGCTACATCTTCTTGGCACTCATCATCTTGGTTTGGTGGTTCTTCCTGCTTACGGCCATCCTTGCCATTGCCACCACTTGGCACATGCTACTATGGTACAAAGAGCATCGCCTCGACAAGCGGGTGGAAGACTACAAGGCCAAAATTACCTATCTGTCAGGCGAAGCCAAGGAAAAGCTGTTGTTCTCAGCCACATGGTTCTACGACCTGATACACGATGTAGTTGTCCCGCTGCTGGTGTTAGTGTCGTTCCCGCTGTGCATCCGATGGGCACTCAACATCTTTGAGTTCAACGACTTGTATCGGCAGATTTTTGTGGAGCCTTTCATCCAACACGATGGAACTGAAGGGTTCAGGGTGTCGTTGTATAACCTTCTGTTCCTTGCGGGACTGTTCTATGTGTTCCGCTATCTGAACAAGGCCATCCGAACCATCTGGCAGCAGACCCAATACAATCGCTTCCTCCGCAAGTACAACCGAAAAGCCATCCGCAACAACGAAATCAACCTTTCGTTGGGCAACAGCCTCATCAGCGTATCCGTTTGGTTTGTTTATGTTTACATCTTCATCGTTACCCTTCAAATCCCCACCAGCTCTTTGGGGCTTATC
>CAMOCK010000119.1 GCA_946610645.1 uncultured Bacteroidales bacterium
GGTGTCCCCCCCCGGCCGATTGTGGGCGTGGGTGCCTTGTTGGGGGGGGAGCCGATGCACTTCATCGTCATGCACTGGCCGTCGCGTGCCGGCGGCGAGAAACGCTCGATGCCGGGCCGCGTGGCTGCCGCCGAGCTGTGCCGCCACATCGCCGACAGCATCATGCGCGACGACCCGAATGCCAAGATCATCATGATGGGCGACTTCAACGACTATCCCGACAACAGGACCGTCACCGAGCACCTGCGGGCCTCCGGCAACATGAAAGACCTGCGCGACGGCGAGTTCTACAACCCCATGTACGACCTCCACAAAAAAGGCATCGGCACGAACTACTACCGCGACGTGCCCGGCGTGCTCGACCAGATAATCCTCACCCCTGCCCTGCTACCCAACGGCTACGACAGCTACCAATTCAAGAACGCGAAGGTGCACAACAAGGAGTTCCTGAAACAGCATGGCGGAAAGTACAACGGCTACCCCTTCCGCACCTTCGGCAGCGGAGTGTGGATGGGCGGCTACAGCGACCATTTCCCGGTTTATGTCATCCTTTTGAAAAAGGCGTGAAACTCCAATATTTCAATGCAATGGAATACAATCCCGTTCCTACCCCGCCCCGTGCCACCATCCATCCGCACGCGATGACGATGCACGGCCACACCCGAATCGACAACTATTATTGGCTCAACGAGCGCGAAAACCCCGAAGTTATCGCTTACCTCGAAGCCGAAAACCAATACGCCGATGCCTGCCTAAAACACACCGAACCGCTTCAGCAACAGCTGTTTAAGGAAATTACGGGTCGTATCAAGCAGGACGACAACTCCGTACCCATCAAAATCCGCGACTATTACCACTACACCCGCTTCGAGGAAGGCAAGGAATATCCCATCTATTGCCGCAAGAAGCACAGTCTCGACGCGCCAGAGGAAATCATCCTTGATGGAAATGTTTTGGCCGAGGGCCACGCTTTTTTCCAAATCGGCGAGGTGAGCCTGAGCGAAGACGACAGGCTTTTGGCTTATTCGGTGGACACGGTGAGCCGTAGGATTTACACGGTGTTTGTCAAGGACTTGGAGACAGGTGAACTCGTTGGCGACCCGATAGAAAACACATCGGGCAATGTGGTTTGGGCGAGCGATAACAAGACATTGTTCTATGGCGTGAAAGACGAAACCTTGCGACCTTGCAAGATTATGCGGCATCGGCTTGGAACGGACCCCAAAGACGATGTGACGGTTTTCGAGGAAGCGGACGAGACGTTTGTCACCTATATCAGCAAGACAAAATCGAGGAAATATTTGATTATCAATTCTGAATCGACACTTTCATCAGAATGTCAGGTTTTGGAAAGCGACCAGCCCGAAGGCGATTTCCGCGTTTTTCAACAACGCCAACCCGACATGCTTTACGGCATCGACCACTACGGCGAGCATTTCTATATCCAGACCAACGCCGACGGGGCGAAGAACTACAAGATCATGCGGACACCCATCGGGCAGACCGAAAAGCCGAATTGGGAAGAAGTCATAGCCCCGCGTGAGCAGGTGATGATTGAAGGCTTCACGATTTTCAGCCGTTTTTTCGTCATTGAGGAACGTGAAGGTGGCTTGGTGAAAATCCGTGTGAAGACTTGGGATGGTGCGACCGACTATTACATCGATTTTGGCGAATCGGCCTACACAGCCGGCGTGGGCGCCAACCCCGATTTCGAGGCCACAACGGTTCGCTTTGCCTACACATCGATGACTACGCCGTCGTCGGTTTTCGAGTTTGATATGGAAAAACGCACAAAGACCTTGCTCAAGCAGCAGGAAATCGTTGGTGGCTACAACCCAAACGATTACGTTACAGAGCGTCTGATGGCACCTTCGCATGATGGCGTTCAGGTGCCGGTGTCGATTGTGTATAAGAAAGGTTTGGCCAAAAACGGCGAAAATCCGCTTGTGCTCTACGGTTACGGTTCCTATGGTTCCAGTATGGATGCTTATTTCTCATTGGCGCGTTTGAGTCTATTGGATAGAGGCTTCGTTTGGGCCATCGCCCACATTCGCGGTGGCGAGGAGATGGGACGGCAATGGTACGAGGACGGCAAGATGTTGAACAAGAAAAATACCTTCCTCGATTTCATCGCCTGTGCGGAGCACCTTATTAATATAGGCTACACCTCATCGCAAAAGATGTTCGCCATGGGTGGCAGTGCTGGCGGTTTGCTTGTTGGCGCGGTCGTCAATATGCGTCCTGATTTGTGGAAAGGTGTCATCGCACAAGTGCCTTTCGTGGACGTGGTTACCACGATGCTTGATGAGAGCATTCCGCTCACCACGGGCGAGTATGACGAATGGGGCAACCCCAACGAGAAGCAGTATTACGACTACATCCTTTCCTATTCGCCTTATGACAATGTGGAAGCCAAGGACTATCCCGCCATGCTGATTACCACAGGCTTGCACGACAGCCAGGTGCAGTATTGGGAACCCGCCAAGTGGGCCGCCAAACTGCGTGCCTTGAAGACAGACAAGAATCCGCTCTACCTAAAGACCGAAATGGACTACGGCCACGGCGGCGCTTCAGGACGCTTCGAGGGCTATAAGGAAGTGGCGTTAGAGTATGCTTTTATGTTGGATGTGCTGGAATCCCGACATTAAGGGATGACGACCAGTATGATGGCCAAGTCGGGGAGCTTGCTTTTTGAGACTTCCAGAGACGTTTCTTCATTCTTTTCGAGCCGAAACATCGGGCAAGGTGAATTCAAACTTTAGCCCTCCGGCGGAACGATTGCTCACGCTGATGGTGCCGTTATGGAATAGCACGGCGTGTTTGACGATGGAAAGCCCCAAACCAGTGCCGCCCCGCTGGCGCGAGCGCCCTTTGTCGACGCGATAGAAACGCTCGAAGAGGCGTGGGAGTTTTTCTTCATCTACGCCGCAGCCGTCGTCCTCAAAACTGATGCGGTAGAATCCGCGCTCGTGCGACAGCAACGAGATGTAGATGTTCTGCCCACCTGAATGGGTGAGGGCGTTCTCGGTCAAGTTGCTGAATATAGAGTTGAGCAATGAAGGGTTTCCATAAACCACGATAGGCTCTTTGATGTCGAGATGTAGCTTCATGCGCTGGTCGTCGGGCAATGCCTCAAGTTCCTCGGCAATCATGTTCAACATCTCGTCGACTGCCACCTCCTCGCAGTCAATGAGCTGGCTGCCGTCTTCCATGCGGGTGATGAGTGACACGTCCGACAGCAGTCTGCGCAAACGCTCGGTGTTGGCATAGCAGTGCCCAAGCAGTTCCTGGCGTTTCTCTTCGCTCAATTCGATGCCCGATAGTAAGGTCTCGAGACATGCCTGGATGGAGGCAACAGGGGTCTTTAGCTCGTGATTGATGTTGTTGGTTAGCTGACGCTTATGTGCATAAAGTTTGACGATGTGGTCGGAAATAGCCCCAAGCTCGTCGTGGGGGAACGACTCCGTCTCGTCGAACGCTTCGCCCCGTTCGGCCTTGGCCGCAAATTGGTTCAACCGCTCAATCGTCTTTCCGATGCGCCGTGTCGCAAAGTA